>WRLM01000001.1:0-300000 GCA_009777615.1 Candidatus Methanoplasma cognatum
CGTCCCGTACGTGAGCGGCGTACCGTTCGAAATCAACAAGGACGACAACCTGTGGATCGCGGCAGAGGCGGCACCCACGTACACTTTCAGGTACTGGATGGACGACACTACCGCCGGTGCAACGAGGAATGTGGGCACGCACACTGCAGCCACTGCGGAATACACCGCGTACTTCCTCGGAGCCGGCGCAGTCAATCTTACCCTGACCGCATATCCCGCAGGAACCGGTTCCTTCCAGTACAGGCTTGCGGGTACCACCGTATGGCAGAACTACTCAGGCTCGCCGGTGCAATTCAACATCGGTGATGATGTAGAGGTAGAAGCAATTCCGTTATCCGGGTATAGCTTCCGCTTCTGGGAGGATAATGATAATACTAATGCGAGGACATTCACGATAACCGCTGGCGGTGCCTCGCACACAGCATACTTCCTCATCGATGTACCCAACAGGGTCCAGGTCACTCTGACCGACAGCCCGTTGGGAGGGGCGCAGGCATTCACATGGATCCTGCCCGGAATGACCGCATCCGTTCCGTATGCGAGCGGCACGCCGTTCTTCATTAACAAGAGCGACGAACTGACGATCGCGGTCGTTGCGGCAACCGACTATACCTTCAGGTATTGGGATGACAGCTCCACAAGCCTCACCAGGTATGTGGGCACCCACCCCTTCAGCACTGGCGCAGAGGAATACATTGCGTACTTCCTCGATGACCTCAACAAGGTCACCCTGACCCTTGAAGCATCGCCTGTCGTTGCAGCCGGCACCTTTGAGTACAGACTCCAGGGAACGCCGGTATGGGAAGCCTATCCCGGCACGGCGGTTTGGTTCAACATCGGCGACAACGTAGAGGTCAAGGCAACCGCGGGATCAGGATACTCCTTCCGGTTCTGGGAGGATGCCAGCTCCAATGCCGAGAGGACACATACGATGTCATCGGTACCAAGCGAGAATGAATTGACCGCATACTTCCTCGGAGGCGACACGGTCGAGATAACCCTTACCGACATTCCGTCGGGAGCGGGAATATTCTCTTGGCAGCTGGACGGAATGACCGGATCTGTTCCGTACGTGAGCGGCACGCCGTTCCTGGTCAACACGATCGATATTCTGACGATCGAGGCCGATGAGGCGCCCAACTACACCTTCCAGTACTGGTTGGATGACGCCTTGGCAGGCATGTCGAGGAACGTCGGAATGCAGCTCGCAAACACAGAATACACAGCATACTTCCAATCTGATATCTCCGGCGAGACGGCCGACCTGACCCTTGAGGCGTTGCCCGCAGCCGTGCCCATAACCGGTGTCTTCCAGTACAGGATACAGGGAGCGGCGGCATGGAATTACTGCGACGCAGGCACGACGCTGACGTTCAACATCAACGATGTCATAGAGATCGGAGCGATCGCGCCTTCCGGATATGACTTCATGTTCTGGGAGGACGCAAGCGACGTACCCGTAAGGACATACACAGTATTGGGCGATGACATCCTCACAGCATACTTCCTCGGAAGTGATGTAGTCGAGATAACTCTGACCGCAGACCCGTCGGGAACGGGAACGTTCTCCTGGCAGCTGGACGGAATGACCACTTACATCCCGTACGTGCCCGGCGCACCGTTCACGATCAACAAGGATGATGATCTGTGGATCACGACAACGGCGATACCCACATACAGCTTCCGGTTCTGGGATGATGCTTCTACAAGCCTCCCCAGGAACGTGGGCACCCACCTCCTCAGCACAGGCACGGAGGAATACACCGCATACTTCCTCGGACTCAACAGGGTCACTCTGACCATCGAGGCGTCACCCGACGTCACCCCGGAAGCCGGTACCTTCGAGTACAGGCTCCAGGGAATGACAGCATGGGTCACATACAACAGCACGCCGGCGTTGTGGTTCAACATCGGCGATGTCGTAGAGGTAAAGGCGACCGCTGAAGCAGGATACAGCTTCCTGTTCTGGGAGAACGCCGACGACAACGTCGAGAGGACAGTCACAATGGCAGCCGGCGGAGCCGCGCTGACCGCATACTTCCTCGGAGGCGACACGGTCGTGATAACTCTGATCGACAGCCCCTCGGGAGCGGGAATATTCTCCTGGCAGCTGAGCGGAATGACCGCGTACGTCCCGTACGTGAGCGGGGTACCGTTCGAAATCAACAAGGACGACGACCTGTGGATCGCGGCAGAGGCGGCACCCACGTACACTTTCAGGTACTGGATGGACGACACTACTGCCGGTGCAACGAGGAATGTGGGCGACCACTCCAGTAACACCACGGGCACGGAGGATTACACAGCGTACTTCCTCGGAACCAGCACGGTCGACCTTACCCTGACCGCATATCCCGCAGGAACCGGTACCTTCCAGTACAGGCTTGCGGGTACCACCACATGGTACAACTACACAGGCTCGCCGGTGCCATTCAACATCGGTGATGACGTAGAGGTAGAAGCAATTCCGTTAATCGGGTATAGCTTCCGCTTCTGGGAGGATAACGATGACACTAATGCGAGGACATTCCCGATAACTGTCGGCGGCGCTTCGCACACAGCATACTTCCTCATCGATGCACCCAACAGGGTCCAGATCACTCTGACCGACAGCCCGTCGGGAGGGGCGCAGGAGTTCACTTGGACCCTGCCCGGAATGACCGACTCCGTTCCGTACGTGAGCGGCACGCCGTTCGAAATCAACAGGAACGATGAACTGACGATCACGGTCGTTACGGCAAGCGGCTATGCCTTCAGATACTGGGATGACAGCTCCACAAGCCTCATCAGGTATGTGGGCACCCACCTTGCCGGCACTCCTGCGGAGTACACTGCGTACTTCCTTGGTTCCAACGTAGCCACCCTGACCCTCGAGGCGTCGCCCCTCGGAGCAGGTACCCTTGAGTACAGACTCCAGGGAACGGCGGTATGGGAACTCTATCCCGGCACGCCGGTGCAATTCAACGTCGGCGACAACATAGAGGTCAGAACAGCCGCAGAACCAGGATACTCCTTCCGGTTCTGGGAGGATACAAGCACCAGCACCACGAGGACGGTCGCAATGTCCACTACTGGAGAGCTGCTGATCGCATACTTCCTCGGAGGCGACACGGTCGAGATAACCCTTACCGACATACCGTCGGGAGCGGGAATATTCTCCTGGCAGCTGCTCGGTATGACTGATTTCGTTGCGTACGCGAGTGGCACACCGTTTGAGATCAACAAGAGCGACTATCTGATAATCGAGGCCAACGAGGCGACCGACTACACCTTCCGGTACTGGTTGGACGATGCTTCGGCAGGCCAGCTGAGGAATGTCGGCACGCATATTGCAGACACTGCGGAGTACAAAGCGTACTTCCTCTCCGACCTCTACACGGCCGACCTGACCCTTGAGGCGCTGCCCGCAGCCATCCCCATAACCAATGTCTTCCAGTACAGGATACAGGGAGCGGCGGTATGGAATTACTGCGACGCAGGCACGACGCTGACGTTCAACATCAACGACGTCATAGAGATCGGAGCGGTCGCGCCTTCCGGATACGACTTCATGTTCTGGGAGGACGCAAGCGACGTACCCGTAAGGACATACACAGTATTGGGCGATGACATCCTCACCGCATACTTCCTCGGAAGTGATGTAGTCGAGATAACTCTGACCGCCGACCCGTCGGGAACGGGAACGTTCGAATGGCAGCTGGACGGAATGACCGCGTTCGTTCCGTACGTGCCCGGCGCGCCGTTCACGATCAACAAGGACGATGATCTGTGGATCACGACCGCGGCGGCACCTACATACAGCTTCCGGTTCTGGGATGATGCTTCTACAAGCCTCCTCAGGAATGTGGGCACCCACCTCCTCAGCACAGGCACGGAGGAATACACCGCATACTTCCTCGGACTCAACAGGGTCACTCTGACCCTGAACGCGTCACCCGACGTCAACCCCGCAGCCGGTACCTTCGATTACAGGCTCCAGGGAATGACAGACTGGGTCGCATACCCCGGCGCGGCGGTGTGGTTCAACATCGGCGATGTAGTAGAGGTAAAGGCGACCGCCGAAGGAGTATACACCTTCCTGTTCTGGGAGAACGCCGACGACAACGTCGAGAGGACAGTCACAATGGCAGCCGGCGGAGCCGTGCTTACCGCATACTTCCTCGGAAGCGACAAGGTTGAGATAACTCTGACCGACAGTCCCTCGGGAGCGGGAATATTCTCCTGGCAACTGGACGGAATGACCGCGTACGTCCCGTACGTGAGCGGCGTACCGTTCGAAATCAACAAGGACGACAACCTGTGGATCGCGGTAGAGGCGGAACTCACATACACCTTCAGGTACTGGATGGACGACACTGCCGCCGGTGCAACGAGGAATGTGGGCACGCACACAGCAGCCAACGCGGAATACACTGCGTACTTCCTCGGAGCCAGCTCGGTCGATCTTACCCTGACCGCATATCCCGCAGGAACCGGTTCCTTCCAGTACAGGCTTGCGGGTACCACCACATGGTACAGCTACTTTGGCATGCCGGTGCAATTCAACATCGGCGATGATGTAGAGGTAAATGCAATTCCGTTAAACGGATATGGCTTCCGCTTCTGGGAGGATGCCGACGGCACCAACTCGAGGATATTCACAATACCTGCAGGCGGCGCTTCGCACACAGCATACTTCCTCATCAACACGCCCAACAGGGTCCAGATCACTCTGACCGACAGCCCGTCGGGAGGGGCGCAGGAGTTCACTTGGACCCTGCCCGGAATGACCACGTCCGTTTCTTACGGAACAGGACCGCTGGAAGTCAACAGGAACGATGAACTGACGATCGCGGTCGCTGCGGCAACCGACTATACCTTCAGGTACTGGGATGACAACTCCACAAGCCTCACCAGGTATGTGGGCACCCACCTTACCGGCACTCCTGCGGAGTACACTGCGTACTTCCTCGACGAACTCAACGCGGTCAGCCTGACCCTGGACGCAGACCCGGCCATGGCCGGCACCTTTGAGTACAGACTCCAGGGAATGCCGGTATGGGAGACCTACCCCGGCACGGCGGTTCGGTTCAACATCGGCGACAACGTAGAGGTCAAAGCAATACCGTTACCGCTGCCCGGATACTCCTTCCGGTTCTGGGAGGATGCCAGCACCAATGCCGAGAGGACACATACGATGTCATCGGTACCAAGCGAGAATGAATTGACCGCATACTTCCTCGCGCCCGGCGCGGTTGAGATAACCCTTACCGACATCCCGTCGGGAGCGGGAATATTCTCATGGCAGTTGCTCGGAATGACCGATTCCGTTCCGTACGTGAGCGGCACGCCGTTCTTTGTCAACATGACCGACATCCTGACGATCGAGGTCGACGAGGCGCAGGACTACACCTTCAAGTACTGGTTGGACGACGCTTCGGCAGGCATGTCGAGGAACGTCGGAATGCAGTTCGCAAATACGGAATACATTGCGTACTTCCTCTGTGATCTCCCCGGCGAGACGGCTGACCTGACCCTTGAGGCGTCGCCCGCAACCATCCCCGCCACCACCGATGTCTTCCAGTACAGGATACAGGGAGCGGCGGCATGGGATTACTGCGTTGCAGGCACGACGCTGACGTTCAACATCAACGATGTAGTGGAGATCGGAGCGGTCGCGCCTTCCGGATATGACTTCATGTTCTGGGAGGACGCAAGCGACGTACCCGTAAGGACATACACAGTATTGGGCGATGACATCCTCACCGCGTACTTCCTCGGAAGCGACAAGGTTGAGATAACCCTGACCGCCGACCCGTCGGGAACGGGAACGTTCGAATGGCAGCTGGACGGAATGACCGCGTTCGTTCCGTACGTGAGCGGCATACCGTTTGAGATCAACAAGAGCGATGACCTGTGGATCACGACCACGCCGGCACCAGCACACAGCTTCCGGTTCTGGGATGATGCTTCCACAAGCCTCCTCAGGAATGCGGGCACACACACTGCAGCCACTGCGGAATACACAGCATACTTCCTCGGACCCAACAGGGTCACTCTGACCATTGAAGCGTCACCCGACGTCACCCCGGAAGCCGGTACCTTCGAGTACAGACTCCAGGGAATGACAGCATGGGTCACATACAGCAGCACGCCGACGTTGTGGTTCAACATCGGCGATGTCGTAGAGGTCAAGGCGACCGCCGAACCAGGATACAGCTTCCAGTTCTGGGAGAACGCCGACTTCAATGATGAGAGGACAGTCACAATGGCAGCCGGCGGAGCCGCGCTGACCGCATACTTCCTCGGAGGCGACACGGTCGTGATAACTCTAATCGACAGCCCGTCGGGAGCAGGATCATTCTCCTGGCAGCTGGACGGAATGACCGAGTACGTCCCGTACGTGAGCGGCACGCCGTTCGAAATCAACAAGGACGACGACCTGTTCATTAAGGCCGAAGCGGAACCCACATACACCTTCAGGTACTGGGAGGACAACACTCTAACTGCCATCAGGCATGTGGGCGACCACTCCGGTAACACCACGGGCACGGAGGATTACACAGCGTACTTCCTCGGCCCGGGCGGAGTCTACCTTACCTTGAACACGTACCATCCGGGAACCGGTTCCTTCCAGTACAGAATTGAAGGGACTTCCCTCTGGTACAACTATATCGGCATACCGGTGGCATTCAACATCGATGATGTCGTAGAGGTAAGGACATTCCCCGCATCCGGGTATATCTTCCAGTTCTGGGAGAACGCCGACGACAACGCCGAGAGGACAGTCACAATGGCAGCCGGCGGAGCCGCGCTGACCGCATACTTCCTCTCCAACCAGCTAGGAAACCAGACTCTGGTCACTCTGACAGATATACCGTCGGGAGCGGGAATATTCTCTTGGTCGCTGCCAGGAATGACCGCATCCGTTCCGTACGTGAGCGGCACGCCGTTCCGGATCAACCAGAACGACGTTCTGACGATCGAGGTCGTTGCGGCAACAACCGACTATACCTTCAAGTACTGGACGGATGACATCAGCGCAGGCATGCTGAGACAAGTGGGCACCCACCCCAACGTCACTGCCAAGGAGTACACTGCGTACTTCCTCGATGACCTCAACAAGGTCACCCTGACCCTGAACGCAGAACCGGCGATGACCGGTACCTTCGAGTACACGCTCCCCGGAACAGAAATATGGGTCCCTTACCCCGGCACGCCGGTTTGGTTCAACGCTGGTGACGGCATAAAGGTCAAAGCAATACCGTTACCGCTGCCCGGATACTCCTTCCGGTTCTGGGAGGATGCCATCACCAATGATGAGAGATCGGTCACAATATCTCCTGGCGGAGATGTGCTGACCGCATACTTCCTCTTGCCCGGCGCGATCGAGATAACCCTTACCGACATACCGTCGGGAGCGGGAATATTCTCATGGCAGCTGAACGGAATGACCGCGTTCGTTCCGTACGTGAGCGGCACGCCGTTCTTTGTCAACATGATCGATGACCTGACCATTGCAGTCGCTGAGGCGCAGGACTACACCTTCAAGTACTGGTTGGACAACGCCTCGGCAGGCATGTCGAGGAACGTCGGAATGCAGTTCACTGACAGGGAATACAAAGCGTACTTCCTCTCCGACCTCTACACGGCCGACCTGACCCTTGAGGCGTCGCCCGCAACCATCCCCGCCACCGCCGATGTCTTCCAGTACAGGATACAGGGAGCGGCGGCATGGAATTACTGCGTTGCAGGCACGACGTTGACGTTCAACATCAACGATGTAGTGGAAATCGGAGCGGTCGCGCCTTCCGGATACAGCTTCAAGTTCTGGGAGAACTCAAGCGACGTACCCGTAAGGACATACACAGTATTGGGCGATGACATCCTCACCGCATACTTCCTTGGAAGTGATGTAGTCGAGATAACTCTGACCGCCGACCCGTCGGCAGGCGGAGCGCTCTCCTGGCAGCTGGACGGAATGACAGTGTTCGTTCCGTACGTGCCCGGCGCACCGTTCACTATCAACAAGAGCGATGACCTGACCGTTCATGCCGAGCAAGCGGCATTATACACATTCGTCTCATGGGAGAATGTTTACACAACCCCAACCTGGATTGTGGGCGACCACCTTACCAATGTTACCGGTACAGAGACGTACACTGCGTACTTCCTTGACGCCGCTGCGCCGTATCTGACCCTTGAGGCGTCACCCGACGTCAACCCCGCAGCCGGTACCTTTGAGTACAGGATACAGGGAGCGACGTCATGGACCCCTTACACCGTACCGGTGCAATTCAACTCCGGTTTGGGCATAGAGGTCAAGGCGAACGCCGAAGCAGGATACAGCTTCCTGTTCTGGGAGGACACCAGCGATGACCCCGAGAGGGCATACACAATGCCGGCCGGCAACACCACGCTTACGGCATACTTCCTCTCAACCAATGTCAACGATCAGGTAGAGATAACCCTGACCGCCAGCCCGTCGGCAGGCGGAACGTTCGAATGGCAGCTGGACGGAATGACCGCGTTCATTCCGTACGTGAGCGGCTCTCCGTTCACGATCAACAGGACCGATGACCTGACCGTTCGGGCCATAGAGGCTCCGGGATATGACATCAGATTCTGGGAGGATAACTCCATAGACCTAGTCAGGCATGTGGGCGACCACCCCAGCACCACCGGTGCAGAGGAATACACTGCGTACTTCCTCGGTCCCGCTGCGGTCTCCCTGACTCTTGTGGCGTCACCTGACGACACCCCCCCAGCTGGTACCTTCGAGTACAGGCTCCTGGGAATGGACACGACGATCTGGTTCCCCTACACAGCGGGTACGCCGGTATGGTTCAATGTTGGTGACGACATAGAGGTCAGAACAACTGCGGCAAACGGATACACGTTCAGGTTCTGGGAGGATACCAGCACCAACGTTGAGAGGACATTCACAATGCCCGCCGGCGGCGCCGTGCTGACAGCATACTTCCTATCTCCCAACATCAACGACCGGGTAACGATAACTCTGACCGCCGACCCGTCGGCAGGAGGAGCATTCACCTGGTGGCTGGACGGAATGACCGGATCCTTCTCGTGCGCTAGCGGCGCGTCGTTCACGATCAACAAGAGCGACGACCTGTTCGTCGAGGCCCAAGCGGAAACCGACTACACCTTCAAGTTCTGGATGGACGATGCTGCCGCCGGTGCAACGAGGCATGTGGGCGACCACCTCCCCAACACCACCGGCGTTGCGGGATACACTGCGTACTTCCTCGACGACCTAAACGCGGTCGGCCTGACCCTGAACGCAAACCCGTCCATGACCGGCACCTTTGAGTACAGACTCCAGGGAACGTCGGCATGGTTGCCCTATCCCGGCACGGCGGTTTGGTTCAACGCCGGCGACAACGTAGAGGTCAAAGCAATACCGTTACCGCTGCCCGGATATTCCTTCCGGTTCTGGGAGGATGCCGGTACCAATGTCGAGAGGACACATTTGATGTCATCGACGCCAAGCGATAATGAATTGACCGCATTCTTCCTCATGCCCGGCGCGATCGAGATAACCCTTACCGACATCCCGTCGGGAGCGGGAATATTCTCCTGGACTCTGCCCTTAATGACCGCTTACGTTCCGTACGTGAGCGGCACGCCGTTCTTTGTCAACATGATGGATATGCTGACGATCAAGGTCGACGAGGCGCAGGACTACACCTTCCAGTACTGGTTGGATGATGCCTCGGCAGGCATGACGAGGAACGTCGGAATGCAGTTCTCTAACGCAGAATACAAAGCGTACTTCCTCGATGACCTCAACGCGTTCGACCTGACCCTCGAGGTGTCGCCCGTAACCGTCCCCGTAACCGATACCTTCCGGTACCGGATACAGGGAGTGGCGACATGGGAATACTGCGACGCAGGCACGACGCTGGCATTCAACCTCAACGACATCGTAGAGATCGAAGTGATCACGCCTTCCGGATACGACTTCATGTTCTGGGAGAACACAAATGACATACCCGTAAGGACATACACAGTGTTGGGCGATGACACCCTCACAGCATACTTCCTCTCAACCAATGTCAATGATCAGGTAGAGATAACTCTGGTCGCCGACCCGTTGGGATCTGGAACGCTCTCCTGGCAGCTGGACGGAATGAACGCGTTCATTCCGTACGTGCCCGGCGTGCCGTTCGTGATCAACAAGAGCGATGATCTGATCGTTCATGCCATGGAAGAGGCAGGATACACTTTCATCTCGTGGGAGAATGTTTACACAACCCCAACTTGGATTGTGGGCGACCACATCACCAACACCACCGGCACAGAGGGATACACTGCGTACTTCCTTGACGCCGCTGCGCCGTATCTGACCCTTGAGGCGTCACCCGACGTCAACCCCGCAGCCGGTACCTTTGAGTACAGGATACAGGGAGCGACGTCATGGACCCCTTACACCGTACCGGTGCAATTCAACTCCGGTTTGGGCATAGAGGTCAAGGCGAACGCCGAAGCAGGATACAGCTTCCTGTTCTGGGAGGACACCAGCGATGACCCCGAGAGGGCATACACAATGCCGGCCGGCAACACCACGCTTACGGCATACTTCCTCTCAACCAATGTCAACGATCAGGTAGAGATAACCCTGACCGCCAGCCCGTCGGCAGGCGGAACGTTCGAATGGCAGCTGGACGGAATGACCGCGTTCATTCCGTACGTGAGCGGCTCTCCGTTCACGATCAACAGGACCGATGACCTGACCGTTCGGGCCATAGAGGCTCCGGGATATGACATCAGATTCTGGGAGGATAACTCCATAGACCTAGTCAGGCATGTGGGCGACCACCCCAGCACCACCGGTGCAGAGGAATACACTGCGTACTTCCTCGGTCCCGCTGCGGTCTCCCTGACTCTTGTGGCGTCACCTGACGACACCCCCCCAGCTGGTACCTTCGAGTACAGGCTCCTGGGAATGGACACGACGATCTGGTTCCCCTACACAGCGGGTACGCCGGTATGGTTCAATGTTGGTGACGACATAGAGGTCAGAACAACTGCGGCAAACGGATACACGTTCAGGTTCTGGGAGGATACCAGCACCAACGTTGAGAGGACATTCACAATGCCCGCCGGCGGCGCCGTGCTGACAGCATACTTCCTATCTCCCAACATCAACGACCGGGTAACGATAACTCTGACCGCCGACCCCTCGGCAGGAGGAACGTTCGAATGGCAGCTGGACGGAATGACCGCGTTCATTCCGTACGTGAGCGGCTCTCCGTTCACGATCAACAAGAGCGACGAACTGACCATTGAGGCCATAGAAGCAACCGACTATACCTTTGAGTACTGGGCAGACGACAACTCTACAGACCCCCTCAGATATGTGGGCGACCATCTCGGCAACACCACCGGCACAGAGGAATACACTGCGTACTTCCTCAGTGACAACGCGGTCGAACTGATACTCAAATCGAGTCCCCCTCTGGGCGGCACATTTGAGTACAGGCTCCCCGGAACAACGACATGGGTGGTCTATGTCGGCACGCCGCCGGAGCAATTCAACGTCACCGATGTCATAGAGATCAGAGTAATTGAGGCAGCCGGATACACCTTCCAGTTCTGGGAGGATTACACCACCAACTCTGTGAGGACACATACGATGTCAGCGGTGCCTGGCGAGAATGAACTGACCGCATACTTCCTCTCCGATGACCCCGACGATCAGGTAGAGATAACTCTGACCGCATCGCCAGCAGGAGCGGGAACGTTCGAATGGTGGTTAGATGGAATGACCGCATCCGTTCCGTATGTGGAGGGAGTGCCGTTCGTGATCAACAAGACCGACATCCTGACGATCGAGGCCATAGATGATACGGGCACCTTCATGTATTGGGAGGATTCGTCCACAAGCGCGGAAAGGCTCGTGGGCACACACGTCACCGACACCAAGAGCTACACTGCGTACTTCTCCGGAGTTGACATGGTCGTCCTGATCCTCGAGTCGTCCCCCGCCGCTGCGGATGTCGTCTTTGAGTACAGGGTTAACGGAGCATCGTCATGGACCACTTACAACATGCCGGTACAACTCAACCCCAGCGATGTCGTAGAGATCAATACGTATGCGACAAACGGATACACCTTCCGGTTCTGGGAGGACAGCACTAACAGCAACCCGAGGACATACACTATGTCTTCAGTTCCTTACACCAATGAGACACTGACAGCATACTTCCTCTCCGACAACCCCGGCGATTGGGTAACGATAACCCTGACCGCCGACCCGTCGGCAGGAGGAACATTCACATGGTGGCTGGACGGAATGACCGGATCCTTCCCGTGCGCTAGCGGCGCGTCGTTCACGATCAACAAGGACGACGACCTGACGATCGAGGCCGATGAGGCGCCCTTATATGACTTCCTGTTCTGGGAGGACAGCACCCTAACTGCCATCAGGAATGTGGGCGACCATCTCAGCAACACCACTGGCACGGAGGATTACACTGCGTACTTCCTCGACACCACCAACGCGGCCACCTTGACCCTTTTGGCGTCACCCGATGTCACCGCCGGCAGCTTCGAGTACAAGTATCCGGCAATGACGGACTGGATAGAATATCTGGGCTCGCCGGTGCAATTCAACATCGGCGATGCCGTAGATGTCAGAACGACTGCGGAAACCGGATACACCTTCCGGTTCTGGGAGGATACCAGCACCAGCCCATCGAGGACACATACGATGTCATCGGTGCCAGGCGACAATGTGCTGACGGCATACTTCCTCTCCGACAACTCCAGCGATTGGGTAACGATAACCCTGACCGCCGTGCCGTCGGTAGGAGGAACGTTCTCCTGGCAACTGGACGGAATGACCGTATCCTTCCCGTGCGCTAGCGGCGCGTCGTTCGTGATCAACAAGGACGACGACCTGTGGATCATGGCCGAAGAAGCACCCACACATACCTTCAAGTTCTGGATGGACGACACTGCCGCCATTGCGATTAGGCATGTAGGCGACCACTCTGGCAACACCACCGGCACAGAGGAATACACTGCGTACTTCCTCTCAAATGACCCCGATGAGACGACCGAACTGACCCTTGAGGCGTTACCCGACGTCAACCCCGTAGCCGGTACCTTTGATTACAGGCTCCAGGGAATGATGGTCTGGATCCCATACCCGGGCATGGCGGTGACGTTCAACGACACCGATGTTGTAGAGGTCAAGGCGAACGCTGAACCTGGATACAGCTTCATGTTCTGGGAGAATGCCGACGACGACCCTGAGAGGACGGTCATAATGTCCATCGACAGAGACCTTACCGCATACTTCCTCGGAGGCGACACGGTTGAGATAACCCTGGTCGCCGTGCCGTCGGCAGGAGGAACGTTCTCCTGGCAGCTGGACGGAATGACTGCGTTCGTTCCGTATGTGAGCGGCGTACCGTTTGAGATCAACAAGATCGATGACCTGACCATCAGGGCCGAAGAGGCACTCACACACACCTTCCTGGTCTGGGAGGATGCTTCCACAAGCCCCACCAGGTATGTGGGCGACCACCTCCTCAACACCACCGGCACAGAGACGTACACTGCGTTCTTCACCTCTGACAACCCCGCCGAGAGGTTCGCCCTGGAACTTCTGGCGGTACCGTTCGGGCTGGGCACCTTTGAGTACATGCTCTCCGGAATGACAGACTGGGCCGCATACACAGGCTCGGAGCTGTTCAACGTCGGCGATACCGTACAGGTCAGAGCGGTCGGTGTACAAGGGTATACCTTCCAGTACTGGGAGGTAATCACAAACACCAACCCCGTCAGGTCATTCGACAGCATCAATAACTTCGGTGTCGCATACTTCCTTGCGGACGAACCCAGCGGCAGGGTCAAGGTGACCCTGACCGATGTCCCGTCGGGAGCTGGAACGTTCACTTGGCAGGTATACGGAATGCCCTACGCTTTCGAATATACCGACACCGGACCGTTCTACGTCAACAGGTTTATCGATGACCTGACCATCAGGGCCAGAGCGGAACCCGACTACACCTTCAAGTTCTGGATAGATGAACCAGTTACGACTGCACTCAGGGACATATATTCCTTCTATCTGGATGACGACGAGAAAGAATACATTGCGTACTTCCTCTCCGACGACCCCAATGATACGGCCGACCTGACTCTGGGAGACAACCCCACGGGGTCCGGCGCCTTTAAGTACCAGTTCGATGGTTTTGGAATGACGCATTGGTATAACTTCGTAGGAACGACAATGACGTTCAACAAGACGGACGACGTGATTGTCAGGGCAGATGCGCAACCCTCGTTCACCTTCCTTTTCTGGAAGGATGCGGACACTGACCCCGTAAGGCCATTTGATATGTCCCTCGGTAACCAGTCGGATGTAGCGTACTTTGTCTCAAATGCCATTGGCGACTGGGTAGAGATAACCCTGACCGACGTACCGTCGGGAGCGGGAACGTTCACATGGTGGCTGTATGGAATGACCGGAACCGTTCCGTACGTGGACGGCGTGCCGTTCAGGATCAACAAGAGCGATGAACTGTTCGTCGAGGCCACAGCGGAATCTGGATACGACTTCAAGGTCTGGAGTAACGGTACTGCAAACCCAATCCTGAATGTGGCCAACCACAGTGGCAGCTCAGGCACGGAGGGTTACACAGCGTACTTCCTCGGAAGCAACACGGCCCCGTTGATTATTATCCCAATGCCCAGCGGAGCCGGCACCTTCCAGTACAGGTATTTCGGAATGACAGAATGGGCCGCATATACTTCCGGCGAGCTATTCAATGTCCATGACCACATAGAGCTCAACGCAGTCCCCGGAAGTGACTATGAATTCAGGTTCTGGGAAGATGGTAAGTCAGGCCTGTTTACAATCGACAATTTCGATCAAGCAGGCGAGACTGTGTATGCATATTTCCTCACCAATGATTTGGATGGCAGGGGATATGTAGAATATGACATACCTTCTGACATCGAGGATATGGTGCTAGCAGGAGATGAAAATGCATATTTCTGGTGGAAACTGCCTAACATGACTGCGAACATCCTCTACAATCTTGGTGAGCCGATCGAGGCCAACTTGGGCGAAGTTGTGTGGATCATCGGACCATCAGACCTTGGGTACTGGGCGGACTTTGGAGAAGGGGTAATAACAGGTCCTGTAGATGTGACTGTGAAGACGACATGTGAGTGGATAAGTGGTCGTGGCAGCGATGCCGGAACCATCCCGGTCATTGACGCATTGACCCTTGATTCATATGCCGCAGGGACCGGCACATTTGAATACAGGCTCCAGGGAGCGGCGGATTGGCTTACCTATGCCGCAGGCACTCCGGAGGTATTCAGCGCGGGCGATGTTATCGAGATCAGAACAGTTGCGGAACCCGGATACACCCTCCGGTTCTGGGAGGATGGCACCGATGCCGCTCAGAGGACATTCACCATGCCCTCCGGCGGCGCCGTGCTTACAGCATACTTCCTCTCTGATGACCCCGACGACACGGCCGAGATAACTCTGACCGCCGCATCAGGCGAGGGAGTGTTCTCCTGGTCGTTGCCTGGAATGACGGCGGCCGTTCCGTACGTGAGCGGCGTACCGTTCCTCATCAACAAGAGCGACGATCTGACGATCGAGGCCGCTGCGGAGCCCGGATATGTCTTCTGGTACTGGGACGGCGCTTCCGCAAACCCTTCCTGGCATGTGGGTGTCCCCGCTGCCGGCGATGCGGAATACGCTGCGTACTTCCTCGCGGAGGACGCAGCCGTCCTGACTCTGGAAACGGACCCCGCTGGGATCGGTACCTTCCAGTACAGACTCCTGGGAACGACGGATTGGTATGATTACGCCGGCACGCCGGTTGTATTCGACGCAGGCGATATCGTTGAGGTGGTAAGCATCGCTCCGGTGTCTGAATACCCATTCCAGAATGGATATTCTTTCCTGTGCTGGGAGGATGGCACTGACGCCGTTCTGAGGACATTCACCATGCCCTTCGGCGGCGCCGTGCTAACCGCCACTTACACGCTCGGCGACAATGTCCTGATCACTCTGACTGCAGACCCCGCAGGGGCGTTTGCCTGGTCGCTGCCCGGAATGACCACGCCAATCCCGTACGAGGGACCGTTCTACATCGACATTGCAGATGAGATAATGATCTACTCCGTATCGGTCTCCGGAGAGTATGCTTTCCTTTGCTGGGAAGACGGCTCTGCAAGCTCATTCTTGTATGTCGGCCCGCACTCCGATGATACGGAATATATTGCGTACTTCGCCGCCATGTTCTTAATTGAAGTGGAGGCAGGCGAGGGGGTAGTATCAAGCGGATCGTTTGCAGTCATTGAAGGAGCTGACCATACCGTCACTTTCAGCGCAGCTGAGGGATATACCATATCTGCGGTGATCGTGGACGGTGTGCCCCTCTCTCAGGAGGATGCGGATCTTGGGTCCTATACATTCTGCGGCGTGCAGAACTCCCATATCATAGAGGTGATAGCGGCACAGGGTTAAGGAATGCGGCAATGAAGGTGCCGGCCGTGCGGAATGCAGCCTTGCGAAAGGTCTATGCGTTCGTGCCGGTCCGGCCCTTATCTATTTTTTTATAGTCATGTGGGGAATCGGAATGAGCAGAAAGATGACTATCAGTCATCCGTCGCACTCCGCATCCGAATATGATGATGCGGTCGATGGTTGGTAGGGGGCAGGAGCTCACGGAGGTGACTGCGGGGCGTTTGAGGATGGCGGCCTGGGCAAGTTGCTCCTCTTTGAAGATGGTCAGGGCGGGCGCCGATGGATCGTATGTCCGCATGATCGAATTATAAAAGATGCTCCCGCAATGCGCTTATGCCCGATTTTATCAGAAACGAGTAGCGGTTATATATTATATAGCTGAGATACAGGTGTAGAATGCAAGGTGTGAGGGAATACTAATGCAGACAATCACAAAAAACAAATTCGGCAATGTTGCCGCAAAGAGAAAAAGAGCAATGCCCGTTGCGGTATTGGCTCTGGCGCTGATCTCGGTCGCCGCGCTGGCACTGTTAATGCCCGCCTCGACGGTATCGGGAGGAACAGGCACCTTTACCTATATCGACGTGGACGGGGTGCCGGTCTTGAAAAATGCTGAGATCCTGCTCCTCCAGACGGACTTTGATGACAGCGGGCCGGGCGACTACTATCTTGAAGATACAGGCGGGGGAGCCGGAGGATGGTTCATAGTCATGGACGATATCGACCTTGGTTCGGGCAGCACCCTGACCATAAAAGGCACCGGGGCCACCGATGAAGTGGGGCTAATCATCGGCACTGACTATACTCTGACCGTGCCCGGAGGCGTGATCGTTGAACCAGGAGTCACTCTTCATCTTTATACACAACAAAAGGCCGGCGGCGCCATAGACTACGGTAAGCTTTATACCAATACCCGTAGCATAACAATCTATGATTCATGTGTTGTTTTTAATTCGGCTACTATTGAGGCAAGCTCAGGAGGAGGCATCTATACCGCCGTCCCAGGGAACGTTGAAATTACAAACGGTACTGTTGGCAGCATAGAAAGCACCACCGGAGGCATCATGATCTCAGATCCCGACATGAGAGCTGTGATTTACAACAAAGGTTCCATCGAATCGGGCGACACCGGCATCATGTTACTTGGTTCCTCCAGCGTCTACAACACGGGCCAGATCAAAGGTGTCCGTTCAGGCATAGAGGCAAATTACATCGATGGAAGCATAGACACCATCTACAATGGCAGCACCGGCAACATCGAAGCAGGTAACCGGGGAGCGATATATATCATTGGAGGAAATGACGTCCATATCACTAATGAAGGCGATCTCAAGACCAACCATCTCCTTGGCTATGCGATCTACCTCGGCACCACCACCTCCACAGGCAAGCTTGACAACACAGGCCGTATCTCAGGCGTAATGTATGCCATACAATTTGTGGGCAGTGCTTCCATTAACAATATCGGCGACGGATTAACTACAGGCATAATCCAAGGCCCTGCCGCGTTAGAAGTCATCCGCCCTGACTCCGAAATCCTCTATAACACTGGCCTGATCGAAGGCCAGATATCTTTTGGATGGTCGGTGGAACCCACTAATGACACAAAACTTATGACAATCAACAACGAGGGCATCATTAGTAACACTACTGTTAACTCTTTGAATACCATCAACGGAGCGTGCCGGGTTATTGTCAATAACGACGGGATCATCCGCTATGCTCCTCCTGGCATTACAATACCTGGCGGTTATGCCATGCAGCTTAGTAGAGGCGGCGGCGTCAACAATACCGGCGACGGCATAAGCACAGGCATTATTGAAAGTATCAGAGGGGGCGTATACGTCTCCACTAGGAACACTAACGATGCTATTTACAACAGCGGCCGGATTGAGAGCTCGAATTCATACGCCGTAAGTATCAATAACCTAATCGGCAACAGCTACAGTATCCTCAATGAAGGCACCCTCAAAGGGGTTACTTACGGTATCCAGGTGACTGGATCCGGCCTGGACAAAGAGATCATCAATAAAGGCTACATCGAAGGCGGCACCAGCGGAATCTACATCAATTCTTCTCTTTTACAACTTTCTAACATCGGCGACGGATTAACTACAGGCGTCATCACGGGTGCGACGGGCGTATATCTCAATGACATCGCATCCCCACTTAATAGCACCAACACCAACAAAATCGATAACCGCGGCAGGATCGAAGGCACAAACGGGGACGGCATACATATGAAGGGAGACATTCCTGCCGTCGCCACCATCGTCGAGATCACCAACACCGACGACGGAACAAATCATGGCCTCATCAGAGGCACCGACTGCGGCATCCGTCTCACCGATTGTGATACCGCTGAAATCGACAACACAGGCCGCATCATCGGCGGCAATTACGGTGTGTATTCCAATTACTCTGTTTCCATCGACAACGTCGGCGACACTCTTAACACCGGCATCATAACAGGCGCAGCCGGAATATATGCCGGGAACTTTGCCGCAGGGGACGAGATCAATAATTCCGGTCTGATCGAAGGCACGGGGGGTAACGGCATCCGGATCGCCGGCGGGACCGGCGCCGTGATCAACAATGAGATCACCACCGTTGGTCTGAACACATATGTCGGCAAGGTCACCGGCACCAATTACGGTATACGCTTAGACATCAACGGCGCGGTCGACAATGAAGGCATAATCGATGCCACCAACAATTACGGCATCTACGCCGCCGTTTCCGCTTCGGTCGACAACAACGGCAACGGCGTCGGCACCGGCATTATAAGAGGTACCACCGGAGTATACATCACGAACTTTGCCGCAACGGACCACGTAAGCAACTCAGGTCTGATCCTAGGCAGGACATTGGACGGCATCCGGATTGCCGGCGGGACCGGCGTCAATATCGACAACACAGGCCGCATTGAAGGCGCCAACAACGGCGTCTACTCTGCCGTTTCCGCTTTTATCGACAATGTCGGCGACACTCTTAACACAGGCATTATAAAAGGCGCCGTCGGAGTACATATCGGAAGCTTTGCCGCAGGAGATCAGGTCAAGAACTCCGGCCTTATCGAAGGCACGGGGGGTAACGGCATCAACATCGCCGGCGGGACCGGCGCTGTGATCAACAACGAGATCCTCACCGTCGGCTTAAACACATACATCGGTAAAATTACCGGCACCAATCATGGCGTATCATTGAGCATCAGAGGCACGGTCAACAATGCAGGCATCATTTCAGGCGGCTCTGCGGCCGGCCAATACGGCGTCTACGCCAATACTTCCGCCTTTATCGCCAACAACGGCGACAGTTCGACCACCGGCGTGATAACAGGCGGAGGAGGAGTATACATTGGAAGCTTCGTCACAGGAGACCAGATAAACAACTCCGGCTGGATCGAAGGTACGGTAGAGGATGGTATCCATATCGTAGCCGGGACAGGCATGGTGATCAACAACAATGTCAGCGGCACAGATGTCGGCACCATTATCGGCGACGCGTACGGTATCTCATCGGGAGCTGGAGGCACGGTCAGCAATGCAGGTCTCATCAAAGGAACGACGGCGGACGGCGTCTATATCTCCGCCGGGACAGGCATTGCGGTCAACAACAACGTCAGCGGCACAAATATCGGCACCATTACCGGCGACGTGAATGGCGTCAGATTAGGCGTCAGAGGCACGGTCAACAATGCGGGCTGGATCGAAGGCACCGATTACGGCGTCCTCGCCGACGCTTCGGCCTCTATCGATAATGACGGCGACGGCTTAACCACCGGTGTGATAACCGGTGCAGACGGAGTGTACATCGGAAACCTTGCCGCAGGGGACGGGATCAATAACACCGGGCTCATCGAAGGCACGGCGGGGAACGGCATAGAGGTGGCCGCAGGCGACGATACGTACATCGTCAATGACGGCGGCATCATCGCCGGCGACGACTTCGGCATATACCTGAACGTTCGCGGTGATATCGACAACACCAACGGCGGCATTATCGGAGGTACCAATGACGACGGCATCTACCTTGCCGTCGGCGGAGAGATATATAACGAAGATCTGATTGTCGGCGGCATAAACGGCATATATGCCTTAGCTGGAGCCGTTACCCTTGAGCACTGGGGCACCGTCATAGGGAACGTGCTCCTCTCCAATGGCACGAATGCCGTGACATTCGCCGGTTCCAGCGGCATCCTCGGTAACTTCAACATCGGCTCGAATGTTAACTCTACGCTAAACTTCGTCGGCACGCCGACGCAGGACCCGGCGACCTTCGAATACACATATGCGACGGTCGCAGGCACCGCAAATATCGGCACCGCCGAGGTGCTGGGGGCATCCGGACTACCCGGCGGCTATTCCGGCCAGACACTGATCCTGATCGATGCGGCATTGGTCACAGGCGTTCCCAGCAACGACACGATCACCGTGCCGGGATACATCATGGACCTGAGCATAAGGAACAACGACCAGCTGATCGCCGCGAAGGCCGCCGCCATAATCCTCGAGTATATCATAACCGCAACCTCTGACGGCATGACCTCCATCTCTCCGGAAGGAAAGATATCCGTAGTGAAAGGAGATGACATGACGTTCACTTTCTCTGCCGATGCAGAATCCCACATCACTGAGGTGATAGTGGACGGCGTATACTACCTCTCGCAGGCAGTTATCGACAGCGGATCATATACTTTCCATAACGTGAACATGAACCACAGTATACAAGTTATGGGCGAACGCGGGAGAACACCAACGACCGCCGACAGAACCCTAACTATTGAGGTTGTGGAAGGTAATGGTCATGCACTGTACCGCGTGGGCGTGGGGCCGTTTGAGAGGTACACCGCGCCGGTATCGATCCCTCGAAACGCGGACGTTACCATCAGGGCCGTCGCCGACAGCGGATACAAGTTCGAAGAATGGAGGGAAGGCGGCACCGTCTACAAGACATCCGATGTTACCTTCTACAGCGTCGTGGACGACATATACGCGGACCTCTACTTCTCTGAAGATAACACCCTACTGTGGTGGATATTGGGCGCCCTGCTGATTCTCGCGGCGGGCTTCCTTATATGGTTCCTCTTCTTCTACAGAAGGACGTATGAGGTCATCAAGGTCGTCAAGGCGGAATCCAAGGCGGCGATCATCGGCAAGGAAAGAGCGCGCAGGAAGAGACCGTACTGCTTCACGATAGAGGGCGGTTCCTACGGAAAGGTATCCTACCGCGTCGGCGAGGACGGCCATTGGAAGGATCTCATTCCTGATGAGAACGGCGAATATGTCATACCGAAAGAGGACGTGATCGACAGACTGGTCATAGAGCACCGCTGACGTTCAGGCTACTTTAAACCCTTTCTCAAACTTTTCCTTTTTTACTCCAAAGCTCAGTCGGATATGAATTAATGATCCGCATTGCCATATGCGCAAGGGCCGAAAAACGAGGAAATATCTATACTACCATGTATTCAGTATGTATTTCAAATGAATACTTTATATATTTATAATTTCATTGAGAAAGTGCTGTGATGAGGTTCCGCAGCCAAGAAAAATAAATGGGACCCCCCTGTGATCCCGAGGGTATCGGGGTGTGCGACAGAGAAGCCCCCCCTACTAAGTTTTTCCGTCGCCGGCCCGTTTTCCCGAGGGCAATATCGGGATACCCATACCGCACCGGCAGTCCGCAACACCGGCTCTACCGTAAGACCTCCTCAACGGCGGCGTTACGCTCCGCCGCCGTCAAACCTTTCTTCAGGATACGGAACGATTTGAGAGTCCTTTTGGCCCTTCCGGGAATCGAACGGATCCTTGCCATAGGCTTTGATATCCGTTCGCAGACAGCCAAAGATTAATCAGGCGAGAGGAGCCCCGGAAGAACCGGCTATTGAAGATGTGAAGCCCGGCTGTTGCGCTCATGTTCTTTCTCCTCCGCCGAATAGGATATGTGTAGCCAATAGGTTCTTCATTTGCCAATCCGAAAAGCAATCTGTCCTTTTTCCGAGATAGGATGATATTATCATGAATTTTTATTAAAAAAGATTATGCAAATTATGCAATAATTTTAATGAAATATTATCAAAATCCTTCGACCTGGCACCTGTTTTCACATGACTGAAAATAAATTTATTATTGTCCTTAGCCAATTTAGCTGGTATGGACATCCAGACCAACGTCATTTTCGTGAGGGATTCAGGAGCATGTCTTGTATCAGTATTTTCTGGCCTGCGTTTTCCTAACGAATAATTAGCTATTTCACTGCGTTTTCCTAACGAATAATTAGCTGCTTAACTGCGTTCTGCAGGATCTTTCTGAAGCGTTCAGATAAATGTGACGGTTATGTTCGTTCATAAAAAGTACAAATATTGTACATTATTGGTTCCAATAATGTCTTCATTTCACATAACTTATTTATCGGATCATGCCCTACGACTCATTAGGGCATCCGCATGAAGAGATCCATTGAACCTAAACTGTTGGATTGGAAGAACAGCAAGGGCAGGAAACCCCTGCTCCTTGTCGGCGCAAGGCAGGTCGGCAAGAGCCATTCTGTCATAGAATTCGGCAGAGCGAATTATGCGAACATCGTCGTATTCAATTTCGAAGGGAACGAAACTCTCCGGAAGATATTCGACATGGATCTTGATCCGGAACGAATCGTCACGGAACTGGAGGGTTTTTCGAGTCAGACGATAGTGCCGCAGGAGACGCTCGTGTTCTTCGACGAGATACAGGCATGCGGCAGAGCGATGACATCGCTGAAATATTTCTATGAACAGTGTCCAGACTACCATATCATTGCGGCCGGAAGTCTGTTGGGATCGTATTTGGTAAGAGAGCCGACGTCCTTCCCGGTCGGGAAGGTCAACATACTTACTATGTACCCGGTGACATTCCTGGAATTCCTGACGGAGATGAACCCCGCGGCGATCCCTCTGATAAAAGAGGCGTTCGAAAAGAATGTTCAGCTCACATTACATGATAAGATGCTGGAACTCTACAGGATGTACCTCTTTACGGGCGGTATGCCGGAAGCGGTCGCAATATGGAAGGACAGAAGGGACCCTGTGTTCGTGTCGATGGTACACCAGGATATACTGACAATGTACATTGGAGATATGGGTAAATATTCCAGTCCGGCCGATCAGGTGAAGACCCGGGCGGTCTACAACAGTCTGCCTGCACAGCTTGCCAAAGAAAACAAGAAATTTCAATATTCCGTCATCGGCAGCCGCGCAAGAGCTGCGGATTACGAAGCGGGCGTGGATTGGCTGGAGTCGGCGGGGATCGCATTGAGATGCCGCAAGACAGGGGCCGGGGAGATCCCCCTCGCATCCAATGTCGATCTCACGTCGTACAAGATATACATGAACGACGTGGGTCTGCTTAATGCCAAGAGCAGCGTACCGCCGATCACGATCCTCAGCGAGAGATCGAACATATCCGGCGGAGCGAAGGGCGCGATGGCCGAGAACTACGTTATGCAGGAACTTACGGCGAACGGCCTGGAACCGTACTACTGGGAAAGTAACGGGAAAGCGGAGATCGATTTTGTTGTTCAAATGAATGATAAGGTAATTCCGATAGAGGTCAAGGCCGCCGACAATGTGAAGGCGAAGAGCCTTCAGGAATTCGTGAAGAAATATTCGCCCGAATATTCGATACGTGCATCCGCGAAGAACTTCGGGTTTGACAATGGCATAAAGAGCGTGCCGTTCTATGCACTCTGGTGCATTCAGCCGACGTGAATGGTCCTGCTCAGGGCCGTATAGGAACGGATGAGTGCGGCCGCCGGCGTATGCTTCCGGGCGCCCGCTCTGTTATCCTCCTATTCCCGTTTCCGCCGAGTTCCCAAAGAGCCACCACGCCAAGCGGCGTTGCGATTACTCTAAATACAGCTTTATTCTAATGGCAAAGGATTCATAATGAGGTCGCTGGAGAGGGTAAATAGAACACACTCCATGGAAGAGGTAATGGATCTGATGGAACCGCTCATTTCAACGTGGTTCAGAGAAAGATTCGATATGCTTACGGAGCCGCAGGCTAAAGCCATCCCGGCGATACACCAAAGGAAGAACGTGCTTGTATCGTCCCCAACCGGCTCCGGCAAGACCCTCACCGCCTTCACGAGCATTATCAACGAACTCACCAGATACGCCGCGGAGGGGAAGCTTGAGGAAAGGATATACTGCGTTTACATCTCACCGCTTAAAGCGCTTGCCAATGACGTCAACAGGAACCTCAATACTCCCCTTGCAGAGATGAGAGAGGTCGCCGCCGCCCGCGGCATGAACGTTCCCGGTATCAAGGTGGCGGTGAGGTCCGGCGACACGCCGCAGAACGAGAGGCAGAAGATGGTGAGGCACCCGCCGCACATCCTGATCACGACGCCGGAGTCACTGGCCCTGATGCTCGCCGCGCCGAAGTTCAAAGAGAATCTGAGGAAAGTGGAATGGGTGATCCTCGACGAGATACATGACATATGCGATTCGAAGAGGGGGGCGTTCCTCTCCCTTACGCTTGAGCGTCTCAGGGACCACTGCGAGACCGATTTCTCCCGCATAGGGTTATCTGCCACTCTGGCCCCCATCGAGGCGATAGCGGGGTTCCTGGCCGGCTGCGGGGCCGACGCCGCGCACAGGGAGGTGACGCTCGTGGAGGCCGATTCAAAGAAAGAGCTGGACCTGAAGGTCATATGTCCGACCGACGATATGACGGCCCTGTCCTCGGACATCGTGAACTCCATGATGTACGACAAAGTGAAGGAGATGGTCGACCGGCACGAAACGACGCTGATATTCACGAACACCCGGTCCGGCGCAGAGAGCGTTGTCTACAAACTGAAAGAGAGAGGCCTGGAAAGCGTGGAGGTCCACCACAGCTCTCTGGGCAGGGAGACCAGGCTGGACGTCGAGGAGAGGCTCAAGAGGGGCGAGATCAAATGCGTGGTGTCGTCCACGTCCCTGGAGCTGGGGATAGATATAGGATCGATAGACCTCGTATGCCAGATCGGTTCGCCGAAATCCGTCGCCAAGGGGCTGCAGAGGATAGGCAGAAGTGGCCACAGCTTCGGCAGGGTCGCGAAGGGAAGGCTCATAGTCTTCGACCCGGACGATCTGGTCGAATGCGCGGTGATGTGCCGCGCAGCGCACAGAGGGGACATTGACAGAGTAAGCATACCCGAGAACTGCCTTGATGTCCTTGCCCAGGCTGTCGTGGGGATGAGTCTGGACAAGAGATGGGACGCGGACGCCGCGTACGATCTTGTTAAGGGATCCTATTGCTACAGGAACCTCAGCAAAGGCAGCTTCACGGATGTCCTGAGATATCTGGGAAGCAAGGACGAGCACGAAGGGGTCTACTCCAAGATATGGTACGACGAGGAAGACAACACCTTCGGCAGGAAGAAAGGAGCCAGGATGATATACCTGATGAACCTGGGCACCATACCCGAAGAGGCTAACTACAGAGTGGTGACCAACCACGGCAGCGTCGCCGGGGAACTGTCGGAGAAGTTCGTCGAAAGGCTCGCTCCGAGGGACGTGTTCGTCCTCGGAGGAAGGTCGCTCGAGTTCGTCAGATCAAAAGGGATGGTGGCGCATGTCAAAGAGGCCACCGGAAGGAAGCCCACGGTCCCCTCGTGGGCGGGAGAGATGCTTCCGAGAAGCTTCGACCTCTCGATGGACGTCGCCGTTTTCAGGAAGGAGATGTCTCAGCTGATATCGGACGAGCCCGCCGACCTGATACTCAAGCTGAGCTATGATCTGGATATAGACGAGGGGTCGGCAAGGAGCCTGATATCCTATTTCAAAGAGCAGAAGGCCGTGACCGGCAGCATACCGGACATCGACAGGCTGGCGATAGAAGAATACATAGACCCGTCCGGGAACCAGAGGATAATCTTTCACTTCCCCTTCGGAAGAAGGGTGAACGACGCGCTGTCAAGAGGATATGCTTACCGGCTGTCGAACATGATCGGTTCTAACGTCTCTGTCACGATGTCGGATGACAACTTCATGATCGGAACCCCCAGAAAGATCGACATCGGACAGATACCGGGGCTTCTTTCGTCGCGGGAACTGGACCCGATACTTAGGAAAGCGATAAAGGACTCGGAGATATTCAAACTCAGGTTCAGGCACACCGCCGCCCGCAGCTTCATGATATTGAGGAATTATCTGGGAAGACCAATCTCCGTGAACAGGCAGCAGGTAAGGTCATCGTACCTTCTGGACATGCTCGGCAATATGGAAAATGTCCCCGTGATCGAGGAAACATACCGCGAGGTCCTCGAGGACGACATGGACATCAAGAGCGCAGCGGAGGTCCTAGAGATGATAGAGAACGGAAAGATGGGCGTGGACGTGTTCCCGTTCAGCGGAACACCCTCTCCGTTCGCCCACTCCATAATCCTGTCGGGATTCTCCGATATCGTCCTCATGGAGGACAGATCGGAGCTGCTCAAGGAACTTCACAGGAAGGTCCTTCACAGAGCGCTCGGCGATTCCGTGAAGGAGTTCGAGTTCAGCGAGGATCAGGTGATCCCGTATTTCAGGCAGAAGATCGGGCGCATAGCGTCGAAGAACGACATCGTTCCCCTGCTCATGAGAACGGGGCCGCTCCAAGCCATAAGAGAACGGGGCCGCAATATCTATTCATACTGCGACGACGACAAGAAGGTCGTCGACGAATGGGTGAGGGAACTTCTGAAAGAGGGAGCGATCGGAACGGTATTCCTTGACGAGCCGCACATAATGGTGAGGTCCGAAGTACCCATATACGCCGCGGCGACCGCCAAAGAACGGGAGCTGAATGACATTGACGTCAAAGTGCTCGAACGGGTCGGGAACGGGACCGCGCTCAGCGAGATAACCGCCGCCCTGGAGATAAGCGAGGACGTGACGTTCAGGTCCATGAGGAAGCTGGAGTCCATGTACCTGGTGACAAGGACGGATATCACGGCGAACAACAAATGGTACTTCTCAAAGGCCGATTATCCTCCGCTTGACAAAGATAAGTGTTTGGACGAGATCGTCTTCAGATACCTGGGCTGTTTCGCCCCGTCCACTGTCCCAGAGGTCGCGTTCGCTCTCTCTATAACCGAGAAGGAGGCCCAGTCCGCATTGGACTCTCTGGTCAACAGCGAAGAGGCGGTAAGGGGGCAGTTCCTGGTGTCTCAGAGCCCGCAGTACATGAAAATGATCGACCGCATGAGGCTGAGGGCCGGTAAGGAGAACATCTACGATTTTGACACGGTCGACGAATACAGAAGGACCAAGGGGGAACAGTTCGGCACCATTGAGGATTATTTCAAATTCTACGGCTCCGCCGGAAGCGAGATAGACGTCTACAACAGGGTCAAGAACTTCAGCCTTGAGGAATGGTACGGGCTGAGAGAATCCGAGAGGCTGCTTCTGGGGAGGTTCATAAGAGGAAGGGTGAGGTATGTGCTGTCCGAGGACGGCGACAGACTTGCGGCCCTGAGGCCCTCGGAGATCACATCTTCCGATAAAGAGCTGCTTTCCCTTATCGAAGGGATGGGGCAGGCGACGATGAGGCAGCTGGTCGCCGCGACGGGCGGGGAAAAGAACGATATCAAGGAATCGATCCAGAGACTCGACCGTTCCCTGATGATCATCCGCGCGTTCACCGACAGGGAGGATTGGGGCACCGAGAACACTTACAAACCGTACTATCCGGAAAGGCCGGCGACGGATCAGACGGAAGAGCTTGTACGCGAGTACATACTCTCTTACGGACCCATACCCGCCCAGGCCCTGCGTTTCCTCCTCGGCTTGGCCGCCGATGAGGCCGAGAGGCTGGCGGTATCGGCGGGAGCGGTGACGATCTTCGTCGGTAACGGACAGAGCCAGATGTACATCATGCCCGAGGAGGTTCCCCTGATATCAAAGGTAAGGAACAGGAAGGAGACGCTGACCATACGGTCGCTGTTCGACCCGGACCTGGGGTCAAAATGGGCGGAGCTTTCCGCAAGGTACGGGGACAGGTGGATCTATCCGGCGACCAAGGGCAACAAGGTCGTGGGCGCGTTGGAGATATGGGAGATGTCCGGCTGCATCGAGGTAAGGAGCATGGATATGGACTCGCCCGACCTTCTGCCGGAAGTGCTCGCGGCCTTGGACCGCCTCATGGGATTCTTCAACATGAAAGGGGTGGACATCGTGAGGGTCAGGGAGATCCTGGGCAAGGACGCG
Source organism: Candidatus Methanoplasma cognatum (assembly GCA_009777615.1). Lineage (NCBI taxonomy): Archaea > Methanobacteriati > Thermoplasmatota > Thermoplasmata > Methanomassiliicoccales > Methanomassiliicoccaceae > Candidatus Methanoplasma > Candidatus Methanoplasma cognatum. Next base: position 28,719 of record WRLM01000001.1, read on the forward strand.
TCGGAACTTGATGACGATAAGGTAAAATGCCTGAAGGATAACGGGTACAGGTTTGTCAACGGGTTCTATGCGAAAGGGGACTTCATAGACAGGACGATGTCTGACGAAGAGCACCTGAGCTATGTGTTCCTCAGGCAGAGGATCTCCAAGTCGGCCAAGTTCTCCACGGTCGGCGAGGCCGTGAAGGCCAGAGGATACATAAGGAACGATCAGGAGATGGTGACAAGGGTATCTCAGAAAGTGCCGTTCAAGAAGATACTGGGCGGAGGCGGGCTTCTCAGGATGTCGCTGCTGCCCGGCTACGTGGGATACACCACGGCCGAATTCGCCCCTTTCTACCGCTCCGCAAAAGCCGCCGATCAGGACCGCGACGCCGGGACGATCGCGGCGCTGATCCGCGACAGGCAGCCAATATCAAGGAAAGAGATCGTCTCGAACTCTCCGTTCTCGGAGGAAAGGACCCTGGAGCTGATCTCCGAACTGTCCAAAGCGTCCGCCCTATGCCAGGATCAGGATTCTTTCTACTACGTAGTGCCGCCGAGCGGTCTGGGCAGAGAAGAGGCGCTGAGAGCCATAACAAGAAGGCACTTCAAAGACTTCGGCACGTTCTCCGCCGAAGAGCTGGCTCAATTCCTTTCGGTCAGAATGTCAATGGTAAGGAGAACGCTGTCCGACCTGGAGGAGGAGGGTTTCCTGGTCAAAGGATTCCTCGTGAATGACGACCCCACGCCCAGATGGATGCTGAAGGAGGATGCGGAGACCAAACCGGAGCCGTTCACGGAGACCTTCCTGCTGAACACCCAGGACAACCTGCATATCTATCTGCGCGACATGATCAAAAGAGAATGCGGCGCGACGGAGTGCGTGGTATTTGACGGAACGAAGATAATAGGGAGTTTCTCCGGGAAGATATCGTCTTCCGGCGCAAAGGTAGAGAATTTCAAAGGCAGCGAGAAGGCATACAGGCACATGAAAGAGACGGCCAAATCCCTCGGCGTGAAGATAGAGGAGAAAAAGGCCCAGGAAGAAGAGGACTGGGACGTGTCTGAATTTTATCTGAAGACGAATCCCGGCGCCATCTGAGGCCGCCGCCGCATATTCCGCGGGGAAAGTCTTGAACAGATCAAAGAACATAATATATTTGTATGTCATTGTCATACAGATATGCATGGTATATTCGATAAGATTCTCTTCCGAAGAGCAGATGCTCATAGAGCAGTATGCGGTCATTCATGGCTCGACCATTTCCGACGTCATACGCAAGGCTACAATGGAGATGATAGAGGACGAACTCGATATAGAAATTTGCCGAATGGCTCTTAAGAACTATGAAAAGAACCCCAAGACCTATTCCCATGACGATATAAAGAAGGAGCTGGGCCTCCTTTGACATATGAGGTCATTTATGCCGAGGATGCACGCAGGTCCCTGAAGAAAATGGATGCGGCAATGTCCGGGGCGATCTTATCCTGGATCGAAAAGAACCTTGTGGGAACCGACAACCCCCGCAGGAGCGGCAAGGCCCTGGCCGGAGATCTGGCCGGGATGTGGAGATATCGTGTCGGCGATTTCCGCATCTTTGCGAAGATCGAAGACAAAAGGCTCGTCATATTAATATTAGAGATACGAAACAGGCGTAACGCATACCGTTGACCGTGTCATAGACACCAGCGATCATCCGCTGACAGGGAGCGGCCTGCCCCATCCGACACGGTCTTTCCCGAGACCGAATTCCCAGTCATTCTTTGGAATTTATTAAATTTAAAAACACAACCCTCTCGATTGTTGACGTAGTGGGCGTACTTACAGAGCAACCGACGCATAGAGGTGCGGCTAAGTATTGGAGCGTCTTGAAAGTACGCCTCAAAGAAGAGGGAAACGAACTGACTACAAATTGTAGGCAGTTGAAAGTGAAAAAAAGGGGCGATGCCCCGTTTATATCTTGCCTCTTGCGAAGAACGCTATGCCCACGATCGCGATGACCGCGACTATTCCGATGGCCACGTACGTCATATTGATGCCGCCGCCCGATGATCCTCCGCCCGACGATCCGCCGCCGGAATGCACTACGTCGTCGCCGATCTCATAGTACCAATTAAGCGCTCCGTTCTCCTCCAGAGCGCTTTCGGAATCGCCGAGAACGCTCATCGCCGCCTTGAACGGCTCTCTGATCTGGTTCATGGTTTGATTATACTGGATCTGTCCGATCTCGTTCGCGATATCCGCTCCGAAGGCGTTCCTGAATTCATTGAAGGTCGGCAGATTTCCCTTCCATACTTCGGACAAGATGTTGTTCACAGCTTCGTCGTTAATTGTGCTGGTACTCCCTCCGGAAGACATGTCCGCAAGGTCGAAGGATGTCGTCCCGCTGTCGCTGTCGGTATAACTCGTGCCGTTCTCGGTCATTTTCGCCTGGAAGCTGTATGTTGTGGTGACGGTCACGCTCTCGCCGTTCAGCGCCTTGTTCAAGTGGTCTGTCGTCAGGTCCGAACTGCCGACCTTGAATCCGAACGAGAAAGCGTATTCCATCTTCATCGAATCATCATTGACAACCGAAGCGTATGTATATGTGTCCTTGTGGTTAACGTAGTCGTATCCCTCTTTGAAATTCTGTTTTAAGCTCATTTTCGCTTCGAAAACAGTCGATGATTCAACAGTCCTCGGTATGAATTCCGGGGTGAGGTTCAGGTCCAGTTTTCCTTCCAAAGACACGGACGCCGACATAGATCCGGTCGGAACTACTCCGCTTCCGAAACCTATAAGGTCAGCGTTGGACGGGCTGAGGTACACTGTCACGCCCGCCTCCGCAAAGAGGGAATAGGTCAGAGACATCTTGTATCCGTTCGCCGTCTTCTCGGTCACCAAGAACTCGATGTCCATTGAGAAACTGCCTTTGTCTATGCGCAGACCGGATATCTCGGCGCCTTCATCCTGCAGTGCCTCCGATAGCTTTTCCATTGCTTCATTCATGTTTTTGCTGTCGGAGATCACCTTGATGATCGCATCCATCATAGGATCGCCTCCGAGAAGGTCTTCAGTTTCAGCCACAGCGATCTTGGCTATTTCGAAGAAGCGGTCTACGTTCAGATCGAGCGATATCCCGACCTTATTGCCGGCCTTTATTTCCGGGATCAGTTCCAGATAATCGTTGACCGGGTTGCCGTCCGAGTCTGCTCCGGACAGCTCCGCGCTGTCATGCAAAGCAAAGGGAACAAACGCGAACATCGCCGCAACGAACACGGCAAGTATCCATTTGTTATGTAATTGTATGTGGGGTCTTTTTGCTGCCATAAATGGTCTCCTCCGGGTCTATACGGCAAAAATGAGTATATAATCATACTGCAAACGGAAGGTCTGCTTATGAATACATCTAGTCGGCTGGGTATGGACAAAAATAATAACAGCATTGAAGCTATGTGCCGACGTGGCCAAATATGCGCTCATTCTGAAAATGCTGCCGTACGTCCTTGCGGCCGCGGTGGTGATCCTGGTGCTGTCTGCATCAATTCCGATCCTCAGAGGGGGATTGGACGTCACTGCGGAAGGAGACACGGACATCAGTGTCGAAGGCGCCTTTATCCTGGCCAAAGGCACGTATGTCATAGATTCGGGCCTGACATATGACGTCCAGGATGTCACGCTCAGGGCATACATAGTGGACGATGCGTTCGGTTCCAGGGTGAACATCCTTACGCTGAGCGGAATAACGATAAAGGCCAACTCCGTCACAGAAATAAAACTGGAATCAAGAACATTCATCCCGTCCGCATATCTGATCCTCAGAGACCTTGTGTCGAGGGACGGGTCCGAGATCCCGATACGGGCGGAGTTCAGCGGGAAGTACATATACGGTCTGATCGGGATGAACGTGACGGTCGACACAACGATACAGCTGTCGGAGAAAGGCAGCAAGCTGGAATATGACGTCCGGAAGGACGACACGTCATTATCTTTAGAAATTCGGAACATCAGCCCGGACATACCCGTCGGTGATCAAAGCATCTCCGTGACGGGCGGCGGCGCAAGCGTGAATCTGTATGTTCACAGAGAAGGCAACACAGTATCGGCGGGAGCATCGGCGAGCGGTCAGTTCGCAGGATCGCTGAGCAAAATAACAGGTTCTTTCAGCGGCGCCCCTCCCGAGGCGATCGATGACCTGACAGGGGATGCGTTGCAGATAGATGCGGAGAACCTGAAGCTTCTCCTCGATCTCCTGGCATATATATGGGGTGAGATCGAATGAGCCGCGCGGCCTGGCTGGCTGACCTGATCGGAGAAGGGGACGCCAAAGCGGCGGTCTCATTCCTGATCATAAGTTTGGTAAAAATAGCTCTGGTCCTGGTGCTCATGGTCCTTTATGCATACGTTCTGCTTCACAGTTTTGCAGGCTCGCAGAACATCAGCATCGGAGTGATGGACATGTTCACGGCGGCAAAGAACCCCATCATCCTGCTCACGCCGTATTTTTTGCTGTCGGTATTCAGCGGCTATTACTACAAAGGAACAAAAAGAAGATTCTTCTTCATGATGGTGTCCAACACCTATCTTATGTGCGCGATACTGTTCTTTTCACACACGTTCCGCTATAAAGTGTATGATTTTCCGATAAACACCGGCTACCCGATGAGCATCAGTTCAATCTCTCTCGAGCTGGATATAAGCTTTATAGCGATCATGATGTGCGCATTTCCCGTATGCTCCATGATAAACGCTTACCTTGAATACGTGCGGAACAAGGCCGACGCGCCCGCATCGTTTTAAAACGGGCGGATCCCGCCCGGGGTCTGCTCTCCGGTGATGACAGAGCTGTGGTAAAGGAACTCCTGAGCGTACCCCGCATAACGTCCGAATTTCTTCCTTCCGAACTCCGCCATCGTTCTGTAGCTTCCGCTGATCCCGTACATACTGTTCAGGCACTTTGAGATCCTGGCGTCCACCGGAAAAGCCTCAAGATGTCCGAATCCGAAAAGCGCCACGCAATCGGCTACTTTCGGCCCTACGCCGCTGATCATCATCAAATTTCTGATACAATCCGAATAGTCCATCTCTCCGATCGCCGCCAGATCGATGAGGCCGTTCTCCGCGTTCTCGGCCAGTCCGATGAACCTTTCCTCGCGGTATCCGAGCCTGCAGGCGGGTATCTCATCTTTTTTATCAAGTATCTGTTTCGGCGCGGGAAACGCTCTTCTCTCTCCGAGATCCCTGCCGAAAGTATCGCAAACAGATTCCACCATCTTGGCGATCCTTTTGACGTTAACGTTCGTTGCGAGGACATAGGTAGCAAGACATTCCCAGGGTTCCTGTTTCAGTATTCTCATTCCGGGGCAGGATGATGACAATGAGGCGACATAAGGGTCCGCGTTGGATATCTCTCTGATTATCTGAGAAAGGTCATCACAACTTCTGAAATAGCCAAGCAGTACATTCTTGTCGGAGCACCCTTCCGCCTCGAAACCCCCTGCACTCTCAGTCAGACGGATGACCTCCTCTCCTATGACGCCGTTCCAGCTGTCGCCGGTCTTTCTCCATCTGTGTGCCTGTCCGCATCCCAGAGTGGGGTCGAGTGACACGTCGAGTTCTATCCGCACGAGCATGATTATGTCTGAACAGACTAAAGGATTTGCCGCCCTATCTATCGTTCAGCTTTTGAAAAATGACCTGAGAACTCTGAAATATGCATAATGTGTTGAGGGTTCATGCGTTTTGGTCCAGCAGGATATCCGAGCGAAGGAAAGACGCCGGAAGGCTCATTACGGTACACGAAGGAAATAGGCCTCGATGCTCTCGAAGTAGAGTTTGTAAGAGGCGCAAGGATAAGTCCCGAACGAGCGAAGGCCGTAGGGGAGGCGGCAAAAGCTCTTGATATAAGGCTGAGCTGCCACGCGCCCTATTTCATAAGTTTCAATTCAGATGATCCGGAGACGAGGGAGAAGAGCATAGGGTGGGTCATGGACACCGTAAGGGCGGCGCACCTTCTGGGAGCGTACATAATAGTGATCCACGCCGCTTCATACGGAAAGTCCCCGTACACTGCTTTGGGATCGGTCATAGACGGGCTGTCGAAATGCAAAGAGAAGATGGACGATGAGAACATAAAAGATGTGATCCTGGGCGTGGAGACGATGGGCAAGAAAGGCCAGTTCGGCACGCTGAAGGAGATATCAGAAGTGATGGAAGGCGTTGATGGCGTAAGGCCGGTTCTGGATGTTGCGCATGTCCATGCCCGCGGTGTCGGATGTCTCAAAACAAAAGAGGATATGAGCAGGCTGGTTGAAGAGTTCTTCCCGTTGTGCGGGAATACAGCGCATTTTCACATCAGCTGCATAAAGTACGGCGAAAGAGGAGAGATCTCCCACCTCCCTCTGAGTTCAAAAGACCCAGATATGCAATTATTGGCCGATGTGCTTATGGATTCTGAACAGGATTGCACGTTCATCTGCGAATCTCCCCTTATCGCGGAGGATGCGGTCGTGTTCAGGGACATGTTCCCGAAGTACCGTCGATAAACTGATAAATGCCGCACCATGCTCCTTTCATTCAGGGAGGCGTTCCTCTGAAGAGGTCCATTGTAAAACAATTATTCAGGAACAGCCCGAAGGCTCATTCGATGACGAGCATGGCCGCTGAATGCAAAGGGTCTGCGGCCGAACCACGGCGCGGTAAAGGATGCGGTCTACGTGCGAACAATGACTCCATCTGTGGAAATGCGATGCCAAGCAGTTCTGCAGGTTCGATCTTATGCAGTCCTCCCCCATAGACACGTCCCCCCGTCACAAGGCTCGCTGGCTCGATGTCGTTGAGCAGTTCCCATATGGTACGCCCGAGGCTCGGGTCTTTTTGTAATTCCGATCTCAGCCATCCTTTGGGATACAATCCAAGGTAGGAATTTGTCACGACCGCATCTGATTCGTTGTAGATGAATCGGAAGGCCTTGTCGTTTGATCCTCTTTTGCGCCCCATGTATGTGCAGATATAAAGCGGAGCCTCGCGCTGCTCCTGGTAGTACCAGCATTTGCGCGATCTGCACAAATATCCGGCGGCGACCTCATCCTTCCCCCTGCAAAGATATTGCCAAAGCTGCGGATATTTTTCTTCGACCTCGTGTTCGGGCAACCGGCAATCGAGCAAAAACAGCTGCTGCCGCAGCAACGGATTCCCCAATTCATCGGCTTTAATTTCGTTTTCTTCAAGATATCTCGCACTTGGCAGAATAGGTCTGAAACACTCCGAAGGAAGTCCGAGTTTTTCGATGGTAGCTTTCTCAAGTATGAAGAATCCGTTATTCCCGGTGGCAATGCCGCGCTTTACGTCAAAACAATCCGAAAGGCGAACGGACTCTTCTGTTCGGCGCACTGTTTCTGCAAAGGGGATGGGCGTCCATTTGAGGTCGCTTTTCAAGTCGTCTCTTGGGACCTTGCGCGCTATATTCGGAGAATGCAGCGTACCGCCGAAAGAGAATTCGATACTATCCGTCATCATCGGCCTTTTTTTTCTGAACCACACTACTGCAGAAGACACGAGGGCATCGCTGAACTGGACATCAGCAGGATTGAAGCGGTGGATCCGCAAAAGCTCAACTTCCGAAAGTAAGAACTGTTTCAATTTTACACCATAGTTAACATCCATGAATTCGCTCGGGATCAACCATGCGGCTATGCCGTTCTCTTTCATTGTCTGGACGGACTGCAATAGGAAATGACAATACAATCCTGCCAAACCGGACAGATTTACGTTTGTTAATCTTCTCGTTCTTTCTTTTATGCGCTGTTTATCGTCCTGGTTCAGAAGGTGGTGCCTCACATACGGCGGGTTGCATATCAGCAGGTTGCATTTTTCTACAAGATCGATCCTCGTAAAGTCAGATATGATGACCTCAAGCCCGCTGTCCTGCCACAGATCTTTTGCGGGGATGGCGTAATGAGGATCGATTTCCACTCCGGTCGCAGAGTCTATTCTTTTGTTCTCACATAGCCTGAGTAATGCAGAATAGAACGCACCTGTGCCGAGAGCCGGATCAAAAAAGCTAATCTGCTCGTTATTATCCAGAAGCGTGAGGCTATATGCAACTATCTCTTGAGCTAATTCAGAGGGTGTAGAAAACTGACCCAATCGGCGTCGTTCCTCTAGGGTCTTTTTTTCATCCAGCTCTGCCTGGATGATGCCGCGTTCGTCCTCCAGCCGCCGGTTGTAAGTCAGAGACCGTATAATGCCAGATCGTCCATCCGATGTTCCCAGATCCAATCTATACCCTCCCCCGCTTCGTAACCAAGATAACCCAAATCGAAATAACCGCACAAGAAAAGTCCATATCTGATACCGTTGCCGTAAGTGCGTCTGAGTTGTGCCATCTTTTGCGCTTCTTCTTTACGCCGCTTGTTCACATTAGTGAAATCTCCCGCAGACTTCGCCTCTATCAATAAAGGAAACTCACCATATTTTGCCGAAATAGGCATTATGATCACGTCAACAGGGACATTGATCTTTTTATTACCCAATAAATCTGCATCGGATGCATTTGTTTTGAATGAGATAGTGCCGCGATTTTTGAACACCTCTTCGCCGGAAGAGGCTATAACAGGCACATTGGTCCTAAATGAAAACGTGCCTGGTTCTATTTTGTCAAATTTTACGGGTCTTTCCATCTTTCTGTATCCGCGTTCGACAAGCCAGCTCTCTATTGATGAAAGCTGCCGTTTTTCCTGCGCATTGCGGATTATTGGGTCCGAGATTGCGCCGCACAGCCGATCGGCAATGATGGTTGCGGCGCGGTCAATCTCTGCATTTGTGGGTTGTTTGCTGTTTCTCAGCCAAACAAATATGTCCGAATCTGCCATCAATGTTATGATCTTCGCAATCTTATTCAACTCAATTTCGAGGCGTTCTTTGTCCATCCGGCGCGGGATCATAGGCGTTTCCGCCTCCATGCACTCCACAAGCCGTCTTGGTACGCCAGTTAAGCCTATCAGTCTATCCCTTGCTATTGGCGGGCAAGTGGACATACGTAAAATGGATAGGATCCCGGGATTTTCATTCAGCACAGCAAAGGAGATATCCCGCAAAGCATCAGTTGCTTCCAGCATCTTTTCGACGTGTCCTGTTGCAAGCATCCGTGCATCACGATATGCTTTCGGTGCAAATTCCATAAACCAGCCGTTGTAGAAATCCACGGACTTCGCAATGTCCTCTTTCCACTTGTCAGGGTTCATTCTGTTGATGGCCATATGCACTCTGTTATCTGTATTTGAACATATGATTTTATTTCTTTGGCATGAGGCATAGTAAAACTTTTTATCCTACGTCACAATCAACGGTTCCGACGCCACTGTGGCTCAGCGGTAGAGCGGCAGTTTCGTAAACTGTAGGCCGGGGGTTCGATCCCCTCCAGTGGCTCCACTTGTCTCAGCAGTCTTCCGTCGGGCCGTTCCTGACAAGATATTTGTTCACGATCTTCACTGCGCAGACGTCGCCGCACATGGAGCAGCCGTCCTCTTCTTTCGTGCAGCCTCTTGCCCTGTACCTTCTGGCCTTTTCTGGATCGATGCACACTTCGAACATGGTGTTCCAGTCGAGGGCCTTCCTGGCCTTTGCCATCTTTGTGTCCATCTCTCTCCCTCTACCTCTGCATATATCTCCCACATGCGCCGCTATCTTCGATGCGATCAGTCCCTCTCTGACGTCGTCCTCGTCCGGAAGGGACAGGTGTTCCGCCGGAGTCAGATAACACAGGAAGTCCGCTCCGTTCTGAGCGGCGACGGCGCCGCCAATCGCCCCGACGATGTGGTCGTAGCCGGGGGCTATGTCCGTAACAAGGGGTCCGAGGACATAGAACGGGGCGTCATGGCAGAGCCTCTTCTCAAGCATCATGTTCATCGGCACCTGATCCAGCGGAACGTGGCCGGGACCCTCCACCATGCACTGGACGCCCGCTTCTCTGCACCTTACCACAAGATGGCCGAGCGTCATCAGCTCGGACAGCTGCGCCTGGTCCGTAGCGTCGTCGATGCACCCGGGTCTGAAACCGTCTCCGAGAGAAAGAGCGAACTCATACTTCCTTGCCATTTCGAGAAGGTAATCGAAATTCCCGTAGAGGGGGTTCTCCTCCTCGTTGTGGAGTATCCATGCCGTGAGGAAGGACCCTCCTCGGGAGACAACGTCCGTTACTCTCTTGCACTTTTTAAGCCATGCGACGCTCTCTTTCGTTATGCCGCAGTGTACGGTCATGAAGTCCATTCCGTCCTTGGCGTGTTTCTCGATCCCGTCAAAGATATCGTCTTCGGTCATATCCACAACGGCGTCTTCCCGCGCGGCGGTCAGTCCGGTCTGGTATATCGGGACCGAGCCGATCATCATCGGGGCTTTGCCGATAAGAGTTCTGCGGATGCTGTCGATGTCCCCTCCGGTGCTGAGGTCCATCACCGCGTCGGCGCCGTATTTGATCGCGATATCCAGCTTTCTGAGCTCGCTGTCCAGATCGACGATGTCCCTGGAAGTGCCCAGATTCACGTTGACCTTTATTCCCATTCCCTCTCCGATCGCGGACGGTTCCGGATCATGTATGGGGTTGCACGGTGCCACTATCCTCCCGGAGGCTATCCCGTTCCTTACGAACTCTTCGCTCACTCCTTCTTTTTCGGCGATCCTTTTGATCATGGGGCTGACGCCCCGGCGAGCCTCTTCCATGATGGTGCTCATGCGCATAGTCATCTGTTGTCAATATTTCAGATTTGCCACATCCCGGCTCCGGACCGGCTGGGACGAAGCTCAGATGTGCCATCGCGTACGTGCGCGTACGTGCGTATTTATACACGATTTGCATACTCTCATCACGATATTTATTCGGAGTTGCAGAAATGGATGGGAATAAACAGCAGGGGCTATATGACGCAGACAGCATAGTCGCCCTGAAAGGATTGGAGGCGGTCAGGAAGAGACCGGGAATGTACATAGGGAGCACCGACAGCAGAGGGCTCCATCATCTTGTCTTTGAGGTAGTGGACAACGGTATAGATGAGGTAATGGCCGGGTTTGCCAAAAAGGTCAGTGTTTATGTCAACGAGGACGGCTCCGTTACCGTCATCGACGACGGGAGGGGCATTCCCACCGGAATGAACAAAGAGGAAGGCAAGGATGCGCTCGAGATGTGTCTCACCGACCTTCATGCAGGAGGCAAATTCAATCAGAGCGCCTACAAAGTATCGGGCGGGCTTCACGGCGTGGGAGTCTCCGTGGTGAACGCATTATCGACACGGCTCACCGCTGTCGTCGAAAGAGAAGGGAAAGTGTTCAGGCAGACCTACAAGATCGGCATACCTGATGGCCCGGTCGAGATCATAGGCAAATCTGACAGAACGGGAACGACGATAACGTTCTATCCGGACAATGAAATATTCGAAACGACGGAATTTGATTATGAGATCCTTCAGAACAGGTTCAGGAACCAGGCGTTCCTTAACAAAGAGGCGACCATCTATTTTGAGGACAAGAGAACGGGGAAATCCGAGACATTCCATTACGAAGGGGGAGTGTCCGAGTTCGTCCGGTATCTCAACAGGTCGAAGAAGGCCATACACGAACCGCCCATCGCGCTGATCGGAGAGAGGAACGGGGTGATGATGGACATCGCTCTCCAGTACACGGACGGATACAACGAAGCTATCGATTCCTTCGTTAACACCATTTATACCCCCGAAGGCGGGGCCCACCTCACGGGGTTCAGGGCATCTCTGACAAAGACCATCAATGACTATGGCAAATCCAATGGCCTTCTCAAGGACACCACGCTCGAGGGAAGCGACGTCAGGGAAGGGCTTACCGCGATAATCAGCATAAGGATGCCGGACCCGCAGTTCGAGGGCCAGACGAAGTCGAAGCTCGGGAGCAGCATCGCCCAGAAGGCGGTCTCCACATTCATGAACGAAAAGTTCGCGGAGTACCTGCTGGAGAACCCCGCCGTAGCGGCGCTGGTGGTCAGAAAGGGGATATCGGCGCTGGAGAGCAGGGAGGCCGCTAGAAAAGCGAGGGACGCCACCCGAAGGAAGAGCGCCCTCGAATCCAGCAGTCTTCCGGGAAAGCTCGCCGACTGTTCCGAAAAGGACCCGGCAAAGTGCGAGCTGTATATCGTGGAAGGGGAGTCCGCCGGCGGAAGCGCCAAGCAGGGAAGGGACCGCGCGTTCCAGGCTATCCTGCCCCTCCGCGGCAAGATCCTTAATGTAGAGAAGGCGAGGCCGGACAAGCTCCTTGACAACGAGGAGATAAAGAACCTGATGATCGCGATAGGCGGCGGAATCGGGAAGGAGTTCGACGTCACCAAGATAAGGTACCATAACGTGGTCATCATGACCGATGCGGACATCGACGGGGCACACATAGGCACATTGCTCCTCACGCTGTTCTACAGGCAGATGAAGCCGCTCATAGAGAGAGGCCACGTGTTCCTGGCGATGCCTCCCCTTTACAGGGTCTCCAAAGGGAAGAAGGAGACCTATGCATACAACAATGAGGAGATGGCAAAGGCCCTTGAAGACATGGGCACAGGCGCCAACATAAGCAGATACAAAGGACTGGGGGAGATGAACCCGCAGCAACTTTGGGAAACGACCATGAACCCCGAGACCAGACTGATGAAAAGGGTCGAGATCGAGGACGGAATGCTCGCCGACCAGCTGTTCTCCATACTGATGGGGGACGATGTCGAACCGAGAAGGGAATTCATCATCGAACATGCTCACGAAGTGATCAACCTGGATGTGTGATACTGTGGAAGAACGTAAAAAGATCATACCCCAGAGTATAGAGAAGGAGATGAAGAGGTCATACATCGACTACTCCATGAGCGTGATAGTGGGACGCGCCCTTCCTGACATAAGGGACGGGCTGAAACCTGTCCACAGGAAGATACTGTATGCCATGTCGGAACTCGGCCTTCCTTACAACAGGCCGCACAAGAAGTCCGCGAGGGTGGTCGGAGAAGTGCTCGGTAAGTACCACCCGCACGGGGACTCCGCCGCTTATGAGGCGATGGTGAGGATGGCGCAGTCCTTCTCGCTCAGATACCCGCTGGTCGACGGCCAGGGGAACTTCGGATCGGTGGACGGGGATTCGCCGGCGGCGATGCGTTATACCGAAGCCCGCCTGTCAAAGATATCCGGGGACCTTCTGGCAGACCTGGATAAGAACACGGTGGACTTCGTCGACAATTTCGACGGGTCCCTGAAGGAACCGAGCGTCCTGCCCGCAAAATTCCCCAATCTTCTGGTCAACGGTTCCGACGGGATAGCGGTCGGGATGGCCACCAAGATGCCTCCGCACAATCTTTCGGAGGTCTGCGACGCAATGATCCATGCAATCGACAACCCCGAGGCGGATGTCTACGAGCTGATGAAGTTCGTCAAAGGGCCGGACTTCCCCACCGGGGGGACCGTCCACGGCCTTTCTGGGATAGTCTCCGCCTATACCACCGGAAGAGGAAAGATAAAGGTAAGGGCGAACACCCACTTCGAGGAGATCGGCAACGGCAAGAGCAGCATAATCATCGACGAACTCCCGTATCAGGTCAACAAGGCCACCCTTATAGAGACCATAGCGGAGCACGTGAAGAACAAGGTCCTGGAGGACATAACGGACCTTCGGGACGAGTCGGACAGGGACGGGATGAGAGTCGTCATAGAACTTCACAAGGACGCGATTGAGAACGTTGTCCTCGAGAACCTCTTCAAGAAGACCCAGATGGAGATCACATATGGAATAATCAACCTGGCGCTCGTCAACAACAGACCGACCCTGCTCACTCTTAAGGACATGGTCGACCACTATTCGGAATACAGGGCGGAGGTGGTCGTCCGCAGGACCAGGTACGATCTCGAACAGGCGGAGAAGCGCCACCACATACTGGAGGGGCTGATGAAGGCCCTTGGCATGCTCGATGAGGCGATCGCCCTGATCCGCGCGTCGAAGGATGCGCCGGAGGCCAACGAAGGGCTGAGATCCCTTCTGGACATAGACGAAGAGCAGGCGAAAGCGATACTGGACATGAGGCTGCAGAAGCTCACCGGCCTGGAGATAGAGTCCATCAGGGAAGAGCACCGGCAGCTGATCATCCTCATGAAGGACCTGCAGGACATCCTGGACAACCGTGACAGGGTATTCGCCATAATCAAGGACGAGCTCAAGGAGATGAAGGATTCGTACGGGGACGAGCGCAGGACGATCATCAACGAGAACGCCTTGGATATAGACGAGGAGGATCTCATTCCGATGGAGGACGTGGTGATAACCATCTCCGCGGACAACTACATCAAGAGGATACCTCTCAACACCTACAGGCAGCAGGCAAGGGGCGGAGTAGGCCTGATCGGCATGCAGACCAAAGAGGAGGATTACGTTTCAAGCATGTTCGTAACCTCATCCCACGATTATCTGATGTTCATCACGAACCGCGGAAGGCTGCACTGGCTCAAAGGCTACAGGGTCCCGGAGGGAAGCAGGCAGTCCAAAGGGAAGCCGATAGTCAACCTGCTTCCGGATCTGGAGCAGGGAGAGATGGTGGTGAACACCATCTGCGTCAGCGACTTCCCGGAGGATAAATACCTGGCTTTCTGCACGAAGAACGGTCTGCTGAAGAAGACCAGCCTCAGCGCCTACAGGAACGTAAGGTCGAAAGGCATCAAAGCGATAAAGCTCGAGGACGGCGACGAACTGATCGAAACGTCCATTACCGAAGGTAAGGATCAGATAATTTTGGCCACCTCGGACGGCCAGGCGGTGAGGTTCAAAGAATCGGATGTCCGTCCCACCGGCAGAGACACGATGGGCGTGAAGGGTATGACCATCGGATCGGACGATGCGGTCGTTTCCATGGCGGTCGTGAGGCCCGAAGATAAGCTGCTGACGGTCACAGAGAACGGGTACGGCAAGATATCCGACGTCATCGACTACCGCCAGACGAGACGCGGCGCCAAAGGCGTGATCACCATAAAGACGAACGAGAGGAACGGCAAGGTCGTCTGCGTAAGGAAGGTGACCAACGGCGACCAGCTGATGGTGACCAGCGTACATGGGAAGATGATACGCATGAATGTCGACGAGATCAGAGAGACCGGCCGCAATGCGAAGGGCGTCCGCATAATGGACATGAGGGACGGGGACAAGGTTACGGCCGTCCAGCCGATAATTCCCGATGAGGAAGAGGAATGAAGGTACGGCTCAGGAAGACCATTAGGACAGAGAAGGCAAAGAAGACAAAGGAGGAGATCAGAGGGACCGTGCTGATCATCCTCCTCGCCGCCGGCGCGGCGGTCTCGGCCGCGGTGGCCGCGGTCTCGATCGCCGAGGGGAATACCGCCCGCACGGCAGTTTCGCTGCTGTCTTTCATCATCCTCGCCGCATGCGCGGTATCGGCATGGCTATTCCGAGCAAGGCTTTCCGCTCTGAACAAGGTCGAAAAGGAGATCAAATGTCTCCGGCTGAAGAAACCGGGCATTGATAAGACGTACGAGGATGAGATATTACCCAAGCCGCACGACGGCGGCCAAGATATGGCCGGTAAAAGATATGAAGAAGAGATCGTGCCGAAGGGAAAGATGCCGGACAAGGGGCGATGATCAACAGAACCCGAAAACACGGGTTATTCTTCGTGCTCAGCGAAGTTCACAAGGAAGCGAACGCCGGCCGCATATTTGTATGTGGAGGGATTGCTCGGGCCCGGATAAGAGGTAAGATCAAAGGGCGATCGGAAGAGTGATTCAGCGCTCCGCCCGAAGAACAAAATTTATTATCAAGATGAAAGTATCCTCCCTTCAGTTTCCATCCGATCGGCGGAACATGCGTAACGTTTCCGCCTTCCCACTCATGATGGTCACTAGAAGATGATATTATATCAGACAGCAACGCCCCGGAGACCTAGGATACTGCGTTTAAATTGAAAGAGCAGAACAGCTACGCGATGGTCGTTTTATCGGTCACCACCGTCGGCGCGCTTCTCGCGTCCGTACAGGGTTCCGCACTTCTGATAGCTCTTCCCGAGCTTATGAAAGATCTGCATATGGAATTCATGACCCTTCTGTGGGTCCTCCTCATATATCTGATGGTGACCACCATCATGGTGCCCATCCTCGGCAGACTGTCCGACATATTCGGACGGAAAAAAATGTATGTGCTCGGGTTCGGAGTATTCGCTCTGGGCTCGCTTCTCTGCGGATTCTCCGGCTCCGCATTCAACGGGTGGGACCTGGTGGGCTTCAGGATCGTTCAGGCGCTGGGAGGAGCGATGCTCCTCGCCAACAGTACGGCCATGATAACCGATGCTTTCATCAAAAGTAAATTGGGGTTCGGCCTGGGGGTCAACCAGGTCGCGGCGGCGGCCGGCATAGTCGTCGGTCCGGTGGTCGGAGGTGCTTTGGCACCGCTCGGCTGGGAGTGGATATTCTTTATCAATGTCCCCATTGGCCTGTTCGGCATGGTATGGGCCGCATACCGTCTCAGGGAGCCCAAGTGGGAGGTCAGGCAGCAGAAGTTCGACTGGATCGGGACTTTCACTTTCTTCGTGGGTCTTTTTGGGACACTCACCGCGCTCACATACGTGTCGTTCGGCGATCCGGACCTGATGTTCACTGCATATGCCATGGCGGTGATAGGGATCATCGGCATGGCGGCGTTCATTCTTGTCGAATTGCGTGCGGCATATCCCATGATGGACCTGCGTCTTTTCCGCAGAAGGAAATACGCCGTCGGAAACTTCAACAACCTTCTGAACGGGCTTTGCATAGGGGCGGCGACATTCCTGCTCATATTCTATTTTCAGGGGCCGTGCGGCAAAGACGCCCTGACGGCGGGCCTGCTTTTGATACCCTGCGGCCTGCCGATGATGATAGTAGGGCCGCTTTCCGGCAAGTGGTCTGACACCTATGGGCCAAAGTTACTGACCATCGGGGGACTCGCGCTTACGACCGTCGCCCTGGCAGGGTTGGCGTTCATTGATAACGGCACCCCTCTGTGGCAGGTGGCCGTGCTTATGGTGATCATGGGAGTCGGCGGAGGGCTGTTCGCGTCGCCGAATGCGAGTTCCGTCATGACGTCCATCCCTTCGGAACGCCGCGGCACAGCGTCCGGAACGAGGATGATGCTGCGCAATACGGGCACAATGTTCAGTCTTGCGGTGGCGTTCCCGCTTGTCCTGGCGGGATTGAGCCAGGAAGATATGCAGAGCATATTTTTCGGCGGGGGTACCGTCAGCGATGCCGCTTCGGCGATGTTCGAGAACGGCCTCAGCGAGGCGTTCATAATATTCGCGGCCGTTTCAGTGGTCTCGGTCATCGTGGCCATGATGGATTCCGGCAAAAAGCATGCATGATCCCGGCGGCGGTCAGGATGAAGATCGCCCAGAGGGCACGCGCATGAATTATTTCCTTCCCTGACACGACAGAATGGTCAAGGCTTTTACGTGTGTTTTTCCAATTCACGCTCTATCAATGATAACGCAAGCCGAAGCGCATCCAAGTTCCGTCTGGCGAGAGTCAATTGTGCCTTCGGGAGCGGATGTTTCTTCGAGAGAGTATCGTGCGCCTTCTCTATCTTGCGAATAGAAGATGATATCGATCTAACAGCCGCTTCCAATTCTGCTTTTGTGTATTCTTCCATGATCGCACCACTTAACAAGGCATAGCGGCCCCTGTTATGCCTTATCAAAGATTTCACCGTTGTGTTTATTCGATCATCATTCAGGAAACTTTATAATAGAAAACCAGCGATAGGGGGAACTGCGCCGTGGTAACTCAGTTGGGAGAGTGCATGACTGAAGATCATGAAGTCGCTGGTTCGAGCCCGGCTCACGGCACCATACATTCTTTTTGTAAGATGCGTATTCACCATACCGTCAATGCCGCGGAGGGCATCCTTTGGAATCCGATAAGATATTCATCGACATAAGGACAAGCGAGCTTACGCTCACGCAGGTTCTGCAGGAGATACAAAGGATACAGGATGAGAATCCGGATTATGAGATATTCCTCGACGGCGACTCGCACGCCATAGCCGGAAGGAAAAGGACAAGGAGGGAGTGACATCGCCGGGAGGATCACCATCGCGCTTTACAACTCGTACGACCCGAATAAATTCAGGGAGCCCCACCGAAGGGTGATCGCAAGGACCGGAGGCTTGGCGATGGCCTTCGACATGAATCTGGCACTTATCGGGTTCCCGATCCCGGAGGAAGTGAGGACCCCCGTGGAGATTGCCGAGTGGGTCGCCGGCACCACAAGCATCGGAGGCCACGGGGACTATTTTCTGGAACTTGCCGAGAAGGGAAGGTTCAATAAATTTCCGTACCCCTCAAAAGGGTTCCCGCCCCAGCTCGGCGAGCCGGTACTCACCACGAGCAAACCCGATGAGAAAAAGAAGACAAGCGTGAGCGAAGTGGCGGAGATGGTCAATGGAGGCAGGAGTATACTTCTGGTATTCGGGATAGGGCCGCACGGCGTACCGAAAGATATCGCTTCGATACCCAAGTATCATATGGATGTCACCGGCGGAGGATTCTCCCTTGAAACATGCACTGCTTTGGGAGCAGTCTGCGGGGCAATAAGTGCCACACTGGGCCGATAAAAGGGGCGTCATGGTCTTTCAACATACCGTGCGAGGCCGAGAAGGACATCTGCATAAGGTTTTTAGTGAGATAGATTATAGTATGTATTGCATTGATTTCAATGCAATACTGAAAACAAAGGAGCGTTACACATGGAACTTGCTAAAATAACAATGCGGGGACAGATAACGATACCGAAAGAGATACGCAAAAGGCTGGGCTTGAAAGACGGCGACAAGGTCGTTTTCGTCGAGGAGAACGTGCGCATCATCATGGAGAACGCTGCTATGATAGCACTTAAAAAAGCGCAGAACGCTTTTGCGGGAGAGGCAGAACGGATGGGCTTGCGGACCGAACAGGACGTTGTCGACCTGGTGAAGGAAGTGCGCGGTGAGATGTAGGAGGAGACCCGTGCGCGTAATGGTTGATACGAACGTCTTTGTTTCAGCTTTGTTTTTCCCTAGCAAACTTATGCACAGGGCCTGACAGAGCACCGCCTTGTACTTCCAACACACATGAAATGAATACGAGACAGGAGCAAACTGCCGGAAGCGGATCACTCTGCAAAAAGGACTTAATTTCATCTGTGGTTAGTACTTCTCATAAAGGATGTTCCCAGGTTCCAAAAGAACGCCGCTGCCTTTTTCGACTCTCCCAATGACATCCGCATTCCCGTATCTTTTGATGATATCGGTAGCATCAGCCTCCGGCGCGATGATCATGAAACCCATGCCCATGTTCAGGGTCTGGTACATCTCTTTGTCCTCAACGCCCCCCAATTCCTGAATGATCCCGAATATCGGGGCGGGAGCGACGGGATCATCGATCACGTACCTCAATCCTTTTCTCATGCGCAGGAGGTTCCTGAGGCCGCCGCCGGTGATGTTCACCAGACCGTGCACGTCATGGTTCCTTGCGATCTCAAGGACCTGTCTGACGTAGATCTCTGTCGGCGTGAGGAGTTCCTCCCCTATCGTGCCGGACAGACCTTTGACCCTGTCGCCGAGAGAGATGTTCGAGGATTCCAGGACCTTTCTGGCCAAAGTGAATCCGTTGGAGTGCAGACCGGATGATCTCAGACACACGATCACGTCCCCGTCCTCGCATTTATCTCCGGTCATCTCCCGGCCTTTTTCAACGAATCCGAGGCATGTTCCGGAAAGGTCGATGCCGTTCACCAATTCGGGGAGCACCGCTATCTCGCCGCCGACGATCTCCATATTGGACATCTCCGCGCCTTTTTCCAGCCCTTTGCCTATCTCTTTTGTTATCATATCATCTGGGCGGTCTATCGCGATGTAGTCGACGAAAGACATCGGCTCGGCGTTGACGCATATGGTGTCGTTAACGTTCATCGCGATGCAATCGATCCCGACTGTGTGCCAGATCCCCAATTCCTTTGCGATAAGAAGCTTCGTTCCGACGCCGTCTGTGGCCAGAGTGAGGTATCTGTCTCCGAAGTCGATCAGACTCGCAAACAGGCCGGGTATGCGGACCATCTGTCCTATGCCGTCCCTTTTGAACTTGATCTCGTCCACAAGGGAGCTTATCGCTTTCGATTTGTCGTCTATGTTGACGCCTGCTTTTGAATACGTCCACCCTTTAGGCATTGTCTCCGCCGGATAATGGGCTCGTCCTCTTATTAGTTTTCACACAAAGAGGTTTATCGGTAAAGCCCATCCACTCTAACGATGGCTCTTCATGACCGTTGGGTCCAGGAAAGGAAGCACGAGCACTATTATAAAATGGCAAAGAAGCTCAATTACAGGTCCAGGGCATCCTTTAAGCTGATGCAGATAGACGACCGGTTCAATGTTTTCAGAGAAGGGGATTCGGTCATCGACCTCGGCGCGTCTCCCGGAGGGTGGCTCCAGGTCGCGAAAGGAAGGGTCGGCGACAAGGGCAAGGTCGTCGGTGTCGACCTCCGTTACATCAGGCCGCTGGAAGGCATCATAACAATAATCGGGGACATAACCAAGGACAGCACCATGAGGGAGCTGCTGGAAGCCGTCGGGGGGAAAGCGGACGTCGTGCTTTCGGACATGGCGCCGAACATCGGCGGAAGTTATTCCACCGACCACGCCAGGTCCGTGGACCTTTGCATGTATGCGGTCGCGGTATGCGACAGGGTGCTGAAGAAAGGCGGAAAGATGGTGGTGAAGGTGTTCATGGGGGACATGATGGATTCCCTCGTGAAAGAATTGGAGTCGAGGTTCGCGTCTGTGAAGATACATTCTCCCGCCGCATCGAGGGACTCATCATCGGAAATGTACATCATATCCAAAGGGTTCCTGGCCCGAGCGGACATCAAGCTGAAGGATATCGCCGAAGAGGAGAAGAAGCCGGAATTCACGGCGAAAGGCGGGAATATCTGATCAATCCCAGAAGCGTTTGGTCTTTGCGTAAAGTATCTCCGCGCTCATTATGTCTCGGAGGAAATCGTCCTCGTCGGCATGCATGCTCCTCAGGATCCGGGACGCGCTGTCGGGACCTATGCCTCTGCCGGCCAGGACCATTGCGGCCCTCTTTCCGTACTCGTTAACTAGATTCGCGTTCCTTGATACGCGCAGAGCGTCCTTCTTTTCCTGCTCGTTTCGATCTTTTTTCTTGATAAATTTAATGCTCTCTCTTTCGTATCCTTTGAGCAGGGCTATCATGTTCCCTTCGCATCTGGAACATTTGAAACGCTGCGGAGCGTCTTGCACCCGCAGCCTCCACTGATTCAGGCAGTTCAGGCACGAAGCGTGGAGGACCTCTTCCTCCAGCCTGTTCTTGAGCGCCATCAGTATCGAGTGGTCCGCCCTTACCGGCTGCATAAGCTCCTTCGATCTGGTGATCCCCTCAAGACCTATGTGGGATATCCCGCACATCTCCATCTTTATCCTGCCCTCCGACAGCAATCTCATGACAAGTTCTGCGTTCTCGATGTCCAGGTCCTCCCAGAGCACCATGTTGATCGCCTCGTTGTACGCCGGAGTGTCTTTATGAAGGTCGAAAAGGCGGTTGAAGTTGATGAAACGGTGGTCTGCACCCTTCTCGATTATGCCGAACTTCTTTGCCACATGGACAAAACGCCATTTGAGGTACGTGGAGTTGAGGATGGTGATCCTGGCCAAGGCCTCCACCGTACCCGGCTTTATGGACCTGAACGTGTCCTCCAGCAGCTTCCTGTCAACATTCCTCGGGAGTTCGAGTATTATGCGGTATGCGTCGGCCGATACGCCGATGCTTTCTCCGAGGCGGGCGGTCAGCAGGGCGGAGTATATCTTTCCGAATGTCTCGTTCACCCTGCTGCCGAAGCAGCAGTTCAGTATCGCCAGCCTGTCTCCCGTCTCAAGGGTGATGGTATTGTCAGTGGGGACCGGCCATCTCTCTTTCTGCTCGCCGATATACTCGGTGATCTTTTTGCGGCAGTTCTCATCGCCCGGGTATCGTTCGAGGTCCATCTTGCGGCGCATCCTTCCGACCTCCATGGCGACCTCGAAAGGAACGGGTATGTCCGAACCCGCCCAGGACGGGACGGACCCGACGTCCCCGGCCTCCTCGACGAGGAGTTCGTCCTCTCTCATCTCGACTATCCTCCATGTCCTGCCTTTTGCGATGAACATCGCAAACGGTTCGGCGAAAGACGCCACGAAGCTCTCGTCAAGAGTTCCGATGATCCCTCTTGTGCTTATATCCCGGATCAGATATGTTCTTTCATCCGGGATCATGGAGATATTGTCATAGAAATACTGCATCCCTTTCTTTGAACGTCTGAACCCGTTCTCGTCCTCGAATATCATCTTTATGGATTTCAGCTGCTCCAGCACGTCATCCATATCGGACCGCCGGAGCGTTTTGAACGAATTGGACCTTCTGAAAATTTTATAGGCAAGGTCCCTGTTCGTACGGCCGCTCATCGTCATCGCGATGAGCTGGTTCGCAAGCACCGTGAAAGGACTCGCCCTGCCTTTGAAGTATTCGAGCTCCTTTGCGTCGCTCCTCCTCGCTATGACCAGCGCTTCGGCGACCTCGTCGGGGGATGTAGCAAGGATCACAGAGCGGATGACCTCCCCCATCCTGTGCCCGGCGCGCCCGGCGCGCTGTATCATCCTCGACACCTCTCTCGGGGAGTTATATTGTATGACAAGATCGGCGGTCCCGATGTCGATTCCTAATTCAAGAGAGGATGTCGCGATGACCGCCCTAAGGCCCCCGTTCTTGAACTGGTCTTCAATGCCCGTTCTGTTCTCTTTCGAGAGGGATCCGTGGTGCACGTCGATCGAAAAGTCCTCGTCCCAGATATGATATCTTGCCGCAAGCCACTCGGCCGTCTCCCTTGTGTTCACAAAGAGCAGCGTTGACCTTCCCGATTCGATAAGCGCTCTGGCCCTCTTCATCACCGCCAGGATGTCGGGGTCGCTCTGCAGTTTGTCCAGGAGGACGGCGTCACCCGTATCCGGGATCGGGCACTCGACGAATATCTCGAACTCTCTGTGTGTATCGTGTTTGCACAGGACCGCCTCCCTGCCCACGCCGGAGAGGAACTCCTTAACATCGTCAACATCGCCGACGGTCGCGGAAAGGCCGATCCTTTGATATTCTCCGCTTATCTCCGCCAGCCTTTCCAGGGCGACGCCGAGCTGCGCGCCCCTTTCCGTGCTTGAAAGTTCGTGTATCTCGTCCACCACGACCCATTCCACGTTCTTCAGATGCTCCCTCAGCCGCTTGCCCGTAAAAAGGACCTGCACCGTTTCCGGCGTCGTGATGAGGATCTCCGGAGCCTTCTGAGATTGTCTGTTCCTTTCCGCCTGCGTGGTGTCGCCGTGTCTCACTCCGACCGATATGTCCAGCGCAGTCCCGTAGTCCTCCATCCTTTTCAGCATGTCCCTGTTGAGGGCTCTGAGCGGCGTTATGTACAAGCATCGTATGCCGCTCTTCCCTTTAGTTCTGAAAATGGAATCGAAGATCGGGAGCATGGCGGCCTCGGTCTTACCGATGCCGGTGGGGGCCACCAGAAGCACATTCTTTCCGGAAAGTATCATCGGAATGGCGCTTCTCTGAGGATCTGTCGGCTGTGTTATGCCCCTATCCTTCAAAACTGAAACGAGTTCCGGGCTGAGTTTATCAAAAGACATAAAAAATGGATGTGCCGGGAGACCCGGCAAAAGGTTTATTTCTTCTTCTTTTTGCCCATGGCCCTGAGATTCTCTTTCACCGCGGCTTTTATCTCGACCGCTTGGGTCTCGCCGTCGGTGATGTCATTCTCAAAGAAGGACAATACGGCCCATCCGTCCTCCTCCAGTGCTTTTTTTGTGTCGGCATCCACTTTTCCTTCTGTGAGGATGTACACGGCCACTTTTGAGTTGATGAAGGCGACCGGTATGATGAGGGGCCCGTAATCCTTTCTGCATCTGAGGCCCTTGTTCCAGGCGGCCCTCCTGACAAGCGCTTCCGGAGAATTGTCCGTCCAGATGTCCTCTCCTACAGCCTCTTCTTCGGCGGCCTCTCTTTCCTTTGCCTCGGCTTCAGCCTTTGCAGCAGCCTCTCTTGCTTTCGCTTCAGCCTCAGCCTTTGCAGCAGCCTCTCTTGCTTTCGCTTCAGCCTCAGCCTTTGCAGCAGCCTCTCTTGCTTTCGCTTCAGCCTCAGCCTTTGCAGCGGCATCCTTATCCGCAGGCAGGGTTTCCGGCGCTTTCGGCGGCTCTGATTTCTTCTCCTCCGCGGGCTTCGGCTCCGCCGGGGCGGTAACCTTCAGAAGCACTTCCGAAAGGTCCATGATCTTTATCTTGGAGTTGATTTGCTTCGCGCCCTGCGTAAGATTGACCACGCAGAAGGGGCAGCATGTGACGAGGATGTCCGCGCCGGTCTCCTCTGCGTCCTTGATCCTCTCCGCCGCGACATTCACGGCCATGTCATTGTATTGGCTCTTGTATCCGCCTCCGGCGCCGCAGCATCTGGAGTTCTCTCTGTTGCGGTCCATTTCCACAAGCTCTATGCCCTTGATCTTCTTCAGGACATTCCTGGGGGTCTCAAAGACGCCCATGTGCCTTCCCATGTGGCAGGGGTCGTGGTATGTCACCTTTGCTTTGAACTCGTGGTTGATGGAAAGCTTCTTCTCCGAGATCAGTTTCTCCACGTACTGGGAGAAATGGTAAACGTTCTGTCCGGTCTTCGCATAGAACTTTCCGAAGTCGGTGGAGATCGTCTTGTAACAGCCTGAACATGTCATCACCATGTCCTTTGCGCCCATTCCGTCCGCTCCCTCAACGACCTTCTCGGCGCATTCGAGCGAGTATCTGTGGGTGCCCGTTCTGAGCAGCGGCGATGAGCAGCACCATTCTTCAGTGCCGAGCATATTGATCTTCACTCCCGCCCTCGCAAGCACGCGGACGCCGGTCTGCGGAAGTATCTGCTGTCTGTACGCTCCGGTGCATCCCGCGAAGAAAAGAACATCCGGGGTTTGTGCCCTTTCCACATCCTCAGGCCACCAGTCCCCCCTCTTGGACACCGGTTCTCCGTACGGGTTGTGGACCTCCCCGACCTTCTTCGCCATGCCTTTGTGGGCGGACATCGGGCCGGCGCCTTCATCCACTATCCATTTCCTGATGGTCTCCCAGAATTCGACCAGGGGGATGTTCGCATGGCAGACCGCCTCGCAGTTCCCGCAGCCTGTGCATTTGTACATCGCGTCAACGAAATACGGGCTGAGCGAGACCTCTCTGCCGAGGAGTTTGTCGACGCCCCCGGCGCTGCTGAGCTGGTTGAGATAGTATATCTTCCCTCTGGGGGTCACCGATTCCCAAGGCGTCTGATCGTGGGCCTCGCAGACGCTGATGCAGTAGCCGCACTGCAGGCAGGCAGTGAGTTCTTGCTGAACGCGCGGCATCTTTTGGATCTTGATGCTGTCTTTCAGTTTTGAAAACGGGTTCTCAAGGGCCTTCATAATGAAAAGAGAAAAACGCACGCTCCTATATTAAAGCTTTTGAATAGGCAATATGTGCCAACATGCGGTTTTTATTCTTTTCGGCGGCACGAGCCGACCAACTGTCACGCGGTAAAGAGTAAGACAATCATCTGAAATATTTTGAAGGATATCCGCAGGCGATGGACAAATACCTTGAGCTTAAGGTCGCGATGGCGGAGAGGCAGTCCGAGG
This sequence comes from Candidatus Methanoplasma cognatum, assembly GCA_009777615.1. Lineage (NCBI taxonomy): Archaea > Methanobacteriati > Thermoplasmatota > Thermoplasmata > Methanomassiliicoccales > Methanomassiliicoccaceae > Candidatus Methanoplasma > Candidatus Methanoplasma cognatum. The sequence continues at coordinate 54,434 of WRLM01000001.1, forward strand.
TAGGATATGGGAGGGCGAGGATCGACAACGAGTCCCGCAGGTACCTCGGTCTTGACCTGGGAGATATCATCGAGATAATAGGCAAAAGGACGGTCGTGGCGAAGATATTCAAAGGGGAGGCCGGCGACGACGGCATGAGGCTCATACGCATAGACGGCCCAACGAGGACATGCGCCGGCGTGAGCGTGGACGAGACAGTGCGCATAAGGAAATGCGATCCCGGCATAGCGCAGAAGGTGGTCCTCAGTCCCAACATATCCGAGGGCAAAAGGATCAGTTATGAGGAAGGCGTAGAGAACATGTTCCGGAGCGGGCTCCTGTGGAGGCCGCTCATCGTAGGCATGGACATAATGCTGTCGAACATCGCCCTTATGGGCAACAGGGTGCCCTACAATGTCACTTCGACGGTTCCCCCTGGACCGGTGGTCGTCGGCGAGGACACGGAGATAGTGGTAAGGAGCGAGCCTGCCAAAAAGGATAAGAACGTGCGGACGGGACGCACCACATATGATGACATAGGAGGGCTGGATGAGGAGCTGCGGAGGATAAGGGAGATGATAGAGCTCCCGCTCAAACATCCGGAGCTTTTCGACCGCATGGGTATATCCGCGCCTAAGGGCGTGCTGCTGTTCGGGCCCCCAGGCACCGGCAAGACGCTGATAGCGGAGGCGGTCGCAAACGAGTCCGGCGCGTCTTTTTATTCGATCCGCGGGCCGGAGATAATGGGCAGATACTATGGGCAGAGCGAAGAGAGGCTCAGGAAGATATTCGAGGAGGCCGAGGAGAACGCCCCGAGCATAATATTCCTTGACGAGATAGATTCGATAGCCCCGAACAGGGACTCCACCTACGGAGAGGTGGAAAGGCGGGTGGTGGCGCAGCTTCTGACGCTCATGGACGGAATGGGCGGAAGAGGGGATGTGATAGTGATCGGAGCTACCAACAGAGAGGATTCGATAGACCCCGCGCTCAGAAGGCCGGGAAGATTCGACAGGGAGATAGAGATCGGCGTCCCGAACACCAAGGGAAGGAAAAGCATCCTGGAGGTACACACAAGGGACATGCCGCTGTCAGATGATGTGGAGATAGAGAAGCTGGCGGGGACGACGCAGGGGTTCGTCGGAGCGGATCTCGCCTCGCTGGCCAGGGAATCAGCCATGAAATGCCTCAGCAAGCACATATCCAAACTTGATCTGGATAAGCCGGTGCCGCAGTCGACGCTTGAGACGATGAAGGTATGTATGACAGATTTCGCAGACGCGCTTGCAGACATAGAACCGAGCGGCATGAGGGAGGTATTCGTGGAAATACCCAAGACCACCTGGGACGACATAGGCGGCCTGGAACATATAAGGAAAGAGATCGAGGAGGTATTCGTCCCCACCGAGGAACACAAGTCCTTTGAAAGGCTGGGAATAAGTCCGGGGAAGGCGGTCCTGCTCTACGGCCCCCCGGGAACAGGCAAGACCCTTATCGCCAAGGCTGTGGCGAACGAATCCGGCGCGAACTTCATCGCAATAAGCGGACCGGAGATAGCCAGCAAATGGATGGGGGAATCGGAACGGGCCATAAGGAAGATATTCAAGAAAGCAAAGCAGATGGCGCCCTGCATAATATTCTTTGACGAGATAGATTCGATCGCCCCCGTAAGGGGCGGAGGCGACTCCCAGGCGTGGGAGAGAGTGGTGGCGCAGCTGCTGACGTCGATGGACGGCATCGAAAGCATGAACAGAGTGATGGTCATGGCGGCTACCAACCGTCCCGATATGATCGACCCGGCGCTGCTGAGGCCCGGAAGGATGGACCGCATGATACTGGTGGGAAGGCCCGGTCCGGAAGAGCGCAAGAGCATACTTAAGGTGCACACGGCGAAGATGCCGCTTAAAGACATCGATCTCGAGTCGGTCGCCAGAGCGACGGAGGGATACGTCGGCGCAGACATAGCTTCGCTGTGCAGGGAGGCCGGATTGTCCGCATACCGCAGGGACAGCGCCGCGCAGTACGTGACCGAAAAGGACTTCAGGGCCGCGATGAGCATAGTGGGCCCCTCGGTGGATGAGGCTACTTTCGAGAAGTATGAGTCACTGAGCAAAGAGATGAGAAAGCTCCGCATGGGGTGGAATGACCCCTTCTATGGGTAAATGCGCGATATGTATGAATGACCGCTGTCCAGTTGCGGAGTCTGAGGAATTGGATATGGGCGTGGCCATCAGATCTATGAAAAGTGAAACCTAGTAAACTTATTTTAACCCAAATTCTGCCTCCTAGGCGCTCAGAATTTATGCTAAATGCCCGCATTTGAGATCAAATTACTCTGAATGCTCAGCCGTTCAGCGCAGTCGTCCGTTACAAAGTTTTAAACTGTGCGGAGGCGGTATCTTGATCATGGTCTCTGCGAAAAAAAAGATATATTCCATCAGTGAGCTGAAGGAGGTAGTGGCGCCTGTAGCGGAGCAGTACGGGGTCGCTAAAGTGTATCTTTTTGGTTCAGTGGCCAGAGGGGACCATGATGAAAACAGCGACTATGACTTCTGCATTGAATCGGGGAAGATACGCGGGCTGATCGCACTTTCAGGATTCTTTCAGGATCTGTGTTATGCAGTGGGACGTGAAATAGATCTTGTTGATATCAAAGCCTTAGACCCGGGATTTCTGAAGGTCGTTATGTCCGAGGGGATTATAGTATATGAGGGATGATAGGCGCATCTTGGTAAAGATAATTGGTCACTGTAACGATATCGAGGATGCTCTCCAATACTTTGGCAGGGACGAAGAAGATTTTCTTGGCAATAAGTTCTTCCAAAAAAGTTGTATCCTCGATATTTTTCAGATAGGAGAAGCCGTAAAATCGTTATCGTTCGGGTTAACGAACGAGAATAGGGATATTCCATGGAAGGAAATAGCCGGATTTAGAAATTTGATCGCCCACGACTACGAACGGGTCAGTCTGAAAGACACGTGGATAGCGGTGACCGAAGAGGCGCCCGAACTAAAGATAGTGTGCGAGAGGATATTGGCAGGGCTCACTGATCAATAATAAACTGCCGCGGGATGAGAGCGTTCCCGTGCCCAGCGAAACGATCGCAAATTATTCAACATGGTCGCTGCGGCTAAAGGATACATATACTGTCTCAGACATACCAAACACAGCACGGGCGATATTATGGAGGACAGGATCTTCAGCAGAGAGATCATCGGCAAAGAGGTCGAAACGATAACCGGGCGCACGGTTGGAGTACTTGAGGATATTGTCATAGACACCGAGGACGGGTCGATAAAGTATCTTCTGATATCGACCGCCGGCAACGTGTTGGGGGAATCGCACAAAGTGGATGAAAAAGGCAGGGCCGTGGTGGAGACGGACCGCATAAGGATCAGCGGGAACAGGCTGATTATCAACTGAGAGGTTTGACCATAAAGGGTTCTTCCAGAACGTACCCGAGCGTTTCGTAGTACCTTCTCACGCCGATGCCGCTGTTGACCCTGATCCTTTTCTTCCCGTCAAGGGCCGCAAGACGCTCTGCCTCAAGCATAAGCTCTTTTCCGAACCCTCTGTGCTGCCAGTCCTCTCCTTCGGAGCCGATCGCCGCTGCCTTCCCGAAGACCTTAAGTTCCCTGATGGTCGCGGTGTCGGTCCCGTCCGTCCTCAGTCTGGCATAGCCGATTATAGAGTCTTTGTATTCAAGGGAGATGAACCTTTCCGCACCGCCGCTTGCTTCATATTCCATGATCTTCAGTTCGATGAGCTCAGGATCCTCCAGGACCTCTCCGGTATGTCCGACCTCCCTGCATCTGATGCATCTGCAGGATACGCCGTTGGCGTCCATGCTCTCCCTGACAAGCTGGCGGATGTTGCTCTTGAGGATCCCGGCGGCTATCTGCGGCGCCGGGATATCCCTTTGTATCCTCTGGATCCTGACATATTCGGGAACGGCCGATTTCATCTTTGAAAGGAGGTCCACTGCCGTATCCACATCGTATGGTACGTATTCCCCTCTTTTCCACATGTCGTAGAGTTCGGTCCCCTGAATGACCAGCGCCGGATAGAATTTCAGCATGTCCGGCCGGAAATCCGGATCGTCGAAGATGCGTTCGAAGCATTCGAGGTCTTTTTTCGGGTCGGACCCCGGGAGTCCGGGCATTATATGGTAGCATACTTTGAGGCCGCGGTCCTTGCAGGACCTTGTGGAATCCTTTACTTCTTTTACTCCGTGCCCTCTCTTTGATATCGAAAGTATACCGTCATCAAGTATCTGAACACCCAGCTCGACCCTCGTGGCGCCGAGCAGCATGGCCTGTTCGACCTGTTCGTCGCCGAACACGTCCGGTCTTGTCTCCACGGTCAGGCCGACGCACCGGTGTTCGGAGGTCTCATTCTTCCTCTGCGCTTCCCTGAGGTCAGACGACGCCTCTCCGTTCATCGCGTCGAGGCACCTTTGTACAAACCACTCCTGGTATCCCCTGTCTCTTGACGTGAAGGTCCCGCCCATGATGATGAGATCTATCTTATCGGTCCCGTGGCCTATGGCGGTCAGCTGGTCGATCCTGTCCTTAACCTGAAGGAAAGGGTCGTAATCGTTCCTGCCGGCCCTTCTGGCGGCGGGTTCCTTTCCGGTATAGGACTGGGGCGATCCGTTCTCGACCCCTCCGGGGCAGTAGGAGCATTTCCCGTGAGGACAGGGGTGAGGGGAGGTCATCACCGCCACCACCGCCACGCCGCTCAGGGTGCGCATGGGCTTTTTGATCAGGAGCGGCTCAAGAAGCTTTCTGTCGCCGGGTCCGACCTCTCTCAGTATGCTTGAGTTCGGAGGCACATCCGTCAGCCCCAGCTCGCCGCAGAGCTCTATTTTCATTCTCTGTATGCCGTCTCTGTCCCTCACCGCCCCCTCCTTCACGGCGGAGATGATCTTCCGGCTGAGTTCTTTGATCAGATGGCTGTCATTCATCCGTTCTCTGACCTCGCGAGGGACTGGAAGTGCGATACCGTCCGCCTGTAGTTCTCCATGGCCATGCTGACGTTCGCCTCGGTGAAGTTCCAGGCCTTGGACAGATCCCCATATCTGATCCTGTAACCTTTCCTGACGGCGCCGTCGAACTCCACGTCGATGCTCTCCAGAAGATCCATCGATTTCAGCTTGTTGATGTGCCTGTATATCGTAGGTTTGGTGGTCTCCAGAAGTGCGGCCAGCTCTTCTACCGCCCAAGCTTTGTTTATATTCTTCATGAAGAAGTCCATGAACAGTTTGTACGGCACGCTGTCCCTTACGTTCGTCGCAGAGGTCTTGGGATCATATCCTTTCGGTATGTATCCGATCTGCACCAGGAATGTCTCCGCAACTATGTCCTTATCCGTCACAGCGTTCATGGGGGTGTTGCTGACAACTTGTAGTTCAAACAATGTTACATCTCCCGCTATGCGAGCAAATAGTTAAGATGATATTTTAATTTGTTCAGACCAGACCTTTAATGTCGTCAAGCGCTTTAAGGACGCTTCCCAGAGGCATGACCGGAGATACCGGTATGCGGAGTATCTTTTTCACCGTGAGCGCGATGATGGGAGCGCAGACAATTGCGAGCGCGCCGTCCCGTTCCGCTCTCACCGCCGCTATTATCGCGTCCTCGACGGTCGAGATGGGATATTCCCTGATGAATATGGTCCTGCCGTCCACGACCATGGTCTTCGGGAGAGACTCCATGAAAGTAGACGACGCTATGACGGCGACGAACTTATCGATATCGGATCGGCTGATCATGGTCAGCGCGCGGATTATATCCCTCACCGTTCTCAGGTTGGGTTCGCGTTTCTCCTCAAGCAGCTTGTACATGGTGCTCTGCGAGATGCCGGATATGGAGCAGAATTCGCTCAGCGACATATCGAGTTCGTCATAGAGCATATTCCGGAATGCTTTCTGGAACCCCCCCTCTTCCCGGAGCATGCTTGAGATGAGGTCCTCTACTGTCATTTGTCGCCTTTTGCCCTGCCCGCCGCACCGAGTCCCGCCACAGCTCCCTCGCCGACGGCTTTGGCCAGCTGCCACGGCCCCCCGGTAATGTCCCCGCAGGCGAAGACGCCCGGGACGGAGGTCTCGCATTTATCGTCTGTTTTAATGGAATCGTCCGCTTCCGGCATCACGCCGAGGTCCATCGCCAGATCGGCGGAGGATCTTCCTCCGAGCACAATGAATATTCCGTCGACGGCGATCTCTTCCCCATTCTCAAAAAGAAGCGATCCGACCTTTTCGCCGCCCCTGATCTCTTTCGGGATCCCGGCGACGATCTTCGCGCCGGCGCCTGACGCCCTATCCACAAGGTTCCCGTCCGCGGAGACGTTCTTGCTGACCCAGTACACTTCGGAAGCATATCTGGTCATGAGTTCCGCCGACACGGCGGCTTCCGACTCGTCCCCTATCACCGCGACCTTGAGTCCCTTGTAGAAGTTGCAGTCGCACTCCGCACAGTAGCTGACGCCTTTGCCGAGGAATTCTTTCTCCCCCGGTATGTTCAGCTTTGCTCTGGATATTCCCGTGGCAATTATGACCGACTTGCAGAATATCTCCTCTCCGGATTCTACCGTTATACTGAAGCCGCCGCTTTGCGCCGCGGCCCCGGTCACGTTCAGATCAAGGTGTCTGCATCCGAACGACAGCGCCTGCTCCAACCCCCTCTTTAGCAGTTCCGAGCCGTCCGTCTTTCCGGCCACACCGAAGTAGTTCTCAACATGTGCGCCGGAAAGCGCACTGTTCTTTACTTTTCCGATGATCACGGTGTCAGCCTTTTTTCGGGATGAATGTATTCCCGCCTGCAGACCGGCCGGCCCGCAGCCTATTATCACTACGTCAGCGTTCATCTCTCACATATTTTCAACGTAATCTGTTAGTTCCTCTTTGCTCCTCAGCCCCACAAAGGTATCGACAAGGACGCCTTCTTTGAATACCAGCAGGGTCGGGATAGCTCTTATCCCGAACCTTACGGATATCGCCTGGTTGTTGTCTACATTGAGTTTGGCCACCCCGGCCTTCCCTTCCAATTCGGTGGAAAGCTTTTCCATTATGGGGGTCATTCTCCTGCACGGGCCGCACCATGGCGCCCAGCAGTCTATCACTGCGATTCCGTTGTCTGCAATGAATTTATCAAAGGTGTCGTCTGTTAGTTCCGTGACCATCAATTTTCCTCCCTACGCACCGTCATACTTATAAACAGATAAATAAGTTTAGAGCGAACAAAAAGGCAGGTCAGAAAGATGTTGGAGAATATCGGCAACATAAAAGGGTTGGAGATATACACTCCCGATGGCATTTTTGTGGGGGCGGTCGATGAGGTCCTGATAAGCATCCCGGAGATGAGCGTCAAAGGACTGTTCGTCGCAGATGCGAATCCCGCGCTGGTCGACGAAGGCGTGTCGATAAACATACCGGTAAGATGGGTCCAAAGCGTCGGGGACATAATCATACTCAACAGATTCCCGAACGAAAGGATAGGGCCGGGGTCAGCGTGAGATCCATTTAAGTTTCGGACGTTCGCCTATTATGTCCAGTATTACGTCGAGATCCATTCCGTAGAGTTTTGAGAGTTCCCAATGGAGCGCTTCCATCCTCTCCGCGCCCCTTAAAGCTCCCTTGCTCTTCAGCCTTTCGACCGAGTGTATGTGGCCCACCACCGTGTTGTCGCTGACGAGGTTGTCCGCGTGCGCGACGATCTTCTCCTCGATCGTCCTGGGAATGTAGTCTCCCGGAGGAAGCCCCATCTCAGCTATGTCGAGGTCGTCCAGCCCCGCGCCGGTGTGCTTCCTTATAATTTCGACCAGTTCCTCCGAGAGGCCCATCTTTTCTATCATCTCGCTGCCTCTGATTGCATGCATTATGCCGTTGTCCACCGACCTTCCGATGTCGTGCAGGAGCGAGCCCGCCATCACGAGCGGCCGGTCAGCTTCGATCTTCTTCAGCATTTCGTCCGCGACAACGCCCACCGTGCAGCAGTGAACGATCACTCTTTTTTTGCAGCCAGCTTCTTTCAGCATCCGCAGGCAGCCCGATTCATCTGGTACGCTTTTCGGCAACTGTCTTTCCCCTCTCGTTAGGTATCACTGTCACCAGCCCATCGCGGTCTGAGTATAGATTTTTACCGTCAGTGAACCTGTCAAGGAATATGGCGAGCGCGGCTATCTCCGAATGCGGCTGATTTCCTACGGAGACATTATGGTCCGCCTCCCGATACACTTCGGGGGGCACTTTTTCCGCGCCGACGACGATAAGCAGGTCTCTGTCCCTGGCGATCTTCGGAACGGCCTCATCCAGCCTCTGCCCGTACATTGTAAGATGGACGACCTCCCCGTCAAATTCCTTCAGCATCTTCTTCCACTGGACGCCCGTCTCTATCTGATAATCGCCTCCGAACCTGCCCACGACGCTCCCGATGCTCTCTTCGAGTACTTTGTCTTCAGTGTCTACGAATATGCCGGCGGCGCCCAGCGCGCGGGAGGAAAGCGCTACGTGAGTGGTCACCCGTTTATCCCTCTGCGGACGGTGGCCGATCCTCAGTATCCAAATGCGGGGCATCTTACTCTTCTCTGATAAGTTCGATCCTGTGGCCTCGGTAGTCCATTCTGACGGATCTCCTTACGAGGCTCTTCAGCATTGTGGAGGAAAGACCCAGCGCTTCAGCCACATCGCCGGAGAACCGCCCTCCTTTGCCTACTTCCGTAAGTATCTTCGTCTCGACATCCGCATATTCCTCCTCATTCATCATGGCAGCCGCCAGGACGTCGCTTATCTCATAAACGGGCCACTGCGCGTTTATGTTGAAAGAGGTGTAATAGGTGTGATAGGATTTTTCGGGGTAGCCGCCGTTAACGGACAGCCACCGGGTCTCAACGAGTTTCATCTTTTCAAAAAATATGATGGCGTTCCTGCCTTCCGGACCGAATTTTTTTTCTATGTCGTCGGCGGTCCTCCACTCTAAGGTCACCTCTTTCAATACGTCACGTTTCACTGACGTATCTACGGATCTGAGCATCGGAACCAGTTCTGAGGGCTCATTAATGACCTTAATCCTGTTCATGAGAATTTCCCTTATGGTAATAAATGTATATAACGGTTCTTAACTCACGCTTCTTTCCGACAATTGACGGAACGGCCTGGGCCGGCCGGACTCTGCGGGAGAGAATAACCTCTCTGAGATCAGAGAAAAGTCCATAAAATGATCAAAAGGCGGCGGGGCGGCGCTAAAACCTCTCTGCAAAAAGAGGAGAGGGGCAATGCGGCATAGCCGTCAACCCGCGGCCGGCGGCCTTTGCCAAGATTTATTAATGGATTCGATAATCAGGTTTCAATGGCAAAAGAGAAGCCCCTCGAATTAAGATGGCAGTGTCTTAACTGCTATAAGACCCACACCGGCCCCGATGCGGAGAAGAAAGCTCTGGACTGCTGCGGGTCGTTCATACAGGGATACTGGAAGAACTATTCGAAGTGGGGAAAACAGAAGTGGTACGGGCGCTGAAAAGCCGCCCGCTAAGAATAAACCTTCTGTTCGGCACTATGATTAATAGCTGATAATGTATGTTCGTTTTCATGGCGGAAGATGCATCTCTGTTCTCCAGCGTATTTGAAGAGGTAGATCTGCTCAGCAGGCACATTGAGATGCTGAAGGTCACCAAGGAGATGCAGCCGATAGGAATAATACGGCTGTCGGAGGTTCTCGGCATACCTAAACACAAGGTCAGATATTCTCTCAGGCTGCTGGAAAAGGATGGGTTGATAATCGCCACTAACGAAGGCGCCATGGTATCGGAAAAATATGAGGAGTTCATACGCGGACTGCCCGGACAGTTTGAAGATCTCATAGAGCGTATAGGCAAGATGAGAAAAAGCTGATCGTTCGTCTTCAGCCGATGAGTTCTCTTCTCTCGTATATCGACGACAGTACGGTGGACAACACTATCAGAAGGGCACCGATCGACAACGGAACGGTAACGGCATCGTAGCCGAGGGCCCAGGAGAAGACCATGGCGAAAACAGACTCGCTGCAGCACATTATGGCTATGGTCGTCGACGGTATCTTCTTCTGAACGGCCGTCTGTACGAAGAAGCCCAATCCGGTAACGATGAGGCCCATGAACGCAAGCCCCGCCCAGGACCCGACAAGGTCCATGCCCGAATACTGGCCGTTTTCCAATGCGAGGCTTACGATCACTCCGGCCAGCGTCGCGGTGAGCATTTGGACCAAAGTGAAGTTTATCGTGTTAAGGTTCAACGAGAACTTCTCCAGAGTAACAAAGTGCACCGCGAACGTAACGGCGCACACGATCGTCAGGAGATCGCCTATGTTCATCGAGCCATCCCCGCCGGTGACCCCCGACATCACCAGCACGCCGACGAACCCGATCGATGCGAACGCTATCGACCGCGTCGACAGTTTTCTCTGCATCATCGATATGATGATCGGCACGAACAGAACGTAGAGGACGGTCAGGAGGCCGCTCTTTGCCGGCGTGGTATACACAAGCCCCACGGTCTGGAGGCCGAAGGCTGTGAATATCAGCAGCCCGACCATCACTCCGTATCTCAATTCGTCCCGGCCGATGGCCGGAGTTGTTCTGATCGCGAGTTTTACGGAAAGGAGGGTCAGAGCGCCTATCCCGTATGTTATTGCGATCAGGAAGAATGGAGGTATCCCCGTGTCGAGAAGGTCATAAGCGATGACAAGGCTCAGTCCCCAGACCATGCAGATAATCAGGAATGCCGACAGATGCGGCAGTCTTTCCTTTTCAAATGTCAATTCCTCACGCTGGGCAAGAATCATCGATTTCTTATTTTAATATGAGGGCGGCAGGTTTTTTTGCGGGCGGCGCCCCCCGCTAACATATAGAACCAACGTAATCATTTAATATTCGTCACTCTTTCGCTTTTTCCACAAGCCGTCGTAGCTCAGTAGGTAGAGCGTGTGACTGTTAATCACAAGGTCCACGGTTCGATCCCGTGCGACGGCGCCATTCTCCTTCTTAAAAGGGGCTCATAGCTTAGACAGGTAGAGCGCCTGGCTCATAACCAGGTGGTCGCTGGTTCAAATCCGGCTGGGCCCACTCATTCATTTCTTGCAACGGCGCATACCCAGACGGAAGACAGTATTATAAGTATATAGGTAGATATCTCTTTTCAGGGCTTATAAAAGGGGGAAACAAATGTATTGCAGAAGTTGCGGTAACCAGCTCAATGAGGGTCAGTCATTCTGTGACAAATGTGGAGTCAGGGCGGACGGCGCAGAAGGAGGGCCAGGCCCTCAATATGTGGTCCACATAAATGAAAAAAGCTCAGGCGTCGCGGCGGTGCTCTCGTTCCTATGGGCGGGCGCCGGACAGATATATGTCGGTAGGATAGGACGCGGACTCGCACTGATGTTCTCTTATTTACTGATCTATGCCGTTCTTTTCGTTGTCGGCTTCGTCATCGCATTGGAGATGGAAAGCTTCGGCGGCTTTATTGTCCTGATGATATCGATGGGGGTGTTCACTCTCGCATTTTGGATTTGGAACATCTATGATGCATACAAACTGTCGAACGAGTATAACGATTACTTAAGGTCGCACGGAAAACGTCCGTGGTGATCCCGAATAAGAGTTCGCAGCCGTTCTCACATCAGGACAGCAATTAGCGGACGGTAAAACGGTCCGGACCGGTCAATGGGTCGTCCTCCGCAACGGCATATACTCAGACAACGACGCTGTATTTTTAAGCGTATAGCGCGATATTCTTTCAGGAGCGCTTTGGGAGGAGGAAACAAATGTATTGCATAAACTGCGGCAACCAGCTCAATGAGGGTCAGGCATTCTGTGACAAATGCGGCGTGATGGCATCCGGCGAAGGAGGGCCGACCCCTGTGTATGTTATCTCTGCCCCTAAAAAAAGCGCAGCACTCGCGGCAGTGCTTTCGTTTATGTTACCGGGCGGCGGGCAGATGTACGCAGAAAAGATGGGACGCGGACTCGCGCTGCTGCTTTCTTCCATCGTGATCGTGGTGTTCGGGGCCTTAATCAGTGTTGTGGCAATGGCGCCCGGCAGCAGGGGCGGCAACAGCGGCATTCCTGTAGTGATATTGGCGATCGCGTTCATCCTCGCATTTTGGATTTGGAACGTCTACGACGCATACAAGCAGGCGAACAAGTACAATGACATGAGGTTTCATTGAAACCGCCGGCGGTGATCGGTGATCGGTAATAACCTATCCCGGCCGCGCGCATACCCAGACAAAACACTGCATTTTTAAATATATAGAGTAATACTCGCTTTCGGAGCGCTTAGAAAGGAGGAAACAAATGTATTGCAGAAGTTGCGGCAACCAGCTCAATGAAGGTCAGGCTTTCTGTGACAAATGCGGCGTCAGGGCTGACGGCGCAGATGGACCCGGCCCTCAGCACGTGATTCATCTCCGCGAAAAAAGCGAAGGCATCGCGGCGGTGCTTTCGTTCCTGTGGGCAGGTGTAGGGCAGTTATATCTCGGTAAGACAGGGCGCGGACTATTGCTGCTGTTCTTCTATATTCTGCTTACTGTAATCGCAATCGTCGTCGCCTTCCGCATGTGGGATATGGGCAACGTTTTAGACCTTTGGATAATGTCGATATTGCTTTCGGCGGTCCTCCTCGCGCTGCGGATTTGGAACACCTATGACGCATACAAACTGGCGAAAGAGTATAATGATCATTTAAGGTCACACGGAAAACGTCCGTGGTGATCCCGAATAAGAGTTCGCAGCAGGTTTCGTATCAGGACAGCGGTGAACGGAGGGTAAAACGGTCCCGACTTGTCAACGAATTGTTCGGTCGCAAGGAGATCGGTTAAGCGCGCGGTCGGCGCGCATACCCAGGCAGAACGCTGTGTTTTTAAATATATACCGTTATACTCATTTTCAGAGCCTTTTGAAGGAGGAAACAAATGTATTGCAAAAATTGCGGCAGCAGGATGGAAGACGGTCAGGAGTTCTGTGTCAAATGCGGAACCGGGGCCGACAGCACCGGGACCGGAATAGTACAAGGATCTGCGCAGGTGGTCTTTTACTTCCGAGATAAAAGCCCCGGGATCGCGGCCATACTGTCACTTCTTTGGGTAGGTCTCGGACAGGTATATGTCGGCAAGGTCGCACGCGGACTGCTCCTTATGCTGGCAGTTATACTGCTGTCGCTTCCCAGTACGCTGATATTGTTTGCCGGGGTATATATGAACGATTTTGACGCCGTCACAGCGGCATTGATCGTCGCCATTGTTCTTATCGCAACGTATATTGCGGTCTGGGTTTGGAACATATTCGACGCATATAAACTGGCGAACGAGTACAATGATTATGTAAAGGCGAACGGGGACCGCCCGTGGTGACCGCAGATAATCATAAATCCCTTTTTAAATCTATTTCGTCCGGACGGCGTTTTTGTCAGATCGGACGCAGCAGGATCGGCGGAGGGAGCCCGCCGGGAGGCGCACGCCGGTTTATACCTAAAAGGTATTATATACAATGAAGGATTCCATCCGCATTACAAGCTTTAAGATATCTAAGGGCCTGTAGCTCAGCTAGGTAGAGCATCTGACTTTTAATCAGGTGGTCAAGGGTTCGAATCCCTTCAGGCCCGCTGAGAGTCTTCATGAGCGATCAGCCGCAGATCAAGTATGAGGAAAGGAATGACAAAAAGCGAATTTCTTAAACAAGGTCCCGCTGACCGGGAGCGGGGTATTAGCAGCAGGTGAATCATTTGGCAACAGACAACATTTCATTTAATGTGCTCAAGCACGATCTTGTGCCCGAACACCATCTTTTATCCGAAGAAGAAGCAGAAAAGGTCCTATCAGGAATGGGGATAACCTGCGACCAGCTTCCGAAGATAAAGAACAATGATGCGGGCATAAGGGTGCTGGAGAGTATACATGGGCCGATCGCGGAGGGGCGCATCGTCAAGATCGTAAGAAAGAGTGAGACAGCGCAGGAGTTTGTGGCCTACAGGCTTGTGACCAAAGGGTGATCTTTTGAGAGATTTGGTTAAATTATATTTCGCAGAGAAGAACATCGTGAACCATCACATCTCATCGTTCGATGATTTCCTTGCAACCGCAGGGAACCCGAACAGCAGGATGCAGAAGATCGTCGACGATATCAGAGTGCCCACCGACGACGCCGAGCGCGGGGTCATTAAATTGGATCCGGAACGCACGAGCGGCAGGAACATAGAGATCAGAATAGGAAGGGGGAGGGACGAGGACGGCAACATCGACCCCCAGGCAAAACCTACGATCAGGATCGATCAGCCGAAGGTCATGGAGGCGAACGGCTACAGCCACGAGCTCACGCCGATGGAGGCGAGACTCAGGAATCTGAACTACCTTTCTCCGGTGTTCGTAAGGTTTGAGATATACGAGGACGGGATCGAGAAGGAAATGCCCGAGGGCGAGAGGTGGGTGCACGTGGGCGACCTGCCCATGATGGTCAAGTCGAATGGGTGCAACCTTAACCACCGCGTTCTGGACAATAACATGGACCGCAAGCTCTCGGAGGACGAATACCTCAAAGAGCTGATAAAACAGAAAGAGGACCCCAGGGAGCCGGGAGGATATTTCATCATCGGAGGGACCGAGAGGGTATTGATCACCCTTGAGGACCTTGCGCCCAACAGGGTCATGGTCGAGTACAACGAGAGGTACGGATCGTCAGTGGAGATCGCCAAGGTGTTCTCTCAAAAGGACGGGTACCGCGCGCTGACGCTCGTTGAGAAGAAGAAGGACGGCATGGTGATGGTCTCCGTGCCCGTCGCGTCCGGCTCCATCCCGCTGGTCGCGCTCATGAAAGCGCTCGGCATGGAGTCCGACGCGGAAATTTACGACACGATCGTTTCAGACGAGGCGATGGCGAACATCGTCTACGCCAACATCGAGAGTTCTCTCGATAAAAAGAACTACCCCCCGAGCGGCTACCACACCAAGGAGGACGCCATACTCTTCCTGGAAAGGAACTTTGCGGCCGGGCAGGCAAAGGAATACAGGACCAAGAAGGTCGAGAGCATCCTGGACCGCTCTCTTCTCCCGCACCTCGGGGACACCGAGGCCGACCGCATGAAGAAAGCGATATTCCTCGGGCGCATAGCACGCTCCGTCCTCGAATTGTCTCTAAACAAAAGGAAAGAGGACGACAAGGACCACTATGCGAACAAGAGGCTCAAACTATCCGGCGACCTCATGGAGGACCTGTTCAGAACGAGCTTCAGCAGTCTGATGAAAGACCTGAAGTATCAGCTGGAAAGGAACTGGGGCAGAAAGAAGAGCGAACTCAATATCTCCTCTTCCATAAGGCCGGACCTGCTGACGCATAAATTGCTCCATGCTCTGGCGACAGGCAACTGGGTCGGCGGCCGCGCCGGCGTATCCCAGCTTTTGGACAGGACGTCCAATATGTCCGCGATGTCGCATCTCAGAAGAGTGACGTCCTCACTCACAAGGAGCCAGCCTCACTTCGAGGCCCGTGACCTTCACCCCACCCAGTGGGGCAGGCTGTGTCCGTCGGAGACCCCCGAAGGGCAGAACTGCGGTCTCGTGAAGAACGCGGCGCTGATCATCGATGTTTCCGAGGGATATCCGGAGCCGGACGTCAAATGGACGCTGAGGGAACTCGGCCTCGGATCGGTCAAAGAAGAAGGAACCAGGATATACATAAACGGAGACCTGGTCGGTACCCACAAGGAAGCTGAAAAACTGGTATCCGAGATAAGGGACCGCAGAAGATACGGTCTCCTGTCGAACTGCATCAACATACGCTATGATGAGGAAATGAAAGAAGTGATCATCAACTGCGACGAGGGCCGCCTCAGGCGCCCGCTTCTGATCCTGAAGGACGGCAGGACGATGATAACCAGAAAACACCTCGAAGGCATGCGCGAGGGGAAAGTGACATGGAACAACCTTTTCAAGGAAGGTATAATCGAATGGGTGGACGCCGAGGAGGAAGAGGACCTTCTCGTGGTCGTGGACGCGTACGATGTTCCGAAGAGGTGCGAGCGCTGCGAGCACGCCCTGTCGCCGACGGACGTCGACTGGCTTAATCCCGGGCAGGAAGAGGAACCCGTCCTTAAATGCAAATGGTGCGGCGACAACATCACCGTTCCGGCCAAGATCACCAGGAGGCACACTCACATGGAGATTGACCCCATGGTGATACTCGGGGTCGCATCGGGGATAGTTCCGTATCCGGAACACAATTCTGCACCCCGTGTCACTATGGGGGCCGGAATGGCCAAACAGGCGCTGGGGATACCCGCCGCCAACTACCGTATAAGGCCGGACACGAGAGGGCACATCATGCATTATCCGGAGGTCCCGATGGTGCAGACGCAGACCATGGAGTTCATGGGATACAATCACAGACCGGCGGGTCAGAACTTCTGCGTGGCCGTTCTGTCTTACCACGGATATAACATAGAAGATGCTCTCGTCATGAACAGGAGCTCCATAGAAAGAGGATTGGGGAGATCGACATTCATGAGGTCGTACCGCGCGGAGGAGCGCCGCTATCCCGGTGGCCAGGAGGATCATTTCGAGATCCCGTCCCCCGACATAATGGGCGCACGCGCCGACTCCGCATACGCCCTGCTGGGCGAGGACGGGCTGATCTCGCCAGAGTCAGAAGTGACGGGAAGCGATGTCCTGATAGGAAAGACATCCCCTCCGAGGTTCCTCGAAGAGGAAACGGACTTCCTGACGCCTCAGAAGAGAAGAGAGACGTCGGTGACCGTAAGGCCCGGAGAGAAAGGTTATGTCGACTCAGTCATGGTAACGGAATCCGAGAACGGGTCAAGGCTGGTACGCGTCAAGGTAAGGGACGAGAGGGTGCCGGAGCTTGGCGATAAGTTCTGCTCGAGGTTCGGACAGAAAGGTGTGATCGGAAGACTGGTGGACCAGTGCGACATGCCGTTCACCGCCGAAGGGGTCACTCCCGATCTGGTGGTCAACCCCCATGGCATACCGTCCCGTATGACCATAGGGCACGTGCTGGAGATGATAGCCGGCAAGGTCGGGGCCATGGAAGGCCGCATCATCGACGGGACGGCGTTCTCCGGAGAAAGAGAGGCCGCCATACGCGACGCCTTGGTAAAGAACGGCTTCGGCATGCACGGCAAAGAGACGATGTACGACGGAATGACCGGAAGGCTCATTCAGACCGAGGTCTACACCGGAGTGATCTTCTATGAGAAACTTCACCACATGGTCAGCGGCAAACTGCACGTTCGTTCGAGAGGACCCGTGCAGATACTCACGAGACAGCCCACCGAAGGGCGCTCAAGGCAGGGAGGCCTGAGATTCGGGGAGATGGAGCGCGACTGTCTCATCGGCCACGGCGCCGCGATGGTCATCAAAGACCGTCTGCTTGACGAGTCCGACGGGACCCAGCAGTATATCTGCGGGAACCAGTCATGCGGCCATATTGCGATAATGGACAGACACGGAGCGCTGTACTGTCCGGTGTGCAAGAACAATTCCAGCATATACCTCGTGCAGACGTCATATGCTTTCAAACTGCTTATGGATGAGCTTCTGTCCCTTGGCGTCGCCATGAGGCTGCAGCTGGAGGACCTGACATGATGCGCGGCATTACGAAAAGGATAGGATCTATCAAATTCTCCTGCGTCTCGCCCGAAGAGATAAGGAAGATGTCCGCAACCAAGATCATCACCGCGGACACGTACGACGACGAGGGCTACCCCATCGAGATGGGCCTGATGGACCCGCACATGGGCGTGATCGAACCCGGGCTGAGATGCAAGACATGCGGATGCAAGGTCGACGAATGCCCCGGTCACTTCGGACACATCGACCTTGCTATGCCGGTCATACATGTGGGGTTCATCAAGGACATAAAGCTGATGCTGGAAAGCACCTGCCGCAACTGCGGCAGGATCATGCTCACAGCGGAGCAGATAGAGGCCAGGAGGGACGACATGTCCGAAATGAAGGACCTCGGAGGAGGCACCATAGATCTGAAGAACTTCTCCAAGGAGACCGCGAAGGACGCGTCCAACAAAGGCGTCTGCCCATACTGCGCAACAGAACAGATAAAGATAAAACTGGACAAACCCACCACGTTCAGAGAAGTGGACGACAATCACAAGCTCACCCCGAAAGAGGTGCGCGAAAGGCTGGAGCGCATCTCGGACGAGGACCTCAGGACCCTCGGGATGGACCCCGCGACCTGCAGGCCGGAGTGGATGGTCCTGACGGCGCTCGCCGTCCCCCCCGTGACGGTCAGGCCGTCAATCACCCTGGACTCGGGGGACAGATCGGAGGACGACCTTACGCACAAGCTCGTGGATGTTCTCAGGATAAATCAGAGGCTGAGAGAGAACCGCGATGCGGGAGCACCCCAGCTGATAGTCGAGGACCTGTGGGAACTGCTGCAGTACCATGTGACCACATACTTTGACAACCAGACCTCCGGAATACCTCCGGCGAGGCACAGGTCCGGCCGTCCGCTGAAGACGCTGGCACAGAGGCTCAAAGGCAAAGAGGGGCGTTTCAGATCAAACCTCTCGGGTAAGCGTGTGAACTTCTCCGCCCGTACCGTGATATCTCCGGACCCCATGCTCTCGATAAATGAAGTTGGCGTTCCGTACATGGCGGCAAGGGAACTGACCGTTCCGGTGCACGTTAACGAGCACAACATCGAGAAGCTTAAAAAGATGGTCGCCCGCGGACCCGAACCCTCCATGGAGAACGGTTACGTTCCCGGCGTCAACTACGTCATAAGGTCCGACGGAAGGAGGATCAGGGTAACGGAACGCAATGCGGAAGAGGTTTCGGAGAACATCGATATCGATTATACAATAGAAAGGCAGCTGATGGACGGGGACGTCGTTCTCTTCAACAGACAGCCCTCGCTGCACAGGATGTCCATGATGGCGCACCGCGTAAGGATGATGGAAGGCAAGACGTTCAGGTTCAACCTCTGCGACTGCCCCCCTTACAACGCTGATTTCGACGGGGACGAGATGAACCTCCATGTCCTGCAGTCGGACGAAGCGCGCGCGGAGGCCCGCATACTGATG
This sequence comes from Candidatus Methanoplasma cognatum, assembly GCA_009777615.1. Classification (NCBI taxonomy): domain Archaea; kingdom Methanobacteriati; phylum Thermoplasmatota; class Thermoplasmata; order Methanomassiliicoccales; family Methanomassiliicoccaceae; genus Candidatus Methanoplasma; species Candidatus Methanoplasma cognatum. The sequence goes on from WRLM01000001.1 coordinate 73,498, forward strand.
CAGGTTCAGGAGAACGTTCTGTCGCCGAGGTACGGCGGCCCGATCATCGGTGCGATCCACGATCACATAACCGGGGCATACTTCCTTACGCACAGGAACCCCAGGTTTGACAGGTTCGAGGCCATGAACATACTTTCGAAGCTCCGCGACATAGAGGTACCGGAGCCGGAGGTCGACGGGGAAGGAAAGGAATACTGGACAGGGAAACAGCTGTTCTCGACGGTGCTCCCCGAGGATTTCAGGACGACGTTCAAATCCAACATATGCCAGAACTGCGACGTCTGCCTGAAGGAGGGTTGCCATTCCGATGCGTATGTGAAGATACGCGGCGGTCAGCTGCTCTGCGGCACGATCGACACGAAAGGCATCGGCAACAGCAAAGGGAAGATCCTGGACAGGATAGCTCGCGACTACGGCTCCGACAGAGCCGCCAAGTTCATCAACGAGGTGACAAGGCTCGCTCTCGGCGCTCTCATGAACCACGGGTTCAGCACCGGCATCGGGGACGAGGACATTCCCGAAGAGGCCGCGCTCCAGATAGCGAACTACAACCAAGAATGCATAGACGAGGTGTCGGATCTCGTGGAATCGTATCAGAACGGGACCCTCGACCAGATGCCCGGACGCTCGTTAAGGGAAACGCTGGAGGTCAGGGTCATGAAGGTCCTCGGACAGGCACGTGACGAAGCGGGCCGTGTCGCGGGGAAGCACCTGGGCCTTATGAATCCCGCAGTTATAATGGCAAAGGCGGGCGCCCGCGGGTCCATGCTGAACCTGTCCCAGATGGCAGGCTGCGTCGGCCAGCAGGCGGTGCGCGGCGAGAGGCTGTCCAGGGGATACTGGAACAGGACCCTGCCCCACTTCAACAAAGGGGACCTGGGAGCCCAGGCCAGAGGATTCTGCTCCAACTCATACAAATCGGGCCTGAACCCGACGGAGTTCTTCTTCCATGCAATGGGAGGAAGGGAAGGACTGGTCGACACGGCTGTGAGAACATCCAGATCAGGATATATGCAGAGAAGGCTGATCTCCGCTCTGGAAGACCTGAAGCTGACGTCGGACGGAACGGTGAGGAACACCGTGGGAACTATAATACAATTCAAATACGGAGAGGACGGGGTGGACCCGTCCAGAACGGTGAGGGGAAAAGCGATAGATCTCGACGATCTTTTCTCGGAAGTGCTCGGCGACGACGCCGACATCCTCCTCCGCATAGAGGACCTGAACGTAGGCGAGGACTACGGTTCCAAGGAAAAGGACGAGATGGAGTATATCGAAGAGGAAGACGGCGAAGAATACGATGACATAGACACGGACTTCGAAGGAGGAGGTGAGTGATATGGCAAAGAAGGACACGCTTAAAGCGCTTCTCAGCAGAGATATCAGCGAAGAGGTCGGAGAGCTTCTTCTCACCAAGTACAACACCCTCAGCGCCATATCCGCGGCGAGCGTCGAGGAACTCGTTGAACTGGGAATTTCGGAGGAAGAAGCGGAATCCACCCTGCAGAAGATCGGCAAACGCACCACCCGCACGGCGGCCGGCGCGGCGAAGCCCAAGAAGGCAGCTCAGGAGCCGAAGGCAGAGCTCATGGAGGAAGTGTTCCGCGAACGTAAGCTCGGCCCGGCCGAGATCAAGCTCAAAGAGATAGCGGACAGGATCGCATCGCCCCTGCCTATGAAGATAATCACCGACATAGCCAACGTGATCGAGCGCGCGGAGCTCGGCGACGACATCTACGAAAAACTGATCGCCACCGCCAACCGCATGTATACCTCGCACATGATGGACAAGAACGAGTCCACCGGGGTCATGGCGGCGCACTCGATAGGTGAACCGGGAACTCAGATGAACATGCGTACCTTCCACTACGCAGGGGTTGCGAACATCAACGTTACCCAGGGCCTTCCGAGGCTGATCGAGATCGTGGACGCGAGGCGCGTTCCCAGCACGCCTTCGATGGAGATACCGCTCACCGGCATCGCCGCGGAGGATGAGAGCGTCGCGAGGCACGTGGCGTCAGAGATAGAGGTCACTTCGCTTCTGGACATAGCATCGGTGGAAACGGACATAACCAACATGCGTCTGGTGATCACGCCGAACACAAAGAAGATGACCCAGCGCGGTCTGGAACTGGAAGACGTCGCGGAGAGGCTGAACAAGGTAAAGATCATCCGCGGACTCGTCAAATCCTCTGATTTCCAGATCGTCATCACGGCCGATGAGCCGTCGTATAAGAAGCTTCAGATGATGTATGACGCGGTCAGGAATGCCAAGATAAAAGGTATAGACGGCATCACAAGGGCCGTTCTCAGCAAAGCCGGCGGTTCCTGGAAGATAATCACCGAAGGAAGCAACCTCAAGGAAGTGCTGAAGATCGAGGGCGTGAATGCGAACAAGGTAATGACCAACAGCATACTGGAGGTAGCGGACGTCCTCGGGATCGAGGCCGCAAGGAATTCCATCATACACGAGGCGATGGGAACCCTCGGGGAAGCGGGACTGGATGTCGATATCAGACACATCATGCTCGTTGCCGACCTCATGACCAATGACGGATTGGTCAAAGCGATAGGAAGGCACGGAGTATCAGGAAAGAAATCCTCTGTCCTGGCAAGGGCGGCGTTCGAGATCACTGCGGCGCATTTGCTGCACGCGGCGATGGTCGGAGAGGTCGACAGCCTCGAAGGAGTGACAGAGAACATCATAGTCGGACAGCCGGTCACCCTAGGTACCGGCGCGGTAAACCTTATTTACACACCCAGAAAGGGGGAGAATCAATGAGCGAGAAAATAGATATAAGCAGAGCATTGAAAGCCGCGATCACCACCGGGAAGGTGGAGTTCGGGGTCGACCAGACAGAGAAAGCAATAAAGGCAGGAAAGGCGCAGATGGTCATCCTGTCAAGGAACTGCCCGAGCGAGATGCTGACAGGGAACATAGACGTGAAGGTGCACGTCTATGAGGGTAACAACATGGAGTTGGGAGCCCTCTGCGGAAAGCCCTTTTCGGTATCCGCCCTCGCGGTCATCGACAAGGGTTCCTCCAACATCTTAACGCTGTGAGACCATGTCCACGGATATCGTACTCAATGAGGATACCCTCAGATACATAGCGCTGTTCTCAGCAATAACAAAGGCCAGTCCGATCGACTGCATGGACGCCGATGAAAAATTGGTCTTCGTGGTCGAGAAAGGGCAGGGGAACATCGCCGTTGGGAAAAAAGGGGAACACGTAATAAAGCTCAAGGAGAAAACGGGTAAGAACATCCAGGTCGTGGAGTACTCGGAGGATCCTGAGCAGTTCGTGAAGAATGTATTCCACATATACAGCCCTCAGAAGGTCGTTATCGAGCAGCGCGGGAACATCACCCACGCCACGATCACGGTAGACCCCAAGCTCAAGGGGCGCGCGATCGGCAAGGCCGGAAAGAACCTCCGCATTGCGAGGGATATCGTGAACAGGCATCACGAGATCCAAAGCATAAGCGTTGACTGAAGCTCCCCCGACCGGTGTGAGAAACTCTTTAAAAACATCCTTCTTCGTTTTCATTCACGGACGGTCTTTTCAGAATCGTCACAGTATGCGGCTATATTTCTCCTTGCGCCCAGAGTTCCAAAGTAAAATATATATCAGGCACCCGTGTCGTAACATATCTGAGTGGCCAAATGAGTGACGAATTCATTGATGATGAAAGGTATGAGACATTTCTCACGTGCTACGCATTGGATGGTGCAGAGGTCATCGAGGAAACAGACTCGGATGCGGTGATCCGATATACGTTCAAACTAAAAGGTGAGGAAGAAATAAAAGAACCGATAGTGGTCTGCCGGCGTCTTGAGAGGTTTCATTCATCAGAATTTACAGAGCGTGACATCGGCGGCGTACTAAACCTCGACTCAAAATTCGTTCCACCCGATGAAATAAAAAAGTGTCTGGATAAATTGAGAGAGGAAATGCCACAGGTAACTGCAAAATATGCACTTTTCGGCAACGAAACAAACTTCGACTGTGTCACCTTCGGAAACGGGACAAACTTTGGGGGTGCCACCTTCGGAAACGGGACAAACTTTGGGGGTGCCACCTTCGGAAACGGGACAAACTTTGGGGGTGCCACCTTCGGAAACGGGACATATTTCGGGGATGCTACATTCGATGACGAAACATATTTCGGGGGCGCCACCTTCGGCAATGGAGCAGACTTCGATGGTGCTACCCTCGGCAACAAAACACATTTCGGGCGTGCCACTTTCGGCAACAAAACACATTTCGGGCGTGCCACCTTCGGCAATGGGACAAACTTCAGGGATGCCACCTTCGGCAACGAAACAGACTTCAGGGATGCCACCTTCGGCAACGAAACAGACTTCGGGCGTGCCACCTTCGATAATGGAACAAACTTCAGGGATGCCACCTTCGATAATGGAACAAACTTCAGGGATGCCACCTTCGATAATGGAACAAACTTCAGGGATGCCACCTTCGGCAACGAAACAGACTTCGGGCGCGCCACCTTCGATAATGGAACAAACTTCAGGGATGCCACTTTCGGCAACGGAACAAGCTTTGGGCACGCCACTTTCGGCAACGAAACAGACTTCAGAGATGCCACCTTCGGCAATGGAACAAGCTTTGGGCGCGCCAGCTTCGGCAACTGGACATATTTTGGGGATGCCACCTTCGGCAATGAAACATATTTTGGGGATGCCACCTTCGGCAACGAAACATATTTTAGGGGTGCCACCTTCGGCAACGAAACAGACTTCAGAGATGCCACCTTCGGCAACAGAACATTTTTCTGGGATGCCACCTTCGGCAATGAAACATATTTCTGGGATGCCACCTTCGGCAAAGAAACAGACTTCGGGCGTGCCACCTTCGGCAAAGAAACAGACTTCGGGCGTGCCACCTTCGGCAACGGAACAGACTTCAGAGATGCCACCTTCGGCAACGGAACAGACTTCAGAGATGCCACCTTCGGCGACGAAACATATTTCGAGGATGCCACCTTCGGCGATGAAACGTATTTTTTTAATGCAGAATTCAGCGGGAGGGTGACTTTCAGAGTCCTTCTCCCTGAAAGAACAACATCGGAAAACCCAGACAGTATTTCAAATATATCCAGGGAGCCTATTTTTGATAAGGCCTTTATGGACTTCTCTGATTCTGAGTTTTTCAGAAGATCAGAAATAACAGCGGAAGGAGGAATTCTGTTAATGAGGGGCGCAGTTGTAAGAGATGTTCTGACAATTTTCGATTTTGAAAAGATCGACCTAAGCGGAACAGTGATACTTGAACGCTTGAACATATCCTGGAATAAACTGTATGATGAAAGAAACGAAAGAAAAATTCTCAGAAAGAACAGAGAATCCAGTCTTATTGATATTGTTTCTTACTCCGCAGATTTGATAAAAAGAGAAAATCAAGATTTAGATGAGAAATACAAAAACAAGATCCAAAAGGTCTTAGGTAGGCATGTCTTAGAGGGGCGAAAAGTATACGAAAGTGACTCCGCTGAGGCAGTTGAAGTCAAGAAAAAAACGCTTCAGGAACTGAAGGAAAATTACCGCAGGATCGGAGAATACAATTCAGAAGACCGTGCGTTTGTCGAATACATGAGAACGAAAGCGGCCGAGCCAAAATCATCCGGTACTGAAAAAGAACCGACAATAGGCAGACTGGAGAGGTGGGGGTTCAAGACTCTCGACCTTTTCGGCGAGTACGGGACCAATATTTTTCGCATCTTTGCATTTCTGATAATTATTCCGTTCATTATGTCGCTCTTAATACTAATTGCAATTTTCACGACGGATACATCGTTCTTGGCATTGCTGGGGGAATCGCTGCGGAGCAGTTTTGAGGCATTCCTGACATTCGGGATCAATACAGCGGAGACCGACAACGGATGGCTGCATACGTTATGCATAATCGACGGATATCTGGGGCTGTTCTTTGTAGCCTATTTTGTGGTCGCTGTCGCAAGAAGAACGCTGAGATGAGCGTTGAGATAATGGGTCATTGTTCGGCAGTTCAAGGGCTCCGGCTCTTCAATGGTATCCTCTCCACTTCCATCCTGTCGAAGGTGGGATATTCTTCGATTATGTATGACATGTAAGGCAGCTTCTTCGAGATCTTTCTGAGCTTCCATGAGGCCGTTTCTATCCTGTTCCTTTCCCGGTCGATGAAGATAAGTTCCTTCGGGACACGTAATCTCATGAGCATTGCGGCCGCCTCATCCAGATCGTCGGCGTAAACGACGCCTTTGATGACCGTTCCGTCCTCGGTCACCACATCGTACTCCTTGGCGGTCACGCCGGCTCTTCTTATGAGTCTCCGCCTGAGCTGGACCCCGTCCTTGAAAGAGGAAGAGCAGAAATGGATCGGGCAACTGGGATATCTTTTCATCAGGTCCGTTACCATCTCCTCAGAGCCTGCCACCGCGGAGGAAATGTCATCCTTCACTTTGTATCCCATGCCCTCCATCATGTTCCAGTTGCTCTCTGAGAATTCGAATTCGTTGATGTTAATGAAACCCACGCCCGCTTCCGCCGCGGACAGCACGAGCTTCTCCAGCCTGTCCTCGTTCCCGGGTATCGCCGGGACCTCGATGCCCACATCCAAGGTTGTCTCCGCGATTATCTTTGATATATCATCGAACCTCATTGTCTCCCACTGGGACATCGGAGGATGGAATCTTATCTCATCTAGGCCTGCGTCGCAGAGCTCCTTGGATCTGCCGACGTCTACGATCGAAGTGTACAGGTGGATGTGATGTTCCGGTCCGAAATGCTCCTTCAGCATCCTTATCGCGGATACGGTCCGTTCCATCTCTGTAAGAGGGTCGCCTCCCGTTATGCCAGTCCCCGTAGCGTCCATCGACTCAGCCTCCTCCAGCATCTCGCTCAGATCCGATATCCTCCTCTCGTTTGCGAACATCACGTCCTTGCCCTTCTTCTCAGGCGATATCGGACAGTAGAAACAATCGGTACGGCATCTGCCGGTGATCAGAAGGACCATCTTCGACCCGTTGACGCAATGTTCACATCCCTTCGGGAGAGGGCAGTTGGAGGCGGAGCCGTATTCGTACGCTTTCAATGTTATCGGCAGTGATATGTGCGATGTCTTAATAAACGTTGGAGGGCTAAAGCATTACTGCATGAAAAGAGACACCGGGCTGATACTTGCGCTGGACGAGACGGATGCCGTCAAAGCCATGAGGATCGCGGCGGCCGTTTCTGACAAAGTGGATGCGATCAAGATAAACTGGCCGCTGATACTTTCCGCCGGGCCAGATGTGATAACTCAGCTCTCCGAGGTGTCTGACGTGATATGTGACCTCAAGGTCGCCGATATCCCGAACACGGTGCGTCTGATAGTCGAAGGGGCGGTGTCCAGAGGGGCGTCCGGCGTCATAGTGCATGCTTTCACGGGCGAGGATTCTTTGAGAGAAGCCGTTTCCGCCGCCGGCGATGCGGAGATATTTGCGGTGACGGAGATGAGTCATCCCGGAGGAGGGACATTCACGGCCAAGCACGCGGAGGAAATGGCCGAGATGGGCGTAAGATGCGGGGTGGCGGGATTCATCGCGCCGGCGACCAGGCCGGACAGGATCCGGGCGATAAGGTCCATCGCAGGAGACCTCAAGATCCTCTCTCCCGGAGTGGGAGCACAAGGCGGAAGCGCTTTGTCGGCGATATCCGCCGGCGCCGATTATGTCATCGTCGGAAGGACGATATACGGCGCGGATGATCCCGCATCGGTCGCATCTTCCCTAGCGGATGAGATAAGGCCGTTTGTTTGAGACCCTTAATAAAAATAATGCCCGCGCCTCTCTATAAAGCTATAAATAGACATTCAGGCATGGAGCCAATACTCTACTTTAATGGAGACTATAGAATGCGCAAAATTGGAAATAGGTCAGCCAGACCCACCACAGAGGGGGGCTTCCTGCCCGCATCGGATGCTGGCAAGGAAGTATGGTACAAAAGAGAATGGCGCCTGATAACGCTGCTGGCGATAATGATCGCGGCTTTCGTCATCAGATTCATTTTTGCTTTCGGCGTATCCGCCGGCAGTGATTTCGCCCTTTCCGGCGGGACTGGGGCATCCAGTCATGTTCATGTGATCGAAAGCATCCTCAACGGCTCGTTCGCGTTCACGGATCCTGCCCTCAACTATCCGCACGGATCCGTCAACATATATCCCCCGCTGATGGACTTCCTTCTGGCAGGTGTCGCAGGATTGGCATCCGCACTCGGCGTGTCAACAGGGACGGCGGCAGCCGGAGCGCTGGCATTCTCCGCACCGATATTCGCAGCCCTCACCTGCTGGCCTGTGTACCTGATAGGAAGGAAGATGTTCAATGATGAGAAAATAGGTCTTCTGGCAGCGCTCTTGTACGCATTCTTTGCGCTGATGATCACGACCACTGCCTTCTCCAACGGTACGGAATATGCATTCGTAGGATTCCTGTTCGCTTTCATGATATACTTCCTGCTAAAGGCAATGGAAGGCTGCGACAAGATCCAGCCCAGCGGATTCAGGGCCCTGATCAAAGACGGGGCAATGGTAAAGAATCTGCTGGTCGCGGGAATATTGTTTGCAATGATAGCATTGTCATGGAACCAGTTCCGCGTCATACTCCTGATGCTCGTGGTCCTCATGGTCGTTCAGGCAGTGATCGACCGTCTCGGGTCCAAAGAGGTCTCGCCGACGGTCGGCATGTATTCGGCCGTAATAATGCTGGGGGTGCTGATATCCGCACCGTACTACATCATGGCCGGCCTTTGGGACCTTATCTTCTCCGGGCCGTTTGTGGTAGCGGTGATGTCCGTCGCCCTTGCGGTATTCTTCAGCAAGACCACTAAGGTAACGTGGGTGCTTATGATCCCGGTCACTCTGATAATTGCGGCAGCCGTACTCACGGTGCTCGCCTTAATAGACAGCAGCCTGTTCTCGGCCGTCGTCAACGGCAACTCGCTATACGAGAGCGGGCTTATGCAGAACCTCGCGGCGGGACTGACCAGAACATCCATCTCTTCAATGGCGGCATTCTTCGGATGGGTGACCGTATGGATGCCGCTGCTGATGTTCCTGTACATGGTATACAAATACCGCAAGAACATCGAATCAAGAAAATACACTTTCACGATGTGGTGGCTCCTCATCATGTTCTGTATAGGGTGGTTTTCCACCGCATACGGGGCGGTCGCCGGCGCAGGCTTCGCCGTCGCTTCCGCGGCGCTGATCCTCATGCTTATAAGGACTGCGGACCTGAAAGGTTACTTCGCGGATATGAGGGGAAACGGAATAAAGCACGCTTTGAGGAAGGCGCTTAAGCCGATACCGCTTGCTACGACCGTAGCCATCGTGGCGCTCATCATCGCACCGAACATAGTGAACGCGGCTGATGCAAGTATGCCCACCAATTCCAGCAGCGGAGGATACTTCGGAGGCTTGGGATATACGGTGATGACCGATGATCTGAACTCGATCAACAAGATGTGGAACGAATACAGCGACGTCGACAAGGACGGTGCGCTGGTAGTGTGGCTCGGATATTCCGCGAATGCGGTGTCGAGAGGCGGGTTCGAATCCGTGACGGATTCATACGGCGGCGGTACATCCGCCATGGCCGCGATACTTCTGGCGAACGGCAGTTCGGCGGCGACGGCGGCAATGGCAATACGATTGATGCTTGCCCATGATCTGTCTCAGTTCCGTTCTTCTATAACTGCCGCCGGGTTGAATTACAATGAGATCGAAAGATACATCAACAACCCTTCGACAGCCGTTGATGAGGTCAAGAACAATGTCGAAACCTATCCGGGGATGGGCACAAACATCACCGAGGAGAACGCCCTGTATCTGGTGCTCAGCAACTATATCACAACAACGATATCTGAGCCTAAGGTCAATGAACTCTACGGCAATATATGCAACATAAGCGGCGAATCAATAAACTACGTATCTGTGGACAGGAGCCTGCTCCCGATATACTACAACGACGGATCGTATTTCAGCAGCGCCGCCTATCTCGGGAGCTATGCCCTTGACGTATACGGCGCTCCGTCTCATTTCTTCTACTACGACACATACTACGGATACGCAATGTACACTGATGCGTTCTACGAGACCTTCTTCTGGAAGGCGCTCATAGGAATGTCTCCATCAGAGGCGGGATTCTATTCGTCGATCGAATATCTCAATGCCCTTTCTATGAGCACAGGGCCGATAAAAGCGACACCCGGATACGGTCTATCCAACTACAAAATATCTTACTGGCACGTGTACTACAACCCTGACGATGAAGCCACCAATTCATCCGACGGATGGGTGGACATGGACGCCTTTGAAGCAATAGATCTCCAGAACAAAGAAGGCGGAATTATAAATTACATCAACGGGGTCGTCATGCTGGAATATGACCCGTTGATGACGGAGGCTGTGGACGGAACCGTCAATTATGTCTCATCCGCCGGGCTTACGGGCGCGGAAGGCATCCAGGTCTCGGTGTTCGCGGAAACAACATATGATTCCTCCGGAGCGACGGGATATGTGAAGAGGTCCACCGTGTTCACGAAGGCCGACGGCTCATATACGATATCGGTGCCGGCCGACGGCACCGACTATTATGTGGTGTTCTCATCGGGATCCACCACCATAGCGACAGGATCGATCATAGATACCCGCAGGAACGTGACATCTTCCGATCCCCCCCTGAACATACCCGCGACAAGCCTTTCCGGAAGCGTCACGATGACCGAAGGCCTCTACTTAGGTGATTCATATGTGGTCATCGAAGGGGCGGCGTCCGGAAAAACTTATCAGACCGATGTCGTCAGCGGGAACTTCAGGTTTGACAATACCACGTCCGGCAACATAATACCCGATGTCTACAAGCTTACGGTTTATTCGCCGACAGGGACAGCGATCAATTCGGGAAGCGTGACGGTCGGCACCGGAAACAATGTCGGGTACCGCATATCCGCAACGTCCGGCACCATAACCGTGACGGTCACGACCGATGTCGGCGCAAAAGCGCCGAATGAAGTAAAAGGGGTCGCGGCACAGGATACGGCGACCGGCGACATATACTACGGGGACATAGTGGACGGCCAGGCGAGGATCCAGGTCGTTCCTTCAACATACACAGTCTATGCCGCCGGAACGAAGGTCTCGGCCTCGAATCCGACCTCGACGATATCGAGCGGCGGAAGCTCCTCGGCATCGCTGACCGTATATGATAAAAGGAACATCTCTGTATCGGGGGCTCCCGCAGGGGGTCTTGTAAGCATAATGTCATACGGATTCGTGACGTCATCCGTATCCTCTTCATTCGCTGTGCCGGCGTGCGGAGGGATCGCCAATGCGACGTACACAGCCTACTCAGTAAGCGGTAACAGCGTGTACTACGGAGTGACAACAGGGAATAACATAACAATGCTCAGCTCGACCGGATACAGTGTGAAAGGTACGGTGAACGACAGTAACGGCAATCCGCTCTCCGGCACGGTCTCATTCATAATGACAAGCGGGGCGGCAAGCGGAGCGACATTCATATTCGCATCCGGTGACGACGGCAAATTCGACGTCAGGCTGCCCGCCGGAACATACACAATGTATATCTACGGAGCATCGAGCGCGTCGATAACATCCTTAACAGTCTCCGGCAATGTCGATCTGGAGAACATCTCCACATCGAAATCCCGTACGATCACCATGACCTTGAACTATAGGACGAACATATCGTCCCCATCCACAAGAGGGATCGCGTTCGTCGATGTCAACATGTCGATGACCATCGACGGCGTTGAGTATAACATTAAGGCTAAGACGGACACCAACGGAAACGCGGTGTTCACCGTCCCTCAGGAATATGGGGCGGAGATGACAACGTCTGGGTTCAACACATCCGTATTCTATATGGAGAACCAGTCGTACAGCGTGTCTTCGGGCACGGGCAGCTCTTCATATTCATGGAGTCTCGCCGCGAGTCAGAGCGCTGACGCTGAAAAGTATGTGAAAACGGTCAGTGTATCCAGCAGCATACCGGTGAAGATCACGCTTTACAACAGCTCATCAACGGAATACAACGTATCGGGCTCGACGACGGTGGTACCCGGACAGTACACAGCGGTCATAAGCGGCAACACCGGCTCCTACTACAACGGGACGATATATGTCTACCCCGGACAAAGCGGATCTCTGAAAATAGACTACACGAACGTTGCGAGGGTGAACCTCAACGCACAGCCGACGGACAGAATATCCGTGACGCCCACCGACGGCGGGTTGTACTACGTAGATGCGGATGACCCTCTCGTATACTATCTGGAGAGAGGAAAGAGCTTCTATTTCGAGGCGGCATCAGGCACCGGCGGGACGGAGCAGATAGCGTATGCGTCCGTCACCAACATATCGAGTTCGACCACTCTGAACCTGCTCAATAAAGCAGCCGCGGCGACCATAAAGGGATATGTGGGAGTAACTGCGGACGGAGAGCTTACAGTGACATACGGCGGCGTGGCGATACCCTTCCCGATAATCGACGGCGCGTTTGAGATGACCGTGCCCGCCGGAACCGCGCTGCTGCTTACAGCCAAGCTCACTCAGACCATATTGTACACAGAGTACAGCTACACCGGGTCCACGACGATGACAGCGGGCGAAGTGGTCGACGGAGCGTCGATACACTTCCCGGTTACGACCACATCATCATCCTCAACGACTCCCGATCTGTCCGGAAGCAACTTCAGTTTCTTGAACGGGGTCGGAAAGTTCACTTTGACGGTGAAGAACACCGGCGATTTCGACGCGACGTACATCATAACCGCAGGTTCCGCATGGACCCTCGATAAGAACTACACTGTCAACGTCGCAGGCAAAGGACAGAGCACCATTGAGATATCAGGCAGGTACGATCCCAAGCTGGTAGGCGCAGGGAACACGGACCTGTCGGTGACGGTAACTTCAATAAACGGCGCCTATTCAGGTATCTATATGCTGGATGAGAAGGCGTTCCCCACGACCGGCGCGGGCGTAACGACAACGGAAACATATGTGGACATAAGCGGGATCAAAGACACATTCGCCGACGCCGTGAACGGTTACGAGTACATGTATGCGGTGACGGTCACCAACAACGACAGCTATCTTAAGATCGCATCCCTAACCGCAACGATAAGGGGCGGCAGCAGCAACTGGTACCTCACTTATTCCGATAAGGACGGAGGGAATATCTTCTCCCAGACCGGAACGAATTCGTTCAGTATAAACGGATTCGACTCCACGGTGATATACATCAAACTGATGTGCAGAGACGGAAATGACACCAGCGTTCCGGCCATCGACGTGGCGGTAACGGTAAGGGACACGACGTCCAAGAGCCAAGGGCTCAAGACAAACAGCGCGGGAGTGTCGCTCGACGGCCTCAGTACTGTTGCTACGATCAACAATATGAGCGCACAGGAAGCCCAGATGGGGTCCGAGGAAATGTCCGCATCAGGCAATAACATATACGGCGGCCCGAGCCCGATACCGATATCGACATTAGCGATGATGGCGATAGTCATACTGGCTCTGATTGCGGTTGCATGGCTGGGAATCAAGAAGGGGGTGTTCGTACGAAAAAGATGATCGCCGCGGTAGCGGTATTTGCAATGGTCTTCGCAGCAGGAGCGGTCCTGCTCGAAAACTCATCAAGCGTTGACGGAGCAAGCGCCACAATAGAGGGAGATACGAACCTCGTGAAGACAGGAGGCACGTTAGACTATCGGATAATGTTCTTCGAAGATGGGGAGTTCGATACGCTGGACATCTCATACACCGCCACGCTGAAGAACAGCGACGGCGTCACTCAATCCGGTGCGGTCTACCCGTCGTCGGGAACACTTACGAACGGTGTGGAAGCCGAGCTGACCATAACTGCGCCGTCGGCCGCCGGGAAGTATACCCTCACGGTAACTTTCACGGAGAGCATAGACAGCGGAGCGAGAACGACGACAGAGAGGACACAGACCGTAACGGTCGCGGAACCGATCGTATTGTCGGCGGTCCTGACGAACAACAGCAAAGTGGATTTCACCGACTTTGCGGTCTATTTCTATGTTGACGGGGAGTTCGTAGAGGGAAGCAAGACCCTCATATCTGCGGCATCCGGGGACAAAACGACTGTCACGTATGATTGGGTGGCCGAATCGCTCTCGAACGGAAGGCACACATTCAAGATCGTGGCCGGAGAGGAGAACATCGGAGACTACAAGGATGTCATATTGGGCGGGAACGGTGAATTCTATGTCGGCCATTCCGACTACGGTCTGCTGAACATACTGCTCATCGTACTCATTGTAGTTATGGTCATTGCGGTGGTCTATCTCTACCGCAAGCCTGTCAAGAACTACGGTAAGCCCAAATCAAGGCGCTGAGCGCCTGTCAAACCTTTTTCAAACTCTTCTTTTCATGATATTGTTATCGGTGCCGGTGTGTGCCGGATCACAATGATGTGAAGAACATGCTTCCCAGCCTATTTTTGAAGACCTCTTCTTCGACCTTTCCCGCGAACACGTCCGATGATGACGCCGTGAACTCCACGTCTTTGTAGCAAACGTCCAGGAGCGTAAGCGCGTCGGGCCTTGCGATGCCGAAGGAGACGTCCTTCCCGCCAAGCGCGTCCTTTATGTCGGAGACGGAGGAATCTCCTCTTCCCACTGCGATGATGGCGGCGGCGATGCGGCGTATCATGTTCCACAGGTAGTATCTTGCAGAGAAGTCGATGATGATCACGCCGTCCTCCTCCCGCACGGAGACAGAGTTCATGACAAGCGTCGCGGGGCGTCCTCCTGGCTTGCAGAACCTTGTGAAGTCGTGCTCTCCGACAAATGCTTTGGCACAGCTCCTCATCGCGGAGACGTCCATGCCGCGGGAGGGGAGAACGTATCTGTATATTCTGACATCGGCGAACCTGGGGTTGAACTCTCTCCCGACAAGTGCCGCGCTTCTGTAGAAGATCCCCTTTGATACTGCGTTCAGGGCTCTGAGCAGGATCTCCGGATCATCGATGCTGCTGTTGAATACAGCGACATTTCCGAGGGCGTTCACTCCCCGGTCCGTTCTGCTTGCGAGTTTCAGGTCTATGTCCTCATCCCTCATGTTCGTGACCGCTGTCAGATCGGAAAGGACATCTCCTCCCACGGTCCTGCAGCCGGGCTGTATCTGGGAGCCGGAGAAATGTTCGCCCAGGTAAGCTATCTTAACTGCCGCTCTGATCATGACAGGAGGTTCTTCATGCGGTCCGTCTTCTTCTGTATCAGATCGCGTTTTCCGATGTCGTGCCGGGCCCAGATCATATCCCCTTTGACGAATTTCAGGGCCGCCTCGCATCTCTGCTCAGCCTCCTCTATCGTCTCGCCTATGCCCACTATCCCGATGGATCTGGATGTTCCCGTGAACAGCTTGCCGTCCCTTTCGTCGACATTCGCATAGAATATCTCCGCACCGCACTCGCGTATGCTTTCCTCATCGATCATTATCTCATATCCGGGTTCGGATTTGATACCGTAGCCTTTGGGGACGACATACTTGCAGACGGTAGCGAGATTCTTGAATTTGACAGTGTCCTCTTTCAGTTTCCCCCCGGCCATATCTTTTATGACAGTATGGAAATTGGTCTCGAGTATCGGAAGAATATTCATTGCCTCCGGGTCTCCGAATCTGGCGTTGATCTCTATTAACTTGAGGCCGGTCCTCGTCAGCATGAATTGGCCGTACATAGGGCCGCGGTACGGGCATCCCTCCTCATTCATTGCATCCACTATCTGCCCGAGTATGTCCAGCGCTTTATCTTTCGCATCCGCGGGGATAAAAGGCAGAAGGTGATCCGCATCCGAATAGGAGCCCATCCCTCCCGTGTTTGGCCCCACATCCCCTTCGTACGCTCTTTTGTGGTCCTGGACCAAAGGCATGGGCACCAAGTGTCTGCCGTCGACGAAGACCATCTGGGTGAATTCCTCCCCCACGACCTTTTCTTCTATGATGACGCTGTCCTCGTCTATCTCTCTCAGGATCTCTCTGACATAGGCCATTGTCTCCTCGTGGCCGTTGATGTGTTCTCCCTGGACCTTGACCCCTTTCCCCCCGGTCAATCCGACAGGCTTTACAACTATCTCTTTATTCAGCGTCTTAAGGTATTCCTCTGCGCTCTCCGGAGTTCTGAAAATGGAGTATTCGATGTTCCCCTCGATCTTGTATTTCGACATAAGATGCCTCATGAACGATTTGGAGGTCTCGATCATGGCCGCGTCCTTAGTAGGGGCCGCGCATTTTACGCCTATATGTTCCAGTGCGTCAACCAGACCGATCTCCAATGGGGCCTCGGGCCCGATGAAGGCGTAGCTCACGTCGTGCTCGATGGCAAATTCGCAGATGTCGTCAACAAGTCTTTCGTTAATGAGTTTGTATTCCTTGGCCCTTCTCATTATGCCAGGATTTGCGTTCTTCATTACGGAATAGATCTCGGCTCCGGAACGGTACAGGGCCTCTACGGCCGCATGCTCCCTTCCTCCGCCGCCTACAGTCAAGATTCTCATTATCTCACCTCAGAGTTCCAGCACGGAGATTATCTCGTCTATGCCTTCCTCTGTTTTTGTGCTGCACTTATACATGGTCTTCAGTCCGCCCGTTAGCTTCCTATAGTCATCCGTGATGACGTCCGGATCCACTCCCACCGCATCCGCGATATCCATCTTATTCAGTATGGCAATGTCGGAATGCAGGAATATGTCATGATGTTTTCTCACCATGTCGTCGCCCTCGGTCGTTGATATCACGACCACTCTGTAATCCGCCCCAAGCGGAAAATCGGCAGGGCACACTAGGTTGCCGACGTTCTCAATGAAGACCACATCGTATCCGTCCAAGTCTATTTTGTCAAGGCTCTTCTTTATGAGGTTGGCGTCAAGGTGGCATTCATGGCCGGTGTTGCAGTTCACTGCCTCAAGGCCGGACCCCCTCATCCTCCTCTGATCGTCATCGCCGGTGACATCCCCCGCTATCGCACACACTTTGAGGCCTTTGTTTCTCATTCTCTCGGCCAATTTGATTATAAGGGAGGTCTTTCCGGACCCGATGGAACCCATAAACTCTATCGCCCTGACGTTCTTCTCCTTCAGTAGGCGGTAGTTTGAGTTTGCTATCCTGTTGTTCTCTTTCAGAACATCATACTCCATCCCCACTTGGACGATGTGCATAAGGGCGGGATGCGTTCTATGATAAAAACACTATCCTTATAGATATGTTAGCATTACATAATTGAAGCAAATGAGCTATTCGATTTCTCTATCCAAACTGTTGGAAAGCATCGGAGCTAAGGAAGGTTCCAAGCTTTCGGTGGAATCCAGAGGCAAAACATATATAGGTACGCTTATGCCGCATCATGATTTCAGCGGCGGCGACGTTGTGGTCCTTAAACTAAGCAGCGGATACAACATAGGCGTAAGGATCTTTGAGGATTCCGCAATAAAAGTGCTGGAACAGCCGCGGCCTTATGAAAAGAAAGAGGTTGCGGCTGAGTTCAGAGAGGGACTCCCGACGATCACCATAATTGGCACAGGCGGAACGATCTCGTCCAACGCCGACCGCCGCGGGACGGGCGCCCTTCATCCCGCGCTCCCAGTATCGGAGCTGGTGGACTCGGTGCCGGGACTGAGGGAGAGCGCCAACATCTCCGCAAAGACCCTGTTCTCTGTATTCTCGGAGAACATCAGCACGGAACACTGGCAGGAGCTTGCGGAAGCCGTCGCGAACGAGATCAACGGCGGCGCGGACGCGGTCATAATCCTGCACGGAACGGATACCATGGGGTACACTGCGGCGGCCCTTTCGTTCATGCTCGCCGGCGTCCCGAAGCCGGTGGTGCTGGTCGGCGCGCAGCGTTCTCCCGACAGGCCGGCGTCCGACGCCCCGTCGAACATCACGGCGGCCGTAAGGTTCTGCGTCAAAGGAGGAACGGCGGGAGTGTTCGTGGTCATGCACAATACTCTGGAGGACGATTCGTTCGCCGTGCACATCGGAACAAGGGTGAGGAAGATGCACACTTCAAGGCGCGACGCGTTCAAAAGCATCAATGCCGCACCGATCGCATTCCTGGATGAGAAAGGAACGATCACATTCACAAAAGAAGGAAGAGGCGTAACGTCGGAGAAAGCGTCCGCAAAGACAAAGATGGAAAGGTCGACGATACTCCTCCAATATTACCCCGGCATGGATCCGTCACTTTTCGAAGGGATGATGATGAAAAGCAAGGGGATAGTCATATCCGGTTCCGGACTCGGTCACGTCAACGAAGGCATGATCTCTCTGATAAAGAAGGCCTGCGGCAACGGTTCGGTGGTGGTTGTGACCTCTCAATGTTTCAGCGGCCGGACCAATCTTAACGTTTACAGCACAGGAAGGGACATGCTCTCGGCCGGTGCCGTTGCGGTCCTGGACATGCTCCCCGAGACGGCATATGTGAAGCTGATGTGGGCGCTTGCCAATTCCGAGAGCCCGGAGGAAGCGAAAAGGCTGATGACGACTTCCCTTGCGGATGAGATGGGAGATAGGAGGGAAGTGGATGTCTGAACGGGAACTGAAATGCGGCATCGAGATCCACCAGCAGCTTGACACGAAGAAATTATTCTGCGACTGCGAGAGCAATCTTGCGGACAGCGGATACGGGGCATTCTACCGCAGGCTCAGGCCCACCGCCAGCGAGCTGGGGGAGATGGACAGGGCCGCGCTGGCACAGTTCCAGAAGGACGAAGGGTTCAGGTACCAATGCTGCGAAGGCTGCACCTGCCTTGCGGACCTGGACGAAGAGCCTCCCCACTCGGTGAACGATGACGCCATGGATACGACGCTGACATTTTCGATGATGCTTGGCGCCCAGGTGATAGATGAGATACACTTCATGCGTAAGATGGCAATAGACGGCTCGAACACCACCGGTTATCAGAGGACGGCTCTGATATCTGTCGACGGGGCGATAGACGTCAACGGCAAGAAGATAGGGATACAGACGGTCTGTCTGGAAGAGGATTCCGCAAGGAAACTCGAATCCGACGGGAACGAGGTGCTGTGGCGCCTTGACAGGCTGGGGATACCGCTGATAGAGGTTGCGACCGCGCCCGATATGGAGACGCCGGAGGAAGTGATGGAAGTAGCGCTCAGACTCGGAACGATCCTGAGAGCGACGAAGAGAGTCAAGCGGGGAATAGGAACGATCAGAGAGGACATCAATATCTCGATACCGGGAGGGGCCAGGGTCGAGATCAAAGGGGCCCAGGAACTCAGGCTGCTTCCAGACTATGTAAGGAACGAGATGGAAAGGCAGAAGATGCTCATCTTGATCAAAGGGATCCTGAACGGAAGAGGGACGAAACCCGCCGAATTCATACCGGTCGACGCGACCGAGGTATTCTCCAAATGCGGGTCGAAGGTCATCAAAGGCGCCATTGACGAAAAAGGAAAAGTGATCGCCGTAAGACTGCCCGGCTTCTCCGGAGTAATGAACGGCGACAACGGGAAATTAAGACTTGGATCGGAAATGGCGCAGTATGCCAGGGTCCAGGGTGTGAAGGGAATATTCCATTCCGACGAACTTCCCAACTACGGAATAGAAAAAGAGTTCATAGACGCTCTGAGGTCCCTGCTTGATCTTCCTTCCGACGAAGCGTTCGTCATATGCGCCGCAAAGGAGAAGAAAGCGGTCAACGCGCTGAGGGCGGCTGTGAACAGGGCGAACCAAGCGATAGAAGGCGTGCCGGAAGAGACAAGGGACCCGCTGCCGGACGGCACCACAAGATACTCAAGACCGCTTCCGGGCGCGGCAAGGATGTACCCGGAGACGGACGTTCCGCCCATCTATATGACCGAAGAGAGGCTGAAGGCAATAGAGGAGAACATGCCCGAATTGCCGGAGGAGATCGAGAAAAGGCTGGTCACATCATATGGCATAAACGCACAGCAGGCCGGTCAGATCGTGAGACAGAGCCGCGATGAGATATTTGTTAAGATATCGGAGGGAACGGGAATGACCTCGGCGGCGGCGACCGCCCTGACGAGCACGTATGCGGAGCTGGAGCGCGAGGGACTCGATCCCGACTCGATCCCTGACGGAAAAATGCTGAAGGCGTTCGAGCTCCTGAGGGCGAACAGGTTCTCAAAAGAGGCGTTGCCGTCGCTGCTGAGGGAGGTCGCCAAAGGAACCGACGCAGAGGAAGCTATCGGCAGATTGGGACTGGAGACCGTAGGCAGCGACGAGGCGACCGGAGTGATATCGTCCATTGTCAAAGAGCGCGAGGATTTCGTAAGGTCAAAAGGCCTTGAAGCGATAGGGCCTCTGATGGGCCCGGTCATGGCTGCCCTGAGGGGAAAGATCGACGGAAAGCAGGCTAACGAACTCCTTGCCGAAGAGATAAAGAAGCTCATAGGCTGATCTCAAGGACGCTGAGCCTCTCAAAGAAAAGGGGAAGTTCGGACAATGTCCTTACATCAAGCCCTTCCAGAACAGACTGCAGAGAGTCTTGGTCCATAAGCGACGATACAACGATGACCAGTCTCCCTTTTGGGAGAAGATGATCCTGCGCGCCCGTTATCAGGCCGGGAAGAGGCCCGAGGCCGTCGTCCCCGCCGGACCAGGCAAGCGCCAGATCCCCCTCCTCCTTGACCGGGAGATACGGAATATTGAATATTATCGTGTCGAACCTTCCGCTGATATTCGAATAGAGGTCCGTTTCGACCACATCCGCGTCAAGCGAGTTCAGCGCCATGTTCCTCTTTGTCAGGGCTACGGCTTTTTTGTTGATGTCCCCGCAGGTGACGACCCCTCCGTTCAGCGCACAGTGCATCGATACGATCCCGGAGCCGCATCCGATCTCCAATATCCTTTCTCCGGCGCGGATGTTCAGCGAGCTTATCAAAAGAAAACTGTCGTCGGAGGGCGGATAGACTCCGTCATCATCTTCGACGATCAGTTTCGGATCATACTTCATCGGAGGGAGATGGGCGTGCTCAGATATAACTGGGGACAAAGAAACATAGTTCTAAATGCGATGAGATACGGAGGCATGATAAAACTGGACGTGCTGGCGATCGGAAACTTCCAAAGGGATCAGGAAGGAAAGGTATTCGACGCGCATTCTTCATCTGTTCTGATAAGAACAAACGAAAGGACGATAGTGGTCGACACCAGCACCAGCTACATGAGGCCGGCGATAAAGACGTCCTTCAAGCAGATAGGCGTGTTCCCGAAAGACGTC
The DNA here is from genome assembly GCA_009777615.1 of Candidatus Methanoplasma cognatum. Taxonomy (NCBI): domain Archaea; kingdom Methanobacteriati; phylum Thermoplasmatota; class Thermoplasmata; order Methanomassiliicoccales; family Methanomassiliicoccaceae; genus Candidatus Methanoplasma; species Candidatus Methanoplasma cognatum. The sequence goes on from WRLM01000001.1 coordinate 94,792, forward strand.
GACACGGTGGTGCTCACTCACTCTCATTACGATCATGTGGGCAACAACGACATGTTCGAGAATGCGGAGATACTGGTACATCCGGACGAGCACGGCCGAATCGACGGCGCCAAACCTATTGAAACAGACAAAGAGTTGGCGCCGGGAGTGAGGATCGTCCACACCCCGGGCCATACGAAAGGGTCCATAAGCGTTTTCGTCAGGGCCGATATGAAATATGCGATCGCCGGGGACTCGCTGCCGAAGCAAGGAAACTATGAGAGGATGGTGCCTCCCGCGATAAACATAGACGCAGAGGTTGCACTGGAAAGCTTAAAGATGATAATCAGGTATGCCGATGTTATAATACCGGGACACGATCCCCCCTTCTTGGCAGAAAGGTGATATAATGGTGAAAAGAGAGATGCCGGAGTGCCTATACGTTCAATGTCCGGACTGCGATGACGTCACGGAGCATGATATACTGAAAGGAAGGGCCGGAAAGGACAATGTCACAGGCACATTCAGGTGCACCGAATGCGGGAGGGTGTTCTCGGAGACGATAAGGCTGCCCGAGACCCTGAAATTGAAGGTCCTTTTCAGCGACGGCAGCGTAACGGAGACGACCGAGACGGAGATCGAATCGGATGAGATCCTGGCGGTTGGGGACGAGTTCGTCATTGATGACGGAAGGATGGTATGCATAACCCACGTAGAGACGAAGGACGGTAAGAAGGGGAAGAAGTGCCGGGCGGACGGGATCAAAGCGCTGTGGGTCAAGCAGTATGATGTTCTAAGTGTGAAAGTATCTGTCAACGACGGGCAAAGGACATATTCGGTGAGGACGGACGCCGAACCCGACGATGAGTTCACTGTGGGAATGGTCCTGCCGTTCGAGGATTTCGACGCCCTCATACATGCGATAAAGACCAAGGAGCGCCTGCTGAAGAATGGTTCCGCAGAGGCAAGGGACATCACCAGGATCTACGGAAAAATAAGAAAGAAGAGATATGAGGTCCTTGACCTGGAAGAGGATGACGATCAGGACGGGTTCGACTTCGAAGAAGACGATTGAGCGTCTTCCTGCGGAAGTATATGGTCCAGGATGTCGGCAAGATTGTCCGATCTTACCGTGAACGTAGCCGCCTTGCTTGTGAATTCGTCAGTGGGGTTGAACGCTATGGACATCCCGGAATTTTTGAACATAGGTATGTCAATGAATGAGTTGCCGACCGATACCGTCCTCTCCTTAGTAGTGCCGTACTTTTCAATGAAATGCCTGACGTTGATTCCCTTGTCCTCAAGATCTACGTTCATCCGCCCCTCGCCGGTCAGACTCCCGTCTGGATGGCTGCATATCTCATCCGCGACATGATCGTCGAATCCGAACTCTTCGCAGATCATCCTGGCGGCAAGACTGATGCCGCCGCTGACTATCACACATTTCATTCCGTTGCTCTTCAGACATGCGATCGTTTCCTGTATACCTCCGGTGAGCGGCAGTTTCTGGAGGATCCTGATGAGGTCCGATATCCTGATGTCGGGGTTGACCATTTTCCATTGAGCTATGTCCCTCCTCATAAACTCAACCTGATCTATCTCCCCGTTGACGTATGCTTGGTATGTCGGACCGTTATCGACGTCGAGGCACAGGTTGATCCAGTGCCAGGAGCTTCTGATCGATGTCAGGACGCCGTCCATATCAAAACAAACAAGGTCGTATCTTCTCATCGCAGAGGGTATATCGGGTTTCGGATAAAATGGTTGGCGGTTCCCTTCCTATTGGACACACATGTCGGATTATTATGTAAGATCATTTACAATTCATACTGATTTAATGCAACTCATAAATAATTTCTCAATAAAAAGCAGTAATAAGAAAAAGGCCGAAGGAGAGAACAAAGATAGGAAAAGTGTCATCCTCCCGAGAAGATAAAGAAATTGAATAGTTTCTCTTGAGGGCCGCAAAGTTGAGAAAAAGGAGGTTTATGCCGCCCTCGGACCCACCGTTATTATGCGGATATGGGCGGCGTATTGTTCGATCTCTCTTTTCCTCTGACCTTTCCGAACCGTGAGGCGCTGTGTTATCACTCCAGGATTACTGTCCTGTTCTTCGGGTATGTGACCATGTATTTTACGGATAGGACCTTGGAATCGGCGGGACTCAGCGTGAACTTCCAGGTCAGCTTCCCTGTTTCTTTGTCAAGCTCCGCCCCGGACACATTGACGGCGTCCACCGTGATGTCCTTGTTAGCAGACACAGGTATCTGATCCTCAATGGTTATATCGATATCCTGTTTCCTGAGGTTCCTCGCGTTGATCGTCCACTCCCTGCTGGCCTTGGCCGAGGAACCCATTGTGGATGTCGACGTATAGTCCTTTCCTCTGACCCTCGTGACGATGATGTTCTTATCCCTTCCCAGGGATATCCGGAGTCCTTCCTCCGCCTTTCTCGGGTCCACGTGTATCTCGCCCACGTACTTGTCCTCAAAGAAAACGTTCGCATTCCCGGCGAGGAGGTTCAGGTGCGTCCAGTCTTTGACTTCCGCGACAAGGAACACATCCTTTTCCAACTTCCTTACGCACCTGTACTGGTAACTGGCCTTGAGCTCATGCGTCAGTATGTCCACGGTCTTTCCAGTTTCCGACGACAATACTGTGTACGGAACGGGCAGCGTGTACTCCACACTTGCCACACTTTCAGTCTGGACTGCGAGAGGAGCGGCAGGTTTCACAGTCAATGCATCGCTGGCACATTCCTCCACGCATAGATCCGCACAAACCGGCATCTCGGCGGACTTCCTCAGCCTCATGGACGGCGCCGCTTGGTACGCCGTGTTCCATTCGGGACTGGGCTCGGGGGCATAGGGTACGTAGAAGTCTATGTACCATGGCCTCAGGTCGGGCAGGTTGCCGCTCAGCGACGGGTTCCCGGTGGACAGTATTATGTCAATGTTGTTCCAGTCTTCTCCTGTGTTCTGGTACACGATGGCCTTGGAAGCGAGGGACAGGGGACTTCCTATATCCTTCACTCTTATGTCGTAATACGGTATCCATCTTGCATTGTGAATGAAATAGGATATCGTGAGCTCCGATTCGGTGTCGCCGTCGCAATGCACCTCTATTTCCACCTGGGACCTTCTTCGGCCCCGGTCGTCCGCGCCGATCTGTGATTCTATTTTGGATATCTCGTATGAAAGCTTCTCGATCTTCTTCTGCGATTCGAACTTCTCGCCGCAAAGCGATGCCATCCTTTCTCTGAAAAAGAGGACGGCGTCTTTCATGTCTTCGGATCTGAATGTCTTTCCGTCAGGTGTCTGGGCGTTCTTCCTTATCAGGTTCTCTTCTTCTGTGAGCACGCCGAACATACTCCTTTCTATACTCAGCTCGCCCTTGAGCTTCTCCAGCTTCGCATAGAGTTCCGATATGCGCTTGTTCTCCGTCTTTGCGTATACGGTGCTGTGTGAAACGGACTGCACGAAACACTTCCCGTCCGAGGATGCGGTTATGCTCCGCCCGTTCATGTCGAGCGGGAGGTCGCCGAATGCCACTTTATTGGTCCCGCTTTTAAGTTTGAAGGTCCGCGTCCTTGTGATCTGTGCGCCGCTCAGGTACACTACTGCTTGTGTGATCTCGCTTGCCATGTATATTCCTCTGCAATAGAAAGTAAATAGTCAATATAAAACGTATTATCGCAACGTCGTCGCCGCAGGGCTTTTTCATGAATCTCTGCTGCGCTTGAGCTATGACCTAACCCCAAGAAGCCTGCATGCGGATCATTTCTTGAGTTCCTTCAGTCCCTTTTGAATGTTATTCAAGAATCCTTTGCCGACATCGCCGCCGCTGCCACCCATGAAGGAATACGTAAGCTCCCGGCCTTCTGATGCCTTCCGCGCATGTTCGGAGGGCGCTGTATGGGGCGGATATTCAGGCGAACCTTACGGCCGTCCCGTACACAATGACCTCTGCCGCGCCGGCAACGATCGATGACGTTGAATAACGGACATTCACGATAGCGTCCGCCTTGAGGGCCTCCGCCTCTCCGACCATTCTCTTTGTCGCTATGGCCCTCGCCTCGTCCATCATCTCCGTGTACGCTTTCAGCTCCCCGCCCACCACGCTCTTGAGTCCCTGCGTGATGTCCTTTCCGATGTGCTTTGTCTGGACAGTGCTGCCCTTTACGAGTCCAAGCATTTCCAGTTCCTTTCCTGTGATATAGTTAGTACTTACCAAGATCATCTTCTTCACCGCTTCTTATTTCTTTTACTCTTTCCCACAGCACGAAAACACAGACGCCGATGGCCACAAGTAAGAATGCCAGGGTCAGGATCTGTACCCAAAGGCCCATAACGTCAAAGATAAGGAACGGAATCGCAAAAAGAATGCACAATAGAATCATGCAAAACGTTATTATCGCGGGGGCGACCAGTCTTTTTTCCATGTTTCCTCACCGGGTTTGTTCTTTATACGGCTTTCAGGAAGACCTGAAGGATTCAGCCCCCCGAATGCCATCAAAGTACGCTATATATCTTCAGCATTTAAATTCTGGGCCAGCTCTGTTATGAAAAACGCCCAAGAGGCCCTGGGATTCCATCCGCCTCTGATCAATTCCAGTTTGTGCGGAAGTCTTGCAGCTTGATTTATATCCGCAGAAGGGGGTTCATTATTATGAAAATGATCACAATAAGCGAGTATGTTAACAGCTTAAATGAAAACGGAGGAAAAGCTGTGATCAAATTCATAGATTTTATGAATGCTGAATTTCCCGACATCGAACCCGCGATAAGCTACGGTATGCCGATGTGGAAGTTTGGGGCGAAGCTATACGACGGATATGTGGCAATATCCGCCGCGAAAGGACATTTTTCAGTGCATTTTTATGACGAGGCCAGAATATCGGACCTATCTGAACTGTTACCGGGCTGCACTTTCGGCAAACGGTGCGTGAGCATCAAATACGGAGATGAAAATTCCACAGCCAGAGTGATGCAAAGCGTAAAGGAATATGTCATCAAATCATTTGCATCTCTCGGCAGGTAAAAGAAGCGCAGACGGCCTTTTTTCAGACGCCGCCATCCTTTTTTCAGACCCCGTTGTCGCCCCGAGCATTGCTTTTACACTCCTTTTTTGACCGTCGTCTCTTTGGATACCTGACTGCCCAACCGGAACGTTGGCAAAGGCCTTACTTTATGCAGGCCGGCCTCGTGGAGCTTATCGATCCTTTCTTTCACACTTTTGTCTTCGCAGATGCCTTCACGCAAATATCGGTCCAGAACATCATATGTAAAGCCGAAGCTCTCCTCATCGGTCTTACCGCAGAGGCCGTCTATAGGCGTTTTGTCTATGAACGTAGAAGCAAGGCCCAGCTCTCTGCCTACGGCTTTCACTTCCGATGCGGTCAGATCTGAAAGGGGACAGAAGTCGCCCGCCGAGTCGCCGAATTTCGTCACGTAACCGACCCAGTCCTCGCTGAGGTTGCAGGTATTGGCAACTCTTCCGCCCACAATTCCTGAAACGGCATAAAGTGCCGCCATCCGTATCCGTGCGGGGGTATTGAACACGGCGACATCGTTCAGGATCAGTCCGGCAGCGGCAGTCTCGTCGTACAGGCCCCGTACTGAATCTTTGATGTTGATAACTACGTATTCCATTTCCAAAGTACTGCAGAGATCGAACGCCACGTCGATATCATCCTGATCCCCGTGCGGCATCAGAACACCCAGCACCCGGCCCTTGCCAAGCGCCTCTTTGCACAATGCCGCAACAACGGAGCTGTCCTTGCCGCCGCTTATGCCGATGACAGCTTTTGTTTTGGGTGAACCGTTGTTGTAAAAATATTCTCGTATCCATTCCACTATCTGTTGCTTTACTTCTTTTGCGTCGAACATTTTTTCACCTTTCAAAACCTGCCATCGTGCAGTATGCCGCGAATCTCCTGCAGGGTCTGCTCTTTCAGTATCCTGCCGTCGCGGAATACAGGCTTCAGCAGGTTCTCACCTTCGAACGACCCAACGGTCGCCGAATCGTAACCGTCCTGGTAACTCAGGCTGCCGGCGTTATCACGGTACACAACGCACATGCCCCTCTGGGACCTCTTGAAGTTCCCGGTGTCGGTCTTAGGATCTTTGAATATCTGTACCGGTCTGCCCTCGACCTCGCAGTAGGTAGCCTTTATCGCAATGCCAAAGGTATCTCTCGTGAAAGGCTTCAGCACGCCGTCCTGCTCAAGGCACTGCATGGAGAAGCTGCCCACGCCCAGCAGCACATTGTTGCAGGCGAACCCGTTCTTTATGAGTATGTCGTATATCCTTTCCGCCCTCTGAGGAGTAATACTATCTCCATAGATTACTTTGATATGCGGGTCCAGTACTCTGTAGCCTTTGCTGTTCACTCTTCCGCCGAACGTCTCCCACAGCCTTTTGACAGTTTCAGTACTTATCTCCACAGGGTCACCGCTGTCGCCTCTGATCCCGATGTATCCGTCGTGCCTCAGTATGTCCTCTTTGCATGCGGGGATGATTTTATCTACCATGTTCCAGTAGTCGTAGCTGTCGGACACCATACTGAAGCCGTTCGCCGGATATATGTCGTTCAGCAGCCTTCTGACCATTGTTATCTCGTTGCCGTCCACGGCGTAGTTGCTGTTCATCACCGAATGCTCAGTGGAGATAGCACCGAATGCGACAGGTTCCTTCTCGCAGTTGCAGTTGTAGTACCTCTCCAGGAAAAGGACCGTCGGGACAGTGGCAGTGTTGACGAAGGACAGGCAGAACCCCGCGCTTGACTTAACGGCGCTCTCGCAGCTTTCCTGTCCTCTCATGCTGAAATCGCCCAGGGCACGGTTGCGCGGAATGTCATCATCAACGCTGACACTGTAGTATTCATCGACTATCCTTCTGTACATGTACCCCACATTGGCCGAAATCTGTGTGTGCCACAGCGAACAGCTCAGTGCCGTCTCCAGCGTGTTAACTAACCAGGCAAAGTCCGTGTGGGTGTTGGTGATCTCGAACATCGGCACTTTGACCGGGACCCTCGTACCTTCGTCCACCGCTTTGATCTCGATCGGAAGATAACCAAGGTCGTGCAGCCCCCCGATCTTCTCGTAGTTAACGATGTCCCTGCCGAGGGTGTTGTCGATCACGCGTTCGTATTCGCTCAGCACTTCCTCCTTCGGTCTGCCGAAGAAGTTCTTGTTGAAGGACCCTATCAGATACTCCTTGACGAATGCCTGCAGGCCGAACATGATCAGTTCATTCTCCCCGGTGATGCGGGACATGCGCGGAGTGTAATAGGATACTATCTTCGTGATCCCTTCGGGATACTGCTCGTTGTGTGTCGTCTTGTAGTAGTCCAGCAGGAGCAGGGGGTTCAGATCATCCATTGAAAGCACCTCCGATAACTTCTATCAGCGGGTGCTCCCCGGTGTAGATGCTTCTTGTCGTGAAGATTCTCTCAAGCAGACCGCTGTCTATCAGTTCACCCTTCAGAATGGAGTTCTCGCAGTGGGTTACGTACAGATACACCTTATCTGCGCCGAGTTCCTTCAGTTTCTTGGCCGAACGGAGGAAAGTGCCGCCGAAGCTCGATATGTCATCCACTATGAGCACATCGAAGGGGGCGGCTGGCAGTTCGCCCTGTACATCAAGGCCGGTGATCATTCCTGTGTTCCAGTCGCGGGCCTTAACTCCGAACGCATATGGGAGATCCATCATTCCCGAATACCGCATGCAGCTTCCCTTGTCCGGGTAAAAGACAATGTCCTTCTGCGGATCGAGCAGACGCAGGGCCAGTTCCTTGACGGTCCCGTCTATAGGCTCGGAGACCACGTTGTTCAGCAGCGACAGGGAGACATCCGAATGGGCGTCCCTGACGATGACCTTATCGAACTCCATGAGGTTGACGAATTCGCAGAAATATTTGAGCGTGAACACTTCCTGTTCGTTCTTTACACGGTCCATCCGGGCGTGAGGGATATAGGGCATGTACAGCGTCAGCTTACTGACCGCACGCTGTTCGCGCAGGTGCCTCGTTATGAAATAGAGCATCATCTCCTCATCTTTCTCATAGAGCCACTCTATCTCTGCCTCACTGGAATCGACAGTGATATTCAGCCTCGGCGTCCCGTCCGGATACCGCTCTATCTGCACAGGAACACCGTTCAACTTAAACATCATTCTCATCCCCGTTGATCATATTTACCTGGCACATCTTCATGGTCAGAACTGCGGCCTTGTGGCTTTCTTCGGTCACGCCTGCGCAGCACCCGGCGTCAACGGTTATCACGGTCTCCGGCAGCTGTGCCTTGAGGATGAGCGCGTTGGAAACGACGCAGATATCCGTGCAAAGGCCGCAGAGTTCGATCTCATCATAGCCGCCGGCGGCAACCTGTTCTGCAAGTTCCAGCGAACCGAAGGTTGGTTTATCGAACATGAGGCAGCCTTCGGTATCAAGCTCATCCGCGATCGAATGTCCTTCCGTGCCTTCTATGCAGTGGACCACAGGCAGGAACCTTCCTTCCTGGGTATCAAGATAGTCATCGCTGTGGGTATCCCTGGTGAAAAGTACATCGTCACCGTTCTTTTTGTAAAGTTCGATCTTCTTCTTCACATTCGGCAGGACCGCCTGTGCCTGCGGCGAGCCGAGCGACCCCGTGATGAAGTCGTTCTGCATATCGACCACTATCAACAGTCTTTTCATTACTGAACCTCCTTTCTTTTTGTATACAGCCTTGCGGGACGGTGCCCTTTGTCGCCGGTGTATCTGTCTGTCTCTTGGACCATATCCACGATCTTGCGCCGGAAATTGGCCGCCTGGTCCTTTTTTCCCAGGATGGTCTCATAGACGTTCTGAAGCTGCGTTAGGGTGAATTCTTCCGGCAGCAGGTTGAAAACGATATCTGTGTAAAGGATCTTCGACCGCATCCGTTCTAAAGCGGCCTCAATGATGCTGAGGTGGTCGAACCCGATATCCTTGCTTTTGAGCAGGAGGTCCCCCCTCCTGAAGGTCGGTTTCTGACCGGCGTCGAACACGACCGTGAACCATACCGCTTTGTCCTCGTACTTCATGGCTCCGGCCTCGTTCATGAGTCCGAGATATGCTATCGAAAGCACCCTTGCACGGGGATCCCTCTTCAGATCGCAAAAGGTATAGAGCTGTTCCAGCCAGCATTCGTCGACGTACGACTTCTCCGACATCTTCCGGCGTATGTTGTCCTCCGGCATCTCGTCTATGTTCAGGAATCCGCCGGGCAAACACCATTTGCCCCGATACGGCTCGGCCGTTCTTTTGTAGAGCAGTATCTGCAGGTCCGTTCCGGGAAGTTTCCTGTAATTGTCCGATTCCTCGGTCTTTACAGTAAAAATGACCGCATCGGTACAGACGAACGGGTGCTCATAATCGAATATGCTGTCCATGAAGATCCCTCGTTTATGTTATTATCATTTTGATAATATCACATTTAATATATCAAACTTTCTCTATCGAATTTATTCAAAAAGTATTTTGTTTAGGAAAAATGTATGGACGCAAAGCGTCCCGAAAAGTGTCCGTTGCGGCTCATGCGCGCTTGCGGGATGCAACGTCGCCGGCGGCGCTGTCAGAGTACGCCGCAGCGTTGCGGCTCATGCGCGCTTGCGGGATGCAACTATGCCCCGGGCGATCTCGATCACATCGCCCATGACCGCGCTGGAGGTCGCTCTTCCGCCGGCACCGTGCCCGTAGAACATGGCATCGCCGATGAAGTTGCCCCGAACGACAATGGCGTTGTACACACCGTCGACAATCGCCAAAGGATCGCTCAGGGGTATGAGCTCGGGAGCAACGGTGCAATGGGCCTTGCCATTGATCAGTTTGGCCCGGCCGATAAGTTTGATCACGCAACCGGCGGCCTTTGCTTTTTCCATGTCGTCTGACGTGATATTGCTGATTCCCGTTCTGTCGATCTTTTCGCTATCAACAGTCTGCCCGAACGCGACCCAGGACAGAATGCTTATTTTTCTGCCGGCGTCATGGCCTTCGATGTCGGCGGTGGGGTTGTTCTCGGCATAGCCCTTTGCCTGTGCTTCTTTCAGCGCCTCGGCGAAAGGTTTCCCTTCCTCGCGCATCATCGTCAGAATATAATTGGAGGTTCCGTTCAATATCCCGTATATTTCTGTGATTTCGTTCGCCGCCAGACACTGTTTGAGGGGGCGGATTATCGGAATTCCGCCGCCGACGCTGGCCTCGAAAAGATAACTGATGTTGTTCTTCTTTGCGATCTCTGTGAGTTCCACGCCGTGCATGGCCACAAGCTCTTTGTTGCTTGTTACGACGCTTTTGCCGCCCATCAATGCCTTTTTGGTAAACTCGTAAGCATGGCGAACCCCGCCGATCGTTTCAATGACGATCGATATCGTCGGGTCGTTCATAACGTCATCAAAGTTCTTGGTCAGCAGCTCCGGTGCGGGGTGATTCTCAAAGTCGAGTATGTCCACTATTTTTTTGACTTTGACCGAATCGCCGACCCGTTTCTCGATCAGTCCGGCATTCTGAACCGCAACCTCATATGCGGCGGAACCTACAATGCCGAACCCGATTATCGCAATGTTTATCATGGTACCCACTTCATTTTTCCACTTGCCAAAGCGTATTTGCCGACTCTGTATGTGTTTTTGATATATATCGTCTCACTTTTGCTGTCGGGCAGATCTCTGATCCCAACAACCCTACGAATGTTCATGTTTGTTACTATCAATGAAGACAAAAAGATCTGATGACAAAGCGGGACTGAAGGGATTCGAACGCAGGCTCTTTAGCTGAAAGAAGTATTCTGAGCATTTTTCTTACAGGTTCGAAAGTGGCATATGTGGTTTTTATTCGTGGGATATAATAGGGAATTTAACCTATTATTCGTGGTATATAATAGGGAATTTAACCTATTATTCGTGGGAAGTAATAGTAATAAATACTTGCTGGCCATTACTTAACATTATGCTGAGAAGAAAGATGACCGATTATCTTATCGAATGGAAGAATAAACCTAAGAAAAACTGTCTTCTCGTGAAAGGCCCTCGCCAAGTAGGAAAGACCTTCATCATAGAAGACTTTGCAAAAAAGAACTACGACAATTACATCTACATTAATTTTGAGACCATGCCTCAAATGACAGAAATATTCAATGGGAATCTCGATACGGACACATTGGTGAGGGAGTTGAGTTTACATTTCCCATGGGTGAAATTTGAACCCGGAAACCTTCTGATCTTTTTTGATGAGATACAATCCTGCCCCAACGCACGCGTATCGCTGAAGCCGTTCTCCATTGACGGGAGGTTCGATGTGATCGCTTCAGGCTCCTTGTTGGGGCTGAATTACAAAAAGGTGTCCTCATACCCAGTGGGATATGAGACAAAGGTAGAGATGCGCTCTTTGGATTTTGAGGAGTTTCTATGGGCATTCGGCATAAGTGAAGATGTAATATCATATGTTTCCGAAGCGATCCTGGAAAAAAAGCCGATATCGGATTCAATTTTAAACAAGATGGATGAATATTATCGATGGTATATGATCCTTGGCGGTATGCCAGAAGTCGTGAATAGGTTCTTGGGGACCAATAGTTTTGCCGAAGCCGCTCTGGTGCAGAAGGTGATCGTTGATGGTTATGAGGATGACATCTCAAAGTATGCTGCGACAGAGGATAAGTCGAAGATAAGGGAAATACTGCGTTTGATACCCATACAGCTGGCAAAAGACAATAAAAGGTTCAGGTATTCGGACATATCGTCTTGGAAACAGGGAGAGGGGGCGAGGGAATACGGCAACAGCCTCGACTGGCTGCATGATGCAGGCATAATAGACTACTCCTACAATCTTCAAGAACCGTATGCACCGCTGGCAGCGAACCTTAGGTTGAACAGTTTCAAAATATATTTTCATGACACCGGCTTGTTGATGTCGATGATGGAGCACGGAGTGGCCATTGCGATAAATAATGGGGAGATAAAGGTGAACAAAGGCGCGATCGCGGAGAACATAACTGCCGAAGAGCTTTCGAAGAACGGCGTCATGCTGACCTATTTTGAGAGGAAAGGCAAGCTGGAATTAGATTTCGTACTCAATCCCGACGGCAGGGTCACGGCGGTGGAGGTCAAATCTGGGAACAACACGAAGGCAAAGTCGCTTGATTCCGTAATGTCGGAGAAATATGGGGTCGAGAGGGGGATAAAACTGGAAAAGACCAACATATATGTCGATGAGAAGGGGGTGGAGCATTATCCTTTGTTTGCGGTGGCATTCCTGTTCAGGATCGATATAGACAAACTGATGGTACGCAATGAGCGGGCCTGAAGGGATTCGAACCCTTGGCCGATCGATCAAGAGTTGACCGTTCTACCTTCCCGTAGCAGATAGCTGTCCCCTTCAAAAAATTTGTATGCAAAAAAGTGTCATTTTTAAAAATTTCATACGCAAAAATGCGCTATTTTTAAAAATTTCATACGCAAAATTATGTATATCATGTCTTCGTTATATCTATCTGGATATATTCGGAGGCCGATCATGCTCAAGAGAAAGTTCATGGATACACTTTCGCAATGGAAGAAAGCAAAGAAAAAAGAGTGTCTTTTAGTGAAGGGCGCCAGGCAGGTCGGGAAGACATTCATCATCAGAGAATTTGCAAAACAGAATTACGAGAACATAGTCGAACTCAATTTCTTTTCTGAACCGCGATACAAAGAGGTATTCGCGGGCAGCTTAAAAATGGATGAGATCATCAAAAGGATCACTGCCATAGACGGATCCGTACGTTTCGAGGAAGGTAAGACCCTGTTGTTCCTGGATGAGATACAGGAGTGCGGGGACGCAAGGACCGCTTTAAAATTCATCGCTGAGGATGACAGATTTGACTGTATCGCTTCCGGATCCATGCTGGGGGTTGCATACAAAACAACAAGGTCCATCCCCGTGGGGTATGAAAGACAAGTGGAGATGTTCTCCCTTGATTTCGAAGAGTTCCTATGGGCGATGGGCTACGATGACACTGCGGTCGGATACATTAAAGAGTATTACGATAAGAAAGAGCGGATTCCCGCATCCAGTAACGATGTGCTGATGGAAAGATTAAGAGAATATGCGATAGTGGGCGGCATGCCGTCTGTCATCAATATTTACAATGAAACGAAGAACTTCGGGCTGGTTCAAGAAGAGCAGGAGAGGATAATCGATAGCTACAAAAACGACATCGCAAGATACCTTTCCGAACCCGAGAAGGTCAAGGCAACCCATTGTTATGAATCCATACCGTCGCAGTTAGCAAAGGAGAATAAAAAATTTCAATATTCCAAGGTTGAAAAGGGAGCTAGAGCAAGTAAATACGAGAATAGTCTGGACTGGCTCAGTGACGCAGGTCTTATAAAATTCTGCTACAGGGTCCATACGCCCATCTTCCCGCTGCCTGCATACAGGGATGCTGAACATTTCAAAGTGTATGCGACCGACGTAGGCATATTGAACGCAATGTATGGTTTTGAGATGAAGTCACAACTTTTTTACAATACGCTGAAAGGTCCGGCGAAGGGAGGCGTATATGAGAATTTGATCGCCGACTTTTTGATCAAAAAGAAAATCCCCTTGTACTACTACAAACCAGGTGAGAACAGACAGGAGATCGAATTTCTTTTGACCGAGAAAGGAGGGATCGTTCCTTTAGAAGTCAAAGCGGGGAACGGAAGGACCCCGTCGCTGGATGAGTTCGTGGAAAGATACGATCCGCAGTACGCACTGAAATTGATCAACGGGAACCTTGGCGTGGAGGGAAAGAAGGTGACGATGCCCCTCTACATGGCAATGTTCATCCAGAATCCAATTGATGCAGAGCGGGCCTGAGGGGATTCGAACTCAGGCTTCTGAGCATTTTTCTTACAGGTTTGAAAGTGGCATATGTGGTTTTCATTCGAGAGATATAGTAGGGAATTTAACTCATTATTCGTGGGATATAGTAGGGAAGTAGGTCTGCTGGCGGAAACGATAAAGATTCAGGGGGACTTGAGGAGACTGCATACTGTGGAGCGATATGCGCAAAACTGATTTCAAAAACGGCAAATCATAAAAACATGTAGAATAATGTGTAAGATAATGTGTAAGATATTTAAACCGATACGACCATAGGCACGAAGAGGCCATGGAGGCACAAGCAGATGGGATATATTCCGCCGTTCAGTATAACCGTCGAGATGCTCGATCTGATATCGGAGATATCGGAGATGCTGGGCAGCATCAAAGGCGTTGAGAACTTAGAGAAATTCCCACGTCTTCGAAGGATCGGTCGCATTAAGACGATACACTCATCACTTGCGATAGAGAACAATACGCTGTCAATAGGGCAGGTAACGGACATAGTCGACGGGAAACGGATCCTCGGACCACCGGATGAGATATTTGAGGTAAAGAATGCCATAGCCGCCTACAACGAATTGGAGAAGATCAACCCATTCGATATGAACGATCTTCTGCACGTGCATAAGATATTGATGGAAGGCCTTGTCGAAGAGAACGGCAGGCTGCGCACGGTCGATGTGGGAGTATACAACTCCGATGGAAAAAAGCTCCTCACTCCGCCAGGACCGACAATGTTGCCGGGATACATGAACGATCTGTTCGAATGGCTGAGGGCCTCAGATGTGCATATTCTCATAAGATCCAGCATATTTCATACCGAATTCGAGCGTATCCACCCGTTCCGCGACGGTAACGGAAGAATAGGAAGATTATGGCAGACCGCCGTATTGATGAAATGGAAACCCATTTTTGCATGGATACCTGTCGAAAGCATCATTCGCGAACGGCAGACAGAGTATTACAACACTCTGATGGAATCACAGAAAGGTTCGAATGTGAATATATTCATAGTTTTCATGCTGGAAGCGATACGTGATGCAGTAAAGGCCATAGTTTCAGACACACAGGCGCACATAGATCACATCGATACAAGAGTACGCCAGCTGATGGCTGTATTGGAAACATATCCCCAGAGTGCGGCAGAATTGATGGAACGTTTGAATCTTAAGTCCCGCGATACTTTCCGCAATAACTACCTCAGGCCCGCAATGGAGGCAGGGTTAGTTATGCTTACAGAACCGAACAAGCCCACAAGCAAAAATCAGAGATATTTCAAAAGATAAGCTATTGAATTTTGATATCTGACAATAGTAAGCGGGCCTGAAGGGATTCGAACCCTTGACCGATCGATTAAGAGTCGATCGCTCTACCTAGCTGAGCTACAGGCCCCGTGCGCCTCTTGATTGCATCATGGTAAATAAAACTGTCTGTTTTGCACTGAGCCACAGAGTACGGCGATCATCGAATACAAACGCATATATCTTCTGTGGCATATCTGGAAATGATGACAGAACTCAGAGTCAGGGACCTAATGACCACTCAGGTGCTGACTGTCAAGCCGACAGACACGATAAAGCGGGCTACGATAAAGTTTGCTGTGGACAACACTACCGGCGCGACGGTAGTGGATAACAGGAACCATGTCATCGGCGTAATAACCGAGAATGACGTTCTCGGTCTGATCCTAAGATACCAGGACAAACTGGACAGGGACACGAGCCCCCACTCCCTTCTCAGCCTGCCGATGGACGGCGTCACCGCAGACCCGGCCCTCGCCGAGGCCAACAGGGCGATATCGGAAATGAAGGTCGAAGAGCTGATGACAAGAACAGTTCTTACCACATCCCCTGACGAAAAGATCGTCGAGGCCCTCAAAAAAATGATGCAGCTCAACGTGAACCGTCTCCCCGTTCTGGAGAAGGGAGTGCTTGTGGGAGCTATCTCGAGATCGGATATTATCTTCTACATATACAAGAAAAAGGTCTGAGGGCCGATGTTCGAGGTTCATGTCCTTGCAAGCGGAAGCGACGGGAATTGCACAGTCATACAGTTCGAAGACGATGCCATAATGATAGACGCCGGGATCAGCTGTAAAAGAATAACGAAGCTGATGGAGCAGGAAGGCGTCGACAGCAAAGCCCTGAGGGCCCTGCTGGTTACCCATGAGCACACGGACCACATTGCCGGCGCCGGCGTTGTGTCCAGAAGGTTCGGCATCCCGGTAATGTGCAACAAAGCGACCTTCGAATGCAGCGAGATCGGCAATGTGGAGTATGCGGAGATCAAAACGATGGGATCCTTCTGCATCGGGAGCATGAACATCACCCCCCTTCCCACATCCCACAATGCGGCGGAGCCGAACGCCTTCCTGGTCGAAGCGGAGGACAGGAGGGTGCTTGTGGCAACCGATACGGGAAAACTGACCTTCCAGGTGGAGCACGCGCTGAAGGAGGCCGACGTAGCTGTGATCGAATCCAACTATGATAAGAAAATGCTCGCGGAAGGCCCTTACCCGCTGTACCTGAAAAGGCTCATCGCAAGCGAGGTGGGCCATCTGTCCAACGTCGACTGCGCCGGAGCGATAAAAAGGACGATGAACGACAGCCGACAGATATTCCTGGCACATCTCAGCAAAACGAACAACGCCCCGGACATAGCAAGGGAAACGGTGGCGGAGATAACAGGGATGAAGAGGATGCGCATAGACTGTCTCGAGTTCCAGGGAGACACGAGGACACTCAGGGTGCGGGGCTGATCAGCTCTGCCTTATCCCTATGGATGAGCGCCATGGCCATTGTCTTCGGCATTCTGACGATGTCCTCTTTTGATAACTCATAATTGCGGTCCGGACCGGAGAACGGCGGCAGGTCCTCCAATATCCTTATGACCATCGTCTCGTCCTCTTCAAAGATCTCTTCTTTCGGTTCAGACATGTCCGCAGGTGCTTCCTCCGCCGCCGTCGGCGGTTCGGCCTCATTCCCTGCGGCCGGTTCGATCACCGGTTCTTCTTCGACCCTGACCGGTTCCGGAACCTTGATCGCAATTGGTTCCGGGTCAATGTCCGGAGTATCATACTTCTTCTTGCCGCTCAGCTTATCCATCAGGCTGAGATGCTTTTTTGATATGTTCAGGACATCATTGTAATACTCCCTCTCTTCGGGAGTAAGGTGGTCGAGCACATTCTGTCCGCCTCTCGCGCCGATAAGAGCCAGCGATGCTATCTTACTCATCCGGATCTCGGCGATCTCTTTAGAAAGCGACACCGCCTTTTTGCGCCGCTGGTTCACTCCCTCGCATATTATCGAGTCCGGATCGGCGGAGAGATGTTTCTCATATTCGGCTCTGAGACCTATGACCACGCCAGCCATCGCCGGGTACAGGTCCTTCCTTACCGCCGACAGCATGGGGGATTTCTTTTCCACCCTGTATACGGCGCCGAGGTCTTCGAATGACATGGGGTCAGAGCTCTTTGACATCTGTACCCCTATTTTCCTGTCGATATATGGTTTTATTCACACCGCCCCGAACAGACCGAAGGGTCCGTTGCGGTTCCGGGGCCGAGACACGAAAACAAAGATAACGGCCGACGAGGATACCGAGAGCGAATGTCTGTTGAAGAAGTGGTCAGGATCAGGGATTCGGGGATCGAGGTGGACGTGCTGGTGTCTCCCAGATCGAGCAGGTCCGGCACGGAAGGGATCGACGGCTGGAGAAAGAGGCTGATCGTCAAAGTGAGATCCCCGCCCCTTGACGGAAAGGCCAATAAGGAGGTGGAGGAAGTGTTCCTCAAGGCCACCGGATCGCCGTCAGCGGTCATATCAGGGCACACGAGCAGGCAGAAAACGGTATTCATAGAAGGCGATCCCGCCGCTATAATTTTGAAGCTGAGGGAGCACAACGAATGACGAGGAGAGGCTGGCCGAGATAGAGGAAGTACTTGAGGATCTCAGAGAGCTTTCTAGGGACCGCGTCGTTCTGGTGGAGGGGCTCAAGGACAAAAGAGCACTGAGGATGATCGGGGTAACGGGCGAAGTTTTCATGATACAATCGGAAGGCGGACCGATGAAAGCCGCCGAGTATGTGGCAGATCTTGGTAAAAAAGCGGTGATACTGACCGACTGGGACCGCAGGGGAGGGACAATCGCCCGAGAACTTGGGCGCCAATTATCTTCGCTCGGACTGGAATATGATAATGAGATACGGGCGAAACTGTCATTCCTCTGCAAGAAGTACATCAAGGACCTGGAATCATTGGGTACGCTGCTGGAAAGGCTGTCCGCCAACGCAAGCGGTATTAAAGGCGTATATGATACCATCTTGGAGAGTGTGTTTTTGGGAGGAGCATTCCTTGTCATCGAAGGTATTGACGGAGCGGGGAAGTCGACGCTCTGCAGGGCCATCGAGAAGAGACTCGCGGAAGAGGGTTACGATGTGGTCGTGACCCAAGAGCCTACCCATGACGAGATAGGGAGCTTCATCAGAGAGAAGAGAGTGAAGGACATCTCCCAAAAGGCGGAGGCGCTCCTGTTCGTCGCCGACCGCGCCGTTCACACCGAAAGGATACTTAAGTGGAAAGAGGAAGGCCGCGTCGTGATATGCGACAGGTATTTCGCATCCACGGTCGCATACCAGTCCTCCGGACTGAACGGAGAGGCGCTGGACAGGGAGTGGCTGATATCCCTTAACATGCCGGTCATTGCCGCGCCGGACCTCACCGTGCTTTTGGACATAGACCCGAAAAAGGGCCTGAGCAGGATAGGAGAAAGGGGGGAGCTTAGCAAATTCGAGGAATCCAAGTTCTTGGAGAACACAAGAAGGGAGTACCTGAGGCTCGCCGACGAGTTCGACTTCATGATAGTGGACGCCGAAGAGAGCCAGGCAGAGATAGCCGACAAGATAATCAAAAAGTTGAAGGAGAGATCATGATGCACCCGTCAGAAGAGATATTTTGTGAGAAGAGCAGCAGACTGAGAGGAAAGACCATAGTCATCGGGATAACCGGAAGCATAGCCGCGACGGAATGCTTCTCCGTGATACGGGAACTGGTGAGGCACGGGGCCAAAGTGATCCCGGTGATGACCCCGAGCGGAGCTAAGCTTGCGGCGCCGGATGCGGTAGAGTTCGCCGCTGGAATAAAACCGATCACGGAGCTCACCGGACAGACGGAGCACGTCACCCATCTCGGGGACCCTTCCGCCGCCGACCTGTTCATCGTCTATCCCGCGACAGCCAACACAATATCGAAGATGGCGCACGGAATAGACGACACAGCAGTGACGTCGATGGCGGTGATCGCGCTCGGAGGGAAGATACCCGTAGCGGTCGCGCCCGCAATGCATGAGCTGATGTACGACAACCCCGCGGTGTCGAAGAACCTCGAACTCCTCGCGGAGTGGGGAGTGCATATAATAGGGCCGCACAGGGACGGGGTCAGAGCAAGAGCCGCTTCCAGGGATGAGATAGTATCGTGGGCGGTGAAACTCCTGTCGAGGAACGATCTCGCCGGCCGCCGCATACTGGTGATAGGAGGAAGGAGCGAGGAGCCGATAGATTCCATGAGAATGATAACCAACAGGTCCACAGGCCAAATGGCTCTGGCACTTGCGCAGCGCGCCTTTGAGAGAGGGGCGGATGTGGAGCTTTGGATGGGAGGTTGCAACGTAGCGCTGCCGGACTTCCTGAAGGTAAAAAGATTCTCCGCAGTGTCCGATCTAGTAGAGATGGTAGACGGAATAGACCACGATATTACGATAATGCCTGCCGCTTTGGCGGATTTCACCCCGGCAATTAAGAGAGAAGGAAAGATACCCAGCGATAAGCCCTTCGATCTGGAGCTGATGCCGGTCCCGAAGGTCCTTCCCATGATAAGGAAAAAATGCAGGAACGTCATCGGATTCAAGGCGGAAGCGGGGCTCACCCTGGCCGAACTGGAAAAGAAGGCGAGGGCGAGGATGGAGGAATATGATCTCAGGGCGGTGGTCGCCAACGACGTCGATGACGCGGGCAGGTCAACATCCTCGGTGATCCTGGTCACGAGCAAGCAGTCAAAGAACATCACGGGCACGAAGATCGAAGTGTCCGACGAGATACTGAACCACTGTGCGGAAATAGTATGACATCGGCGTTCTGCCCGGCCCACATAACCTGCTTCTTCACCCCCGCCGCTTCCGAGAACACCCTGGAGAGAGGATCAAGAGGCGTCGGCGTAAGGCTGAGCTTGGGCACGACCGTCCATGCGGATGAGATAACAGGAAGAACAAAGGTCCTGATCAACGGAAAGGCCGACGGCGCGAGGATAACCAGGCATGTCCTGGAGCATATGGCGCCGGACCGAAATTTCGAGGTGAACGCCGAGTGCGGTCTCCCTCTGGGTCAAGGGTTCGGGATGAGCGCATCGGGGGCCGTCGCCGCGGCTCTCTGCTTATCGGATATCACCGGCAAAAGCAGGAAGGAGGCTTTCGAAGCGGCGCATACGGCGGAGGTCGTCTGCGGAGGGGGGCTAGGGGATGTCGCCGGGCTGATGCACGAAGGGGATGTTCCGATAAGGATTAAGGCAGGATTGCCGCCCATCGGGAGTGTTATCGATCGGGGGATAGTATTTGAGAGAATGACCCTGGTCGTTCTTGGGCGCAAGCTGAGCACCGCCGGCGTTCTCGGCGATGATGAAAGACTGAGAGTGATATGTGACGCGGGCGACGCCGCAATGGGTGCATTCCTTACTAACGGGACCAAAGAGAGGCTTTTCGAAATATCCGGCAGATTCTCAGCCGAAGCCGGCGTAAGAGGCAGGGAGGTGGCCGAAGCGATGAACATACTCGAAGGCAACGGAATAAGGTCATCGATGTGCATGCTCGGCAACAGTATTTTTACCGATGTCTCCGACAAAGATGTCGAGGAAATTCTGGGAGATGGTAACAGGATGTTCTCAGCATCGTCGACCGGCGAGCCGGCCCGAATCATTCGAAAAGCGTGAAAAGAACGTCATCTTCCCCGACGTCAAACAATCCTATCCTGGCGCCGCAGTCCAGCCAGCCATGCGCATAGTTGACCGCCGCGAACGCCGTGACAAGGTCTCCCGATCCCCTGAAATGTTTCGCATCATTGTAATATGAGGTCGCCATCTCAAGGAAATCGTCGGCAAGCCTTTTGCCGAACGACCTGTCAGGGGCGGCTATCCTCAGCTTTTCCAGCGCTTTCTTTGTGATCTCAAGATATCTGTCAATCCTTTCTTCTGAAATGGTATCTTTCATCGGTTACGCAACAATGCCCGATGATAAAAGTTTGACTATTGCCGCCATACCGCAAGCGGCGGGCGGTTTTCAGAGAATCGCGGATTCTGCGTCCCTTATGCAAATTCAATTATAATATCAAAGGAATCAGGGCATTATGATAATAGTCGGCGGGTCGTCATCCAGAGATCTAGCTAAGGAGCTGTCGAACACACTCGGATGCACATATGTGCAGGCGGCGACCACAAGGTTCCCGGACGGTGAATGTTACACACGGATCGACATAGGGTCTCTGAGCGACGATGTGGTGATAGTGCAGAACACCTATCCCGACTCCAACCTCATCGAGATGTTCCTGCTGCAGGATGCGGTGAAGAAAATGGGCGCGGAAAGAGTGACGCTAGTCATCCCCTATTTCGGATATGCCAGACAGGACAGGGTGTTCAAGCCCGGAGAGCCGGAAAGCGCCAAGGTGATGATAAATCATCTGGGCTTGATGTGCGACCGCGTTCTTACCGTGGACATCCACAAGGAATCCGTGCTGGATTACTTCAAATGTCCGCACAAGGACCTCAAAGCGGCGCCCGCGATCGCAGATTACTTCAGAAATAAGAACATCGATCTGGTACTCTCTCCGGACCTTGGGGCAAAGGACAGAGCAAAGGCCGTCGGCGAAATGATGGGAGTACCGTACGATCATCTTGAGAAAGTGCGCCTTTCGGGATCGGAGGTGAAGATATCTCCCGCGCAGATGGACTGCATGGGGAAGAACATCCTTATCGTTGACGATATGATATCCACAGGCGGCACCATTGTGGCCGCGAAACAGGCTTTGAGGGAGGCCGAGGCCAAGAGCGTATCAGTCGTATGCACGCACGGGCTTTTCGTGAGCAATGCTTTGGAGAGGCTCACCGGCAATGCTTTGGAAGCGGTCCTCTGCTGCAATACTCTTGAGAACGAAGTATCTCACATATCAGTTGCCGGCATAATATCCAATGCATTGAAAGAGAGCTGGTGATCCGTTGGAGAAAGAGGACAACTTCGGCGACTGGTATCTGGAGATAGTGGAGAAGGCAAACCTCTCCGACAAAAGATACCCGATAAAGGGAATGAACGTCTGGACCCCCTATGGCTGGAAAGCGATGAGCAACATCGACCGTTTCATCAGGCAGGAGCTTGATGCGACGCATCACGATGAGGTCTGTTTCCCGCTGATGATCCCGGAGACCGAGTTCAAAAAAGAGAAGGACCACATCAAAGGGTTTGATTCCGAGGTATACTGGGTGACCCACGCCGGGCTGAACGAGCTTGACGTGAGATTGGTGCTGCGGCCAACCTCGGAAACAGCGATGTACCCCATGTTCGCCCTTTGGGTGAGGTCGCACCAGGACCTTCCGCTGAAGGTCTACCAGATCGTGAACGTTTTCCGCTATGAAACGAAGCAGACAAGGGCTTTCATGAGAGTGAGGGAGATACATTTCTTTGAATCACACACCTGCCACGCGTCCGAGGAGGACGCGCAGAGGCAGATCGAAGAGGATGTCGAGATGCTGTCAAAGATAGCGAAGAGGCTGTGCCTGCCGTACTTCCTTTCCGTCAGGACCGAATGGGACAAATTCCCCGGCGCGTACTACACCGTAGGAATAGACACAGTCATGCCGAATGGAAAGACGCTGCAGATCGGTTCTATACACCACTACCGCACGAACTTCTCCGAGCCGTATGAGATAACTTATGAGGATGAGAACAGCGAACACAAACATGTGCACCAGACGACCTACGGCATGAGCGAGAGGCTGCTCGGGGCCCTGATCGGAGCTCACTCTGATGACAAGGGGATGATAATGCCGCCCGACATAGCGCCTTTCCAGACAGTGATAATACCCATCTTTTCAAAAGACAACAGCACACAGGTGCTGGAGGCCGCGCGTGCGCTCGCGGAAGATCTCTCAGATCACGGCATAAGGGTAAAGCTTGACGACAGAGACACAAGGCCCGGAAGCAAATATTACGACTGGGAGATCAAAGGAGTGCCGCTGAGGCTGGAGATAGGCGGAAGAGACATCGAAAAGAACGTAGTCTCGTTTGCCAGAAGGGACACGGGAGAAAAAGGACAGATCGAGCTGAAGAGCGCGGGAAACGGAGTGAAGCTTCTTCTTAATATGATATCCTCCACGCTCCTGGAGAAAGCAAAGGCGTCTCAGATGTCCAAACTGCAAGAGATCGATTCCCTAGACAGCATACCGGAGGGGAGGATCCTGAGGTTCGGATGGTGCGGCTGCGAGGAATGCGGCCACAAGTTCGAAGACACATACGACATGAAGATACTCGGTACCCCATACCCCGCGGAAGAAGGGTACAAAGGAAGCTGCATCATCTGCGGCAAGGATGCCGGACAACCTACGCTGGCCGCCCGTACGATGTGATCACATGACCTTTCAGGAAGGCGAGACCGTATACCTCGTGGACAGGTCCGGGAAGAGGATCTGGCTGAAAGTATCCTATGAGATGCTGAAGATAGCGTCGCTCGGGACCGTTGACGGAGTAAGATTCAAGGACCTGGACGACGGGTCGCAGATGAGCATCGTCGGAAAGGACTACTTTGTGTTCAGGCCGGGCGCCGTCGAACTCATGGAATCTCTGGACAGAGGGGCGCAGATCATCACTCCGAAGGATGCGGCGACGATCATTTTCAATTGCGGAATAAGGTCCGGCGATACGGTGCTGGAGGTCGGCGCGGGGTCCGGAGGGCTGACAACCGCTCTTTTGAGCGCCGTAGCACCCGCCGGAACGGTCCATACGCTGGAATTCAAAGAGGAGAACGCAAAGCTTGCGCTTAAGAACGTGAAACGCACAGGGTTGGACAGATATTGGAAGTATACGATAGGCGACGCCAGATGCGCTAAGGTCGATATAACGGCCGATGTGCTCGTCATGGACATGCCGGACCCCTGGCTTGCTTTGAACAACCTCTGCGGGAACCTCAGGCCGGGAGGGCGCGTATGCTCATATGTTCCGAACATGAACCAGGCGGAGACGGCGGTCGCCGCCCTCAGGGAGAAAGGGTTCGCAGAGGTATACGCGCTGGAGAACATACAGCGCGGCCTGGAGGTCCATCCCGGAGGCGTAAGGCCGTCATTCGAAATGCTGGGACATACGGGATATCTTATCTTCGGAAGGAAGACATCAGGCTGATCAGCCGTTCATTATCTTTCCCAGCGGCTCCTTCCATACGGCTCTCATATCACTGACGGACAGATTGACCGATGCCTCTTTGATCTTCAGACGCGCGCCGCCGGTCGTTCCGACGCGGACAGCCTTCCTGCCGAAGATCTTTTTGAACGCGGCCTCATCATCCTTAGCGATCTCGACGATCCATCTTGTGTTGCTCTCAGAGTACAACTTAACCATCTCAGTGCCTTTGACCTTCGAAAGGTCTATGTCAGCGCCTACGCCGCCGGCGATGCACATCTCGGCCATGGCGACAGCGAACCCTCCGTCAGAACAGTCGTGACAACTTTTTACCAATCCTTTGTCCATAGCTGTTAGCATCCTGCTCATAAGCCTCTTGAGGTTGGCAGGGTCTACGCCGGGGGCATCGCCGCCCGCGCCTCCGAACTTGCGGAAAAGCAGCGAGCCGCCCATCTCATCTTTGGTCTCGCCGACCAGGAACAACAGATTGTTCTTCCCCTTAAGGTCCGCAGTGACGGCCTTCCTGCTGTCCTTGATCAATCCCGTGCCGATGACCATCGGGGTCGGCAGTATGCAGACGCCGTTGGATGATTCGTTGTAAAGGCTTACGTTGCCTGATGGTATCGGGATCCCCAAATGACGCGCGACCTCTCCCAGTCCCCTTACGGATTCTCTGAGCTCTCCCATGCGGTCCGGTCTCTCGGGGTTACCGAAATTCAGACAGTCAGTGAATGCATGGGGTCTCGCTCCGGTTGCCACTAAGTTGCGGCATGCCTCATCGATGCACCCCATACCTCCGCGGTACGGATCGGCAGAGACGATCCATGGGTTGCAGCCCACGGCCACGGCAAGGCCTTTGTTAGAGTCCTTTACCGGTGTGATTATGCTTGCGTCGCCCGGCCCGTCCCCCGCATCGGGCCCCGACGCGGTCCTTTTACCCTTCATCCGGAATTGTTTGATCGCCCATTCCCTCGAAGCGATGTTCAGGTCGGACAGCAAAGCGGTCATGACCTCATTGTTGGACGGCAGCTTTGGCACTTTTTCTTCCGCTTTCGTGGACACCTTTGGTTCTGTATAGGGCCTGTTGTAGACAGGGCCGCCGGTAAGGAACTCCAGGTCCATGTCGAATATCAACTCGCCCTCCCAGAAGATCCTTGTGCGCTGTGTGTCCGTGCTCTTTCCGACAACCGTCGCCGGAACGTTGCGTTTCTTGAATATTTTAAGGATCCTCTCCACGTCGTTTTCCTTCGCGGCGAGCATCATCCTCTCCTGTGTTTCCGATACCCAGGCTTCCCACGGGGCCATGCCCTTCTCCCTAAGCGGGACCTTTTCAAGGTCCACGTCGGCGCCGCACTTTCCTCCCAGCGCCATCTCGCCGACCACGCAGCTCAGTCCGCCGCCGCCGAGGTCCTTCATCCCCGTTATGAGGCCGGCCCTGTTCGCTTCAAGGCAGGCGGCCAGTACGAAACGTTTCGGTATCGGGCTCACGCCGTGTTTGGCGCCTTTGTTCTCCGCCGCCGCCGAAAAATCGGCGGATGCGAAGTTCACTCCGTGTATGCCGTCCCGTCCGGTCGGTTCGCCGCATAATATGAATGTCTCTCCGGGGCCGCCGACGAAGTTGTTCCTGAGCTCTTTGTTCTTTACGATGCCCAGCGCGCCGACGTTTATCAGGCAGTTCCCGGTGTATCTTTCGTCAAAGAAGAATGCGCCGGAGACCGTAGGCACCTTCAGCGTATTGCAGTAGTCCTTTCCTCCGCTGACAGCCCTTTCGAGCAGCTCGCGGGGATGTATGGTTCCCTTTGGT
Source organism: Candidatus Methanoplasma cognatum (assembly GCA_009777615.1). Lineage (NCBI taxonomy): Archaea > Methanobacteriati > Thermoplasmatota > Thermoplasmata > Methanomassiliicoccales > Methanomassiliicoccaceae > Candidatus Methanoplasma > Candidatus Methanoplasma cognatum. The sequence goes on from WRLM01000001.1 coordinate 120,871, forward strand.
AATTTTTTCTCGGTATCGATCTCGCCTATGCAGAACGGATCGATGATGCCCACAGGTTCCGCGCCCATGCACACGACGTCTCTCAATATTCCTCCGACGCCGGTCGCGGCGCCTCCGTACGGCTCTACGGCCGAAGGGTGGTTGTGGCTCTCTATTCTCAGCGCGTATCCGTGTCTCCCGTCGAATCTCATTATCCCGGCGTCGCCGCGTGACATTACGTCGGGATGGTCGATGCCGAAGACGAATTCCTTCAGGACAGCCTTGGAACTTTTGTAGCAGCAGTGCTCGCTCCAGGCCTGTCCCAGAGACTGCAGTTCTATGTCGGTGGCGTCTCTTCCTTCCTTGACGAAGTGTTCTCTGACGGTCTTCATTTCGTCAAGCGAAAGGCCCAGGCCCAGGTCCTTCGAGATCTTCTCGAGGTCGCTGTCCGCGGCGTCCCTTATTTTTATATCATACAATTGGAAAGGAGCTTTGCGTTTTACTGTAAGTTTTATAGAAGCCATAACATCACCATGCCGCTGTGAGCGCACCTTGACGGCCGTATCCCAAAAGTTCCGGAAGCCGTCCGAATGTACAACGTCACACACCCGTTCGGAGCGATGTATTTAACGCTTTAATATGTTTTGTTCACAGATCATGGCAAACACCGAGCGTGCTACAGCTACTGATAATCCTTCCGGTGACAGGACGGCGGTTACAGAACCGCAGGTATCCACTAGCCGGTGTAAGGACCATCCGATGGGGAAGGAGGCGGCATATCGCATCTGTGTTTGGTGATCATACCTTTATCTTGATCTCAACATGGTCGCCGTTCCCGATGCTGAGCGTTCTTCTCAGATGGTACTGGCAGACAACCTCTATCACATTATCGTAATGCGACCTTTCGGGCATAACTACCGCGCACTCGATGCTTCTTATCCTCGCTTTGTGCGCGGTCACTTTTCCGAATGATCTTCCTTCGCTTGAGAAGCCGTATATGGTCTCCCCGGGTGCACTTCGGATAATGTCCAATTTACCGACATCCTCTCTGTCGATCACTATGTTGAGTGTACCTTCGTACGGTTTGAATCCCAGTTTCTCTTCGAACTGGGCCATATAACCGATCTGGCATATGTAATAACCGCCTTCCCCCATACCGTCGGTGATTACTCCGCGCAGGTTGATCTGATCATCCACCTCGAATACCCTTCGGTATTCGCTGTATTCCTGTTTGATCTCGTCTATCCCCTTGGGAGTAAGCTTTATGCGCTGTTTTCTCGCGCCCATATCCCTTATGATCAGTTTCTCGTCCAAAAGTTCCAAGATTCTTTTCGATGCGGATTGCTGACTCATCTCCAAGGCATCGCCCAGTTCTCTTGAAGAGAGGACGACATAGTCCTCTATCCCGCCGAGCAGAGCGATCTTCCTTAAAGCGAACGTGTATTTTGAGTCCACAGTTATGTATGTAAGGCATAGAATTTAAACGTACCCGATGAAAAAAAAGAGAGTGGCACTATATAAGCAATTTATAAACCACAAATAACCTAGTTATATAGGCCGTATTTAAAAGTGGTAATGCCCATGCGGGCACATTTTCAAATCCTTATTCTGTCCGCCCAGTTCTTAGACGCCGGTACGGCCAGGTTGGCAACGATCAGCACGCCTATCACAACGAGTATCACGCCGACATAAAGGTCTATCGCTCCAAGTATGACCGAGCTGCCCGCCGCGCCTATCGTCAGGAAGGTCATCAGCAGCAGTACGTTCCAGGACCACTGCCCGCCTTTGGCGAACCCTCCCGCAAGAGCGAAGAACATGACGGCCGTGAGCATGCATGCGCCCATTTTCATAAGGGCACTTTCCTCCGCCTCAAAGAAAACGGCCATGCAAACGACGGCGACAACCCCGCCGAGCAATCCCAGCGCACCGCCGATCTTTACATTTTTAGGTACAGTTTCCATTTTTACACCTGCCTTCTTAATATTGTAATCTCTATTAACCCTTCCTGCTTGAAAGGACCATATTCACGCTTTCAGCAAGGAACCACATCATTACCAGTATTATGCCGTATGCCTCAAGCTCTGCAACATCGAAGACCAATGCCATGGTGGCCAGCAAGAAGATGAGGACGATACCTATTCCCGCGAAGATCTTCTTGTCCGCGATCCAATTCCCTGCCGCAAAGGCGATCATTGCCAAGAATATGAGCAGCGCCGCGGACACCGCAGCGAAGCTGTGCAGATCCCCATCGTTCATCGTGTATACGCCGACAAGGGCAAGGGCAACCCCGCCGAGAACAAGGAGAGCGCCGCCGACGGCGCGGCCCATATTCTTTGCGTATACGGCGCATCCGACCCCGAACACAGCAACAAGTGCGCCTGTGATCATGCAGCCGTAGTTGAAGTAAAGGCTCGCGTCCGTGTCCGAGATCCCGAATTCAGAGAGTTTGTTGACGCCGAATTCCCAGGCGGTATCGATAGACGCTGCGCAGACCCATGCGATGATGAATGCCGCAACCCCGATCATTCCGAACCAGGCGAACGCGACACTATGGTCCTTTGAGATTTTCATAGCCCCTGAACATGCTTATTGTTTAATTATGTTTACGCTGGGAAAGAGCTTCAGGAAATCAAGCTGTCGAGGTCAGACAGAAGATGGGGTCTCAGTGAGGGGGCCTTCTTATTGGACTGCATATGGAACTATCCGCAGAGGATGAAGGGATCCCTCAGAAATAGGTTAGATCTGTATTATGTATTTCAATAAAATGTAAATTAACCGTGGAAATTCGGGCTGTCCTCTGCCACACTGCTCACGCTTCGGTATGAATATTAAGGGAAAATTATATTAAGCATGTTTAATATAAGTATGCTTAATAATATTTGGAGGTAATAAAAATGTTTCAGTATGAAAACACTGTCAGAGGAAAAATGAACATTGAGAAAGTATGGGAGTTATATGCTAATGTAAACAAGTGGTCTGAATGGGATTCAGATATGCAAAACGTTGTGCTGGAAGGCAAATTTGTCACAGGAACCAAAGGCACAATGTACATTAAGGAAATGCCCCCCTTGCCTTTTGTGTTAGATGAGGTGCAAAATGGTAAAGTGTTCATAAATTCATCAGTACTTGGAGAGATAGTCGTCCAATTCGGACACTTTATTTCCGAAGATGGAAACGGTGAGTGCACATTAAAACACACTGTCACAATCACAGGACCAAATGAAGCACAGTTGCAGGGAATGGGGCAAGGGATTGTATTAAATATCCCCGGCAACATGGAAAGGCTATCTCAACTCGCAAGGATGTAATGGATGAAATACTCGAAATTCCAAAATTCTAATGAAAGTCCGGGGCTATTGTTCTGGCAAGCATCCGTCCTATGGCAAAGAAAAATAAAGGACGCGCTACGCCCATTCGACATTACCCACACACAGTTTGTAATTCTGGCCGTCACGCATGAATTAAATGAGGTTAATTCTTGTGTGACGCAGAATGACATCTCAGATTTTTCCATGATAGATGTTATGACGGTTTCAAAAACGTTGCGTCTATTAGAAAAGAAGAATCTTATCACAAGAGAAAACCACCCGACGGATACGAGAGCAAAGCGTATATTGAATACAATCCAAGGGGAGGAAATAATCAAAACCGTAAACCCGATTGTTGAAGCTGTAGACAATGAATTTTTCTTCAGTGATAAAGAAACACTTGCCGTTTTCATCGGTTTGCTTAGTCAGCTTAAAAGAAGGGCTTAAGTTTTCTCTTTTTTTCTTCATGCATAAGTATCAAGTAAGCAGATACCAAATTTGCGCTCGAAACACGTTTCAGCATGAGTATCGAGATTTATTTAAGTAAGCGTAAGGCCCCGTCCTCCGATGTCATTCGGTGCTGAGATTGCTGCCGTTGCGTGGCCAAATGCAATATGATCAGCTGTCGGACTCAAACCTAACTCAAGGAGGTGATGATTTCCTGAAAGCTGAGTTGCTCTAAACATATAAATCAGAGGCGGGATATAATCACGATCTTAAGAGGAACATTCTGCCTGTTGCCTTATTCGGCACCTATAACTGTCTGACTCAGGTTAAAAAAGACCAAAGAAGAATTTCATTGCCAGGAACATCATTATCAGCGGGGGCACTCCAAAAAGTACCCCTCGACGTGTGTAATCAATATTATATTTGCGGATCTTCTCATAAGAGGCCATCAAATCACTCTCATCAAAGACTGCGTCTCTGTTCAGGATGGTCACATGGTATTTGGGGAAAACAGAATTGTCTGACCATACTAATAAGGAACATCCCTTCTCCACGAGTCCTTCTTCGATCACCATGGCTTTTTTACTGCGGTAAATAGATATTCGGTTCGTCCCTGCAGGAAGCAGGATGCGCGCCGACCCGCCCCTGTGTATCTTTCCTATCCTTGCTTCGTTAATATCAATATAGATGGCTCCATTTCCCATTAGATATTTTGTACAGACAATCTCTACCTCAACATCCCCGTTTGGTGAATTGAATAATTTTGTCCGGTTGCTTGGGTCCAGACGGTCGTCAAAGCAACTAAAGACGTTATAAAAAAGCAAAACCAGGAGTATTATAAAAACCATATACGCTAACGGCGACCAGTCACCCTTTGCGAACCCGTATATTGATGCCGCAATAGTAACAACTATTCCGACAATAACTCCAATCATTTCAGAAGAAACCATTCCTTACACCTCCTGCAAAACGAAAAGATAGCCACAATCATATCCGATAGGAGGTTATATCACTAATATATGTGCTTTGAGATTTGCTACTCCGTTGCATAACTCCTGAATCAGGAGGCATGTCTGCAGAATACTTTCGCATACCTGGTCCGATGGCCGTCTTGACTGTTTTCGTGCCGATACCGCATACACAGCGGGATGTCCTGTTCAACTTGAAATCCGTGTGCAAACAATCATGCACGCAGCATGATTCTTATAAGCAGATACACAACGCCTATTATCAGCAATACGGTAAGGAGCACAAAGCCTACAATCTTAAGAAGAGGCAAGCTGTCGGCATTGGGATATAGATCGTATGTATTTGGTTCGAATTCCACTGTGATGTCTGCGGCGGATGAGATATCCGGTAGTGTAAGAGTGCTCGATGTGTGCCCGGGCACAACAGTGCCATCAGCCCTCCACTCTTTTATACGGAAGTTGTTGTTAGGCAGTGCCGTGAACACAACACTCTTACCATCCTCGACCGATGCGCCTGCAGGCACACTTGCTCCTTCCACAGTCATGACGAGTTTTCCATCGCCGATACTGTTGAACGAAACCACATGAGAAGGAGGCATCAACTCGAACTCAGCGGTTACAGTTGTGTTTTTGCTAAGGTTTTTGAGCGTGTACGTCAAAGTCCTGCCGCCTATGGAGACACCGTCAACGTACCAGTCCTTCACTTGCCACCCATTGGTCGGGTTTGCGGTGAACACGACATCGGATCCTGTAGTGACCCGAACAGTTGATGCTATCTTCGCACTGCCCACCTTCGCAGTGATATCTCCTCCAGTACCATTCTTCACGTTGAATGTGACTATGCTCATTATCTGCTCGAACTCAACGGTGACCGTAGTATCTTTAATGATGTCTGAAACTGTGTACGTAAAAGTCCTGCCGCCGATGGAGACACCGTCAACGTACCAGTCCTTCACTTGCCACCCATTGGTCGGGTTTGCGGTGAACATGACATCAGATCCCATAGTGACCAGAACAGTTGATGTTATCTTCGCACTGCCCACCTTCGCAGTGATATCTCCTCCAGTACCATTCTTCACGTTGAATGTGACTGTGTTCATTATCTGCTCGAATTCAACGGTGACGTTTCCCACTGCAGAGATGTTCTGCAGAGTGAAGGTGTTCGATGCGTGACCTGTAATTGCAATGTTATCGAGCTTCCACTCTTTTATGCGGAAACCGTTGCTGGGCGTTGCAGTGAACACTACATCTTTACCATCATCAACCTGTGATCCTGTCGATATGCTGATGTCATCCACTGTTGCAGTCAGCGTTCCGCCGCCGATGCTGTTGAACAATACTGTATGTGATGACGATGTCAATGTAAACTCAACGGTGACGTTGCCAGCGACAGAAATATTCTGCAGCGTGAAGGTGTTTGAGGCAAGACCTGATATGACAACGTTATCGAACTTCCATTCCTTCACATGGAAACCGTTGCTGGGCATTGCGGTAAACACAACATCCTTGCCCCCATCGACCTGTGACCCAGTTGTTATACCGATACCATCCACCGTTGCGGTCAGCGTTCCGCTACCGATGCTGTTGAACAACACCATATAGGAAGTTGGCATCAGCTCGAACTCGACGGTGACGTTGCCAGCGACAGAAATATTCTGTAGCGTGAAGGTGTTTGAGGTGAGACCAGGTATGATAATGTTATCGAGTTTCCATTCCTTCACATGGAAACCGTTGCTGGGCGTTGCGGTAAACACAACATCCTTGCCTTCCTCGACCAGCGATCCGGTCAGTATGCCTGCCCCATCCACCGTTGCGATAAGAGTTCCATTGCCAATACCGTCGAAGGATATTATGTGAGATGGCGGCATCGGTTCGAACTCGGCGGTAACGCTAACCGAGGCCGATATTTTCTGCACTGTGAAAGTGTTTGAACTGAGGCCGGGTACGACAACGTTACCGAGCTTCCACTCCTTCACGCGGAAACCGCTGTCGGGTGTTGCAGTGAACACTATATCTTTACCATCATCGACCTGTGATCCTGTCGATATGCTGATGTCATCCACAGTTGCAGTCAGCGTCCCGTTGCCGCCCACAGTATCGAATATTACGGCGTATGTGGGCATAGTCACAGTTACATCCCATGTGTTCATCCCGCCTTCATGGGTCATGGTCACTGTATGTTTTATGCCGACATACATCTTCAACTGTGGAACACCGGAGACAGTGATGTTTACAGTATTGCTGTCAACGACATTTATATTGTAGGAGAGCCACAGGAACGGCGTCATGCTCAAGCTTATGCTGTTTGTATCGGTGACAGGAACGGCGAAAGTGTATGTGTACAGCTCATTTAAGCACGCGGTCTCCGGCGGTGCGAATTGAGTTGAAAAAACGGTAATAATCACGCTCTGTGTTGCTGAAATATAACCAGATCTCGATGCGGTTATGGTAAGCGAGAATGATTCCAGCAATCCGTTGGCGGGTAACGGCGCTGTTCCGCTTACTGTCGTTCCGTCAGATGAAACCCATGATGCCCCTACGACAGATATTGTTGCTCCATCTGGATTGGTTATCGGAGTGTATGACCACATCTGTCCACTGACGGTTGCAGTCTCTGGTTGTGATGTAATCTTAATTTGAGGAATATCCTCCCAAATTGCATATAAAAACAGGTTGAAATCTGGTACCGTCACTGTTGCGTTCACCGCGTATGAAATCCCTCCGCCGTTGACTGACGTGTTCCATTCTTTGAATTGTTTGTTCAATGGGGGTGTGATCTCTGATGCTGCTGCGGCCTGGAATGTTGCACCTGCAATCATGGGCGATTTTGTAGGAGCTGTTCCAGTGCCGCCGTTGAGATTGTACGTCACAGAGTATGTCGGCGGTTGATCCGATAGAGAATAAATGACTAATATCGCATCATTGTTGCCTCTTCCCGTTAAACCTGTAAAATCACCATTGCCGAATGAGTTTTCTTGAGAAACACCAACGGCGACAAAACCATCAGCCATCGTATATGCTCCAAAATATATTTCCTGACCCGATCCGCCAAAATTCTTTTTCCATAGGACGTCGCCATCTACGCTATATAATACAGCGATTGCATCGTTGCCGCCTCTCCCTTCGAGACCAGCCCAATCACCATTGCCGAATGAGGCCTCTGCAGAATAACCAACGGCAACAAAACAATCATCCACGACGGTAACGCCGTTGAAAATTTCTGCTGCCGACCCACCTATGTGCTTTCCCCACAGAAAGTTACCATTTGCATTATACTTCACAATGATGGCGTCGTAACCGCCTTTTCCTGTAATGCCGGTCCAGTTGCCATTGCCGAACGAGGTCTCTTCAGAGTTACCGACCGCTATGAAGCCATCGTCCGCGGCTGTCACAGAAGTGAATATATCGTCGCCCGATCCTCCGAAGTTCTTACTCCAGACGATATCACCGCTGAGACCATACTTCACAATGATGGCGTCGTAACCGCCTTTTCCTGTAATGCCGGTCCAGTTGCCATTGCCGAACGAGGTCTCTTCAGAATTACCGACCGCTATGAAGCCATCGTCCATGGCCGTCACACAAGTGAATTGATCACTGCCCGATCCTCCGAAGTTCTTACTCCAGATGACATCGCCGCTGAGACCATACTTCACAATGATGGCGTCGTAACCGCCTTTTCCTGTAACGCCGGTCCAGTTGCCATCGCCGAACGAGGTCTGAGCGGATTGACCGACTGCTATGAAGCCACCGTCCACGGCGGTCACAGAAGTGAATTGATCGTCACTCGATCCTCCGAAGTTCTTACTCCAGATGACATCGCCGCTGAGACCATACTTCACAATGATGGCGTCGTAACCGCCTTTTCCTGTAACGCCGGTCCAGTTGCCATCGCCGAACGAGGTCTCTTCAGAATTACCGACTGCTACGAAGCCACCGTCCACGGCGATCACTGAATTGAATTGATCACTGCCCGATCCTCCGAAGTTCTTACTCCAGATGACATCGCCGCTGAGACCATACTTCACAATGATGGCGTCGTAACCGCCTTTTCCTGTAATGTCGGTCCAGTTGCCATCGCCGAATGAGGTCTGAGCGGATTGACCGACTGCTACGAAACCATCGTCCACTGCGGTCACAGAGGCGAATCCATCGCTGTTTGAACCTCCGAAATTCAACGCGTATTGTGTGAAATAGACATCTGAACCAAGAGAAGCATCTAATCTATCCAATGTGTTACCTGCAACAGCTAATAGACAGACGCAAAGCAACACGAATGCGGATGCAAGTGCCGTATTTCCTTTTGCTTCTTTCTTCATTTAAACCGTCCTGTTGGTTTGATGGAGAATGTAACTTCTGTTGATAGAGATGTTATTCTTTTCATAGTCATCATTCCCACAGATTGTTGATGTGCCCTAGCTTCTTTTATTACAATCTCAATAATTAATAGTAATAACTAATCTTATGGTATATATAGTCTGACCCCATATGGCTCTGGTGAAACCTTGTGCGTTCAAAGTTTCCCGAAAACTCTGAGCACATAGAATTTCCTGAAAGCCCTATCGAGCGACCAATATAAATATACATAATGCATGTACATCCATAGGCCAATATATGGCAAAAAGGAGAAACAGGACGAATGACAGAATGTCTTTATGAAATGAAGATGCCGGCAACGTATGCCGAGCTGTCTGAAGACGAGATGGAATACGATGGCGGGTGGTTGAACTTTTTAGTGGGCATAGTTGCAATTGTAGTCGGCGTCGTGGCCAATTATTTAGCCGATCACGGCATAATAAGTCAAGACGTTGCAAATGGAATAAATATTGCATGTACAGTGGTTGGCTTAGCTACAGGCATTGGTATTACCGGCGGAATAAGGACTATGTGGACTGCAGGGTCTAATGTTGGGAAGACTCTCATTGGTGCAGCAGATTTCCTGACGGGCACATACGATGCAACCACTTCAGCAGTCGGTGTGGTAGGGTCCGCAACGGGAGTTTCCACGCCGTGGAACGTGATAAAGTAAAGACCTGCCTTAAACCTATTATCTTTTTAATAACATGCTCGGATCGAGGTAAATGACCACTGCAATAATATGTTCCAAATATTCGATTAACACGGCACTATTAGCCAGTTTGGCCAAAGCCACATCAGGGAAATTGCTGAAGGTAATAGGTAGTAGCAAAAAGGTAGATTTAGCTCAATACAGCAAAGTCATTATTGTTCACCAGTACTCATTGTCTTCTTACAACAAAGAATTTACCAAGTTCCTTGATAATAACAATGACCTCAAACATGCAACACTGGTTATTGACATCCCAGAATTCTTTATCGAAAAAAATCCAGATTGGAGAGACAGAACCAACGAGCTGATATTGGGGTTCAACAATAGATATGAAAAAGAAGCGAGAGCAACGGTGGCAAATGTCGAAAATCTGAAGGAGTCAGATCAGAGAAAATATGCTGAAGAATTGGGGGTCGATTTTTCCAACACAATGAGTGAGAATATTTTGTCAAAATATTCTGCAGTGGTCGTGTTCAATGCGAAATCAGAGGTTCGCATAAATGTAAGCGACATGAGGGCAAATCTATATGTGATGATTGGGGCGCTTGCAGTTCCAATAGGTGTGGCAATTTTTTATTACGGGGCGAAATACTCTCTGCCAGGGTCATGGGTATCATTCAATCTGGTCATTTTTGGGCCCATTCTGATGTATGTGGCGTATCGTGGCAAAAGGTTTGCGCATTGGGGAGGGGATAGAGGCAATAATGATCTCCCTCTTCATTTACGCGGAATTTACGCATACAGTGCTACTGCGGCGAAGAGTATGTACTTTCTTGCATATTCAATGTTCATACTACAAACGATTATTGGTGGGGCCGCAGCAATCGTCTATTTTACATACACTGGGGACAGGGCTAATGAAACACTTTGGGTTATGATTATTTTATTAAGTATATCTATGCCCACTGCCATATTTGGTTCGGTGAAAGCAGGTAAAATCCAAAACCTATATGATTCTGGAAAGGCCGAAGGAGCAAAGGTGGCAGAACAGCAGGGGAAAAGGATACTATATATGTCCCTTGTTCTGTATTCAGTCGCGACTTTATTTCTTCTAATGCTGTGGCCAAGCCCCTGATACAATTTGCTTTGGCAATAGGGTTCGGATCGTCGTACTGTACTGGGACAATGCAGTTCCCAGAAGAGGAGGCCTCGGTGATGGGGCCCCCTTATTCGACTTAAAAACCTGCTACGCACTTCATTTAGCCCTCAGATGGCTCGACACATCTTGCTGGCATTCTCATCTCATAGGGACATTCTGTCGTTGTTCTGTTCCTCTTTATTTGACCATATATTAGCATATAGGGGTAATGACACATCAGTTTTTATATCGGTCACTCGATAATACTGATGTGAAATTCCCGCACATCCAGCAGCATGATTCTTCCGATTGCGGAGCCGCATGTATCGCTAGCATATGCGCCCATTACGGTCGCGAGACAACCATTGTGAAGCTGAGGGAGCTTCTCGGTACGGATATTTCAGGAACGACGATCAAGGGGATTACGGGGGCCCTTGTCAAACTTGGGTTCGAAGCGAAGGCTGTCCGTGTCGACAAAGAGGCGTTCACAAGCAAATTCACTTTACCTGCGGTCGCCCACATTGTGAAGGAAGATGGGACATCTCACTATGTGGTAATCTTTTCAGCGAACGTAAACAGCGGAACCATCAAGTATATGGATCCTGCCGAAGATAAACACCAAAAGGCATCAGTTGATGAGTTCTTCGAAAATTTTGATGGGATCCTCGTGATGATGGTCCCCAATGAGAATTTCGTCAAAAGCAAAGAGGGAGCTAAAAGCGTCCTGTCCAGTTTCATCGGCCTTCTGAAACCGCACAAAAGACTATTCGCTGTCGCAATCGCCACGACCGTTATTCTAACAATCATTGGGATCGTGCTCTCAATATTCAACAAGATATTAATCGATGAGATAATTCCATATAACCTTAACGATCAGCTGAGGATATTCGCAATAGTTCTGGCGGTCGTGGTCGTGGTACAGGTCATTCTCGGAGCACTACGTCAGCATGTCATGCTATATCTTTCGCTGAAGATAGATATACCGCTCACGTTGGGCTACTTCGAACATGTCTTCAGGTTGCCGATGAATTTCTTCGCGTCCCGTAAGACGGGGGACATAGTCACCCGTTTCCAGGATGCGGGAGTTATAGCGGGCGTGCTGACGGGCGTGGCGCTCACTGTTTTCATTGATGTTTCAATGGCGGTCATTGTCGGCATCGTGCTGTTCACAATGAATGCTAATCTTTTTGGGATAATAATTATACTTGCCATAGTAAGCGCCGTACTCATCTTCTTATTCAGGGCGCCATATAGAAAACTGAACAAGAAACAGATGGAACAGCATGCTAGACTAAATTCTGAGGTGATAGAGAGCCTGAACGGTATCGAGACGGTAAAAACGAACACCTCCGAAGAGTTGATGATGGAAAGGATCGAGACAGAGTACATCAAAACCCTAAAATTAGGGTTCAGAGGGGGCGTCCTTTCAAATATCCAAGGCTCACTCTCATCATTGACCGGGGGGCTCGGCAACATTGGAATCTTGGTGATGGGAGGATTCTTTGTCATCAGCGGCGAAACGACGCTGGGTACACTCGTAGCATTCATGTCTCTATCGGGATTCTTCATCGGCCCCATAAACAGGCTTGTCAGCCTTCAGTTGAGCATTCAGGAAGCTAACATATCGCTGAAACGTCTGTCCGAGATATACAGTGTTGATGAGGAAGAGGACGAGGAGTTAGAAAAGGATTCGATGATACTCGGAGAAAAAATAGATAACATCGAAATAGAGGGCATTTCATTCCGATATGGTTCAAAACCGCTCACGCTGAGCAACATCTCTGTTGTAATACCGAGAGGCAAGAAGGTAGCTATTGTAGGCAGGTCAGGTTCGGGGAAGACGACGCTGTCCAAACTCATGCTGAAGTTCTATATTCCGGAGAGCGGTAGGATAACATTTAATGGTATCGACCTGAAGAACATCAATCCATTCTCGATAAGAGAACGCATAGGGTGTGTGCCTCAGAATGTGCAGCTATTCAGCGGCTCAATAATGAGCAATATGCTCATCGGGAAATCGGATGCGACACCCAATGAGATATCGAGTGCCTGTGCATTGGCGGGATGCGATGAATTTATCAACAAATTGCCTGCCGGATACAATACGCGGCTCGATGAGAACGGCGGCGGACTGTCAGGAGGCGAGAAGCAGAGACTGGCTCTGGCCAGGGTTCTCGTGAAAAAGCCGGATTTTATTATACTCGATGAAGCCACATCGAACATGGACTTCTTGACCGAGCAACAGATATACGATACATTATTCAATAAGATGAAAGAGACGACGATGATGATCATCGCCCACAGACTAAGTACCATAAGGAAATGTGATGTTATTTATGTCATGGACGGAGGTAAGATCACAGAGTCAGGAACACATGAAGAACTGCTTAAAAGAGGGGGACTCTATCTCAAGTTGTGGGAAAGTCAGGTCGGGGAGCTACCAGGCGTGAACCCCAGCACTTCTGAAAAAGAACAGCAGACGAGGCAGGAAAAGAAAATCGAGGGCGACAATGACATTGAGTACCAGTAAAAGCATAGAGATCGTGACTGGAAAGACGCTCAAATTGAAGAACGTGCTGTCCAGATATGTCATATCTCAGGATGGGACAGAGATGCAGAAGGTCATGCATATGTTCAATTCGTATATGAAAGCAAACCGTCTAACTCCATACGGGCCGACAACGATCAATACAAAATCAGTATTCGAGAACGGTTCGCTCGTGCAGAGGAGCAGGATGATGGTTCAAGTAAGGGAAACGCCTGCGAAAGTGGAGCCACCGTACTCGTTCAGCGAATTAATAAGAGTGGAGAACTGCGTGATGGCGAGGTATCATGGGAATGCCGCAAGTGTTCAGATGGCGCATGGGAAAATACAAGTATATGCTTTTGAGAATAACATAAAGCTGAAAGGAGAAACATATACTGTACTCATTGAGCAGGATGGCAATGACATTATGGCAGATGTATTTATGGAGGCTGAAACATGAAAAAACTTGGCGAATACGATATGAGAAAACTGAGCGATAGCCGTTTATTGTACCTGAGGAATCCTCCGAAATTCACATACATATTTGTCATTGCCGTCATTGCGATTCTCCTCGGTACTGTTGTCTGGAGCGCCGTCACTGTCAGAGCAGAACAGGTTCAAGTCGGCGGTGTAATTACCATGGAGGACAAACAGATGCTCACTGCCGGCACGACCGGAATAGTATATAGTGTGAACTATGGGGCGGGCGATGCCGTTTCCCCTGGGGATTTGGTGCTGGAGTTCGACAAGTCAGAGGTACTCTTGGAGATAGCAAAAAGAGAATCACTGATATCAGCTTTGACAGCAGAGATCAATAATATTGATATTCTGCTGGATCTCGTTGCGGACTACGATGGTACGCCGGTGTCCTCGCCGTTCGATCAGAACGCCGAGGATGAGTTCAGATTTTATTATTTGTTCGAGAACTTCACAAAAACTTATGACAATTATGCCGCTGCCGCTGCAAGAGGTATATTCGATTCAACAACGATGGTAAATTTGAAGAATCAGATGACCTCCCAGTTAGCATCGGAGATAAATACGCTTGTCATCAACAGAACATCATATGAGACAGAACTAAATGAGTATTACGAAAGCCTAACGAGCCTCATATTGCTTATGACAACAGAGATCAATAATATGGATATTCTGCTGGATATCGTTGCGAACTATGATGGTACGCCCGTGTCCACACCTTTCAATCAGGCTGCTGAGGATGAATTCAGGTTCTATTACATGTTCAAGAACTTCGTAAACGCATATGATGAATACTTAGTTGCAGCCAACAACAGAGCCTTTGTCGACCCGACAATGTTGATCAACCTGAAGAATCAGACAATAGCTCAGTTGGCGTTGGAAAGAGGCAATTACATCACCGATAGGGCAAACTACCAGGCTGAACTGAGTTCGACCAATGCCAGATTAACAGACATTATGGCTTACATATCAACACAGATAGGTTATATAGACACAATGTTGGGGATAGTCAATAACTATAATGGCACATCGGTGACTTCACCATTCAGCACATCTGTTGACGGAGAAGTGAGATTCTATTATTTGTTACAGAGTTTCATGAGTGCATATAGCGGATATTCCGGCTCCATGGACCCGCCTGGGATGAGAGCAAGTCTTAAGGAGCAGACAGCTTCTCAGCTAGTGTCAGAAAGAGGCTCACTCACTGGCAGCCTGATAGCTTCTCAGGCCGAAAAGGACGCAAATAGTGATAGGATATCGAGCCTTGTATCGCTTATAATGGATCGGATTGGTTATATAGATACAATGATAAGTCTAGTTGCGAACTATGACGGCACACCTGTGACCTCACCCTTCAACCCAATTGATGATGAGCAGCGGAGATTCTATTTAATGTTCGAGAGTTTCGTATTCTCATACGACGAATACGCTGCCGCCACCCTAGCAGCAGGCAGTATTGTCGATCCGACAATGATGATAAATCTGAAAAATCAAACAGAATTACAGCTAATATCAGAAAGGGGCACGTTGGCTGCCAACAAGATATCATATGAAACAGAACTTGGATCACAGACCACCAGATTAACAAATATGATATCGCTTATGACGAGACAGATAGGATATACAAACACTATGTTGGGGCTTGTTGCAATTTATGACGGCACGCCGGTATCCTCGCCATTCAGCCAATCCGACAATGAACAGGCAAAGTTCCACTACATGTTCGAGAGTTTCTCAAAATCATATGATGAATACTTGGCCCTCGCCATTACTGTCGCCACCGCTTCTGATCCGACGATGCTGATAAGCCTGAAAAATCAAACGATCGCTCAGTTGGCATCGGAAAGAGGCGCGAACGCCATCAACATGACTCCATATGTAGACGAACTGGACTCATATAACGAACTATTGACAAGATATGATATCAAAGCTACAATACTTGGGATTATTCATTTCGACGCACAGATACGCAAAGGGACTGTTCTGCAGATAGGGGACATAATAGGGAGCATCAGCAATCCTTATTCCGACAGGGTTATAGAGATGTACATAGGGTCGGGAGACCGCTCTAAGATAGATGTGAATCAAGAGTGCTCCTTCATAGTGGATGGGCTGGCTCAGACAGAGTACGGTTCGATAAAAGGAACAGTGAAAAGTATCTCTAGCGATGCCATATTACAAGAACGTGGCGCATTTTTCCGGGTCGTTGTAGAGTTCGACGCAGAATACATGGAGGATTCAAAAGGCGGAAAGATATACTTAACAAACGGAATGACCGTCCGCGCCTGGGTAACATATGAAAAAGTGACATATATGAAATATTGGCTGGATCAGCTCGGATTGGGAGAGTACATCTGATCTCCGTGATCCATCTGACCCCGAAAGGAAGATGATGCAGAGTTGCTCTAAACATATAAATCAGAGGCGGGATATAATTACGGTCTTATGAGGAACATCTATTTCGTCGGCACGGCCGGAAGCGGCAAGAGCACCATGGTCGGAGCATTCAAGGAATGGCTCGATGACAACGGGATCGACGCCGTCACCGTGAACCTTGACCCGGGCGCCGACAGGCTCGCTTACAGAGCGGACATAGACATAAGGGAATGGATCTCCCTCGGCGAGGTGATGGAAGAATATTCTCTCGGGCCGAACGGCGCGCAGGTCGCCGCCGCCGACCTCATGGCTATGAACATACACAAACTGACCTCCGTGCTCAGCGGATACAAGACCAATTATGCGCTGATAGATACTCCCGGGCAGCTTGAGCTGTTCGCGTTCAGAGAATCCTCCAACATGATAGTGAACGCGCTGGGAAAGGAAAGGTCCATGATCGCGTACCTCTCCGATCCGATGCTCTGCAGGAGGCCGAACGGGTTCGTATCGTCAATGACGCTTTCCGCTCTTGTGCAGTTCAGGCTGCAGCTTCCAACGATCAACCTGCTTTCGAAGTTCGATGTGCTGTCCGAAGAGGACGGCATGAGGATAATCGATTGGTTTGAGAACCCCGACACCCTCTACGGCGATTTCCTGGATGAGGATTCCGATCCTCAGACTGTGGTGGGGATGGAACTCTTCAAAGCACTGGAGAACACCGGGATATTCGGAGGGATAAGAGGCGTCTCCGCGGAGGAAAGAACAGGACTGGAGGAGATATATGCTTCCATCCAGCTTACTTTCTTCGGCGGAGAAGATGCGGATAGAAATTAAGGTTTATCCGAACATATAGGCGGGGGCGGCCTTAATCTTGTTCCTTCCCGCTTCCATGACCTTCCCTTTCGCGGCCAGGAAGTCCCGCTCGGTGACCGTGTCCCTGCCGTCGCGTATTGCGAGCATTCCGGCTTCGGTGCAGATGCTCTTGATCTCCGCGCCGGAAGCGGTGTCGGTCATTTCGGCCAGCTTTCTCGGGTTGATGTCCTTGTCTATGCTCATGCGGGACATGTGGATCCTGAATATGTGCGTCCTGCCTTCCGCGTCCGGCAGGTCGATCTCGATTATGCGGTCGAACCTTCCCGGCCTGAGCAGGGCGTCGTCAAGGATGTCCGGCCTGTTAGTAGCGCCGATGATCTTAACCTCGCTGGTAGGCGTGAATCCGTCAAGCTCTGCCAGCAGCTGCATCAGCGTCCTCTGGACCTCTCTGTCCCCGGATGTGGCGACGTCCATCCTCTTTGCCCCCACAGAGTCCAGCTCGTCTATGAATATTATGCTGGGGGCCTTCTCTCTGGCAAGATCGAACAGCTCGCGGACCAGCCTGGCGCCCTCTCCGATGTACTTCTGGACCAGTTCGGAACCCACGAACCTTATGAACGTTGCGCTTGTGGCGTTCGCCACGGCCTTTGCCATCAGGGTCTTGCCGGTCCCGGGGGGGCCGACCAGCAGCACGCCTTTGGGAGGCTCTATGCCGACCTTGGCGTAAAGCTCCGGCCTGAGCAGCGGGTCCTCGACGGCCTCGCGCAACTCCAGCATCTGTTTGTCGAGGCCGCCTATGTCCTCGTATGAAATGTCAGGTTTCTCTATTATCTCCGCGCCTGTAACAACGGGATCCAGCGGAAGAGGCAGCACGTTCATCACCGCAAGCGTCTGCTTGTTCAGGGACACTCTTGCTCCCGGAACAAGATCGGACGTCGGTATGTATTCGGAAACGGAAACGATGAAATCCGGGCCGGTGGTGCTCTTTACGACGACGCGGTTATCCGGGAGGACGTCGCGAAGCGACCCCACGATCAGAGGCGGGCTTCTGAGCCTCTCCAGCTCCGCCCGTATCCTGCTGTGGTCCTTCTGCAGCCTGAACAGTTCTCCTTCAGAGTAGCGTTTGTCGTTCTCTGCGGTCTGAAGATCCTCCATTAATCTGACGTTCCTCTCTTCGAGCGTGATGATCCTCGCCTTCAGTTCCTCAATGCCGGTGTCGTCCATTATTGCTACCACTTTGTGGTTTATACGTTCCACATCTTTATTACTTTTTCTCGTACCGACCATCAATTTAATTAATGACAAATACCAATAAGGTTGCAATGATCTGCGAAATGTGTGGGAAAGAGGTTCCCATAACGAAACCAATGCTTGTGGAAGGCATCAAACTGAGCCTGTGCCTCGACTGTGCCAGGTTCGGAGATGAGTATAAAGGACCAAACCCCCCGCCGAGCGCGGCGGTCCAGAAATCGGTGATCGAACAGAGACTCCAGAGAAGAGAGAGAAGGATGCAGACCAGAGACGTATTCTCGGTGTCGTCAAGGGAACTGATAGATGATTACGGAGGGGTGGTGAAAGCCGCCAGAGAAGCAAAGGGAATGGATATCGACGAGTTCGCGAAGTCCATCCTTGAGAGAAGGGGGAACATCGCCAGAATAGAGGCGAACGATCTGGTCCCCGACGATAAAATGATCAACAAGCTGGAAAAGGCGCTGAATATAACTCTTAAGGAAGAGGTGCAGTCCGGAGCTCAGGTCGGAGGGGGCGGCAAGCAGTCCGAAGGCATGACCCTCAGCAATTTCATAAAAAAGGAATGATCATCTTCCGAGAACGGAGGAACGGACATCGTCCAGGAAAGGCATGACGTCCACGCCTCTTTCTCTCAGGATCATCAACGCCGCCACTTCCATATCGACGTCCGTTCTTTTGCTGATCTTGTTGCATTCCGATATGAATGCGCCTTTCTCCATACCTGAATCCAGCGCCACCCTGATAAGCCCGGACAGAAGATCGGCAGCGCCGCCGCCTTTGGCAGTCTGCTGTTTGGGCGAATAAGACCTCAGAGACTTGAGAAGATCCTCCGACGGCCGGTATGCTACCGGCACGTTCACTGCGGAGGTCTCTATCATCGGCCGCAGGTATTCGCCCGTCTTCGACATGAGGCCCTTATCCAAAAGTATGTTCATCAGCGCGTCCGCATCCTTTACCTGCATCCATCTGAGGTCGAGGGACGCGTACATCATGAACTCTTTGGCGGTGAGGACATCCTTGCCTTTGTTAAGGAACAGCGCGGCAAGGCAGGTCTCCAGTTCATCGGGCATGAGGCGTCAATCACGGTGGGTGTAAAAATATGTTACCCTCACACGCGCGCGTTGTATGTTCTGTACACTAACAGGATAAAATAATAGGGCGGGCGGTTCCTCAGAAAGGTTTATAATGGGCATCATAATAACCTGCCATCCTGTATGGTGAATGAAATGATGTACACTAGGTTTGAGAAGGCAAGGATCATAGGCGCAAGGGCGCTTCAGATCTCGTACGGCGCTCCGGTCCTAATCGACTATCCCGAGGATATGCTGGATCCCATAGACATCGCCATGCTTGAGTATGAGAAGGAAATCATACCTATCACTGTGGTCAGGAGTTAACCGAGGAATCATAATGAGCGAAGAGGAGAACGTAACCGTAAACAATGATCTGCTTGTCGCAGAGGAACTTTATCTGACGTCAGGTGTGCACATAGGCACCCAGCAGAAGAGCGCGGACATGAAGGACTTCATATACAAGGTCAGGCAGGACGGGCTGTATGTGCTGGATGTCAAGAAGACGGATGACAGGATAAGGGCGACCGCAAGCTTCCTCGCCAGGTATGATCCGAAAAGGATCCTTGTGGTATCGGCCAGGCAGTACGGACAGAGGCCGGCAAGGGAGTTCTCCAAAGCCGTAGGCGCGCCCGCATTCGCGGGGCGCTTCGTTCCCGGCACGCTTACGAACCCCTCCAATGACGGATTCATCGAGCCGGAGATAATAATGGTAACAGACCCGGCGGCGGACAAGCAGGCGCTCAACGAAGCCCTCAACCTCGGGATACCGATAATCGCGCTCTGCGACGCCAACAACGAGACAAGGAATGTCGATCTCGTCGTGCCTACCAACAACAAAGGAAGAAGGGCGCTCGCCTGCATATACTGGCTTCTTACGAGGGAGGTCCTTTTCGCAAGAGGCGACATAAAGGACCGCGCGGATTTCCAGATGGAGATCGAGGATTTCGAAGCCAAGCTCTGATGCAGGCTAAGGCAAACCATTTACCCTTTTACATATATTTTCATTTATGAGACATCCAGCCGTGGCAGGCAGATTCTATCCTGCGGACAGGGCCGAACTGACGGCAAGCATCGAAAGCAGTTTCCTTCACGACCTCGGACCGGGGCTTCCGGAACATCTCGGCAATGACAGGACGATCTCCGCCGCCATCTCGCCGCATGCGGGTTACATGGCGTCCGGCATGAACGCCGCCCACGTTTACAGAAAGATAGCGGAGGACGGACTGCCAGAAGCGTACATCCTGATAGGCCCGGACCATACCGGCGTGCCTTTCAAGGCCGTTATGTGCGATGAGGATTTCCTTACTCCGATGGGTCCCTGCAAGATACATGAGGACATAGCATCCGGGCTCAAGGAAACGGTCCCCTGCAGCTGCGCCGCCCACAGATATGAGCATTCCATTGAGGTGCAGATACCCTTCATACAATACATCGACAAGGATCCGAAGATCGTGCCGATCATAATGAGGGATCAGAGCAAAGCGTCCGCCGAAAAGCTGGCAGGGTCGATAAAGGAGGCATGCGGAGACAGGGATGTGATCATTATCGCATCCAGCGACATGGCCCATTACATCCCGAAAAAGGACGCGGAGAGACTGAACTCGACGGTCTTGGAACGGATCGCGGAAAGGGACGTCGACGGAATGTATTCGGCGGTGGAAAGGAACAGGATATCGGTCTGCGGATACGGCCCGATGGCGGCCGCCATCCTGGGATCGGAGCCGTCTAGGATAGAGGTGCTGAAATACTCAGACTCATGGGATTCGCTGAGATATGATATCAACTCGGTGGTGGGGTATGGGTCAGCCGTGATGTACAAATGAAAAGGTAAAAGAACGGGGCGAGGCCCCGCGTTCAAATGCGTTTCAGATATCTCAGGTTGGGTTCGTATACCAGACCTTTGTCCATAAGGACATTGGAGATCTCTTCGAGCTCCATGCTGGATATGCCCTCCGATTCTGCCCTTCTCTCGAGCTCGTCCCTGGGAGCCCCCTTCCCGTCCGTATCCAGTTCATCCAGTAGAGAAAGGATGATGTCCTCGATATCGGCGTTGCTGCCGCCCATGGACCCCGGCTCGATATCTATCTCGTCCGGCGAATCCGACATGTCCTCCGGCAGACCCAGATCAATGTTCTTGTCCGGGAGGATGGTGCGCAGGGCTGTCTGTATGGACTTCAGATAAGTGGTCGAGTCGGGAAGGTCGTACTGCTCTAAAGCGGTCATTATACCCTTTGCGTCCTTCTCGCTGAATCCCTTGTCCGTGAGAGTCTTCTCAGAGAGGCCCTCGACGGATGAGGCCTTCTTCATTTTGTTCAGCCTGTCCCATGTGGACTTGGCCGCATCGAGTATCCATTGCGCCCTCACCTCTTCCGTTATCTTCACTATGCGTTCCGGCCTTATGGAAACGAACACCCTCTCATCGTCCGTCGTATACGTCCTCACCTTTCCGACGATGGCTATGAAAGCCGGCGTCTCTATGTCGGCCATCGCCGCTGCGGCCTCCGGCTGGTATCTTCCGACGTTAATGAAGAAATTCCCTGTGGCGAGGTCCTGCACCCTGCCTCTCCACATCGGCTCGTCATCTGACCCGACATTCTCTTTTTCGGTCAGGACGCCCGCCACAAGCACCCTGTTGACCATCGCGCCGAGTTTCGTCACCACATACGACGGGGATTTCTCATCGTCGCCTTTGATCTCATAGGTTGCTGAGTTCAGCTCCGATGAGAAGAGTCTCCACGCTGTCTCTCTGGCGTTCATAGCGCGGCCTCCACTTCGCTGTAGAGTTTCTCGGCTTCGGCGGTAACGTCGACGTTCTCTACCCTCGCGTTGCTCACTATCATCATGGGCCCGAAATCATCGCTCATTACGTTCCCTGTCACGGTCATCTTCCTCATGATTATCAGTTCGGCCATCTCCCTTGCCACTATCTCCGAGTCGCCTCTTGCCTTGGCCAATCCTTCTGCGGCCTCCAGGGTGACCCCTGTCAGCCTCTCGGTGTCCTGACGGTTCACGATGGCGCTTATTGCCCCGGTGCCGTCGTCCAGTATCAGTTTCATCCTGAGGTCAGTTATCGGCTCCACCCTTCCGTGTGTGGTGCATTCTCCGTTGAGTACGGACCTGTTGCACTCGGGACATCGCCATATGAGACCGCTCCCCGCTCTCAGGTCTACGACCGTCCCGGTCACGGAGAGGTCGAGACCGCCGCCCACGGCTATGATGTCCGCGACCGTTCTGTTCAGGACGGTGATGTCTATCTCTCCGAACGAGTCGTCGACCCTGCTCACCTCGCATCTGTCGCCGAGGTTCAGCTGAGGTATCCCCCTCCAAGCGCGTATGTATGCGTTCTTGGCGCAGATCGACTCTCCTTCTTTGAGACCGTAATCGTTCCACGCGGAGAACTGGATCTTGCCGGTATCGTCGGCTATTATCCCCGAATAGACGATCTTCGGTTCGCCCTTCACGGTTATGTTCCTTTCTTCGACGGACATTATGCGGCCGTTGACCGTCACATTCCCCAAGCCTTCTTTGATGTCCCCGATCTTTATCTCCGAGGAGTCCATGGCGATTGTCCGCTCGGGGACGTCGACGCGGACCCCCTCTGTCCTTTCAACTTTGCCGCGCGAGCCCAGGTTGACCTGCACGCGGTCGTTCCACAGTTTTGTGTACGCGTTCTTGAAAAGATAGACCGCCCCCTTTTCCAATTCGACGTTCTCCCCCTCCCAGATAGTGAAAGGGGCCGTGCCCGTCTCATCGCCGAGTATCCCGGATATGATCGTCTTAGGGGATCCTCTCACAGTTATCTGCTTTTTATCCACATAGATGGCCTTAGCCGTTATGTCGACATTCATCTCCGTGCCTTTCAGTTCCTCTATCTTTTTGGACAGGACATCCGCGGTCATGAACGAGGAGGAGCCGTCGGCCCCGTATTTCCTCTTTATTCCCCTCTTGGCCGCCTCCGCCGTTACACGGTATTCGTTGAGGTATGTGTTCAGTTCTTTCATCAGCTGGGCGTCGTCGATCTTTCCGTCCAGCTCTTTCTTCAGTTCTTCAAAATGGATTTGCAGTTCTTCGTCATTCATTGTATCGACCTCTTCGTTTTTCCACGAGGCAATCTATAGTACAATCTGTTGGTATAAAAGACATTACTAGGGGTGTCCGAATAAGCCGAAAGTGAGCCCCGCCCGCGATCAAAAGCGATGCGGAACAACACGGCGGGGCGGCCGTTTTCGGCGAAAGGGGGCGTATTGTCTCCGATGTTGTTAGCGTAACAATATTTAAAAGTGTAAATGCAATAAGAGGACATGGTTCCCAAGGGTAAGATCGATGAGATCCTGGACGGATATGACGCCAGCAGCATAACGATAGCCACGTTGTGCTCGCATTCTTCGCTTCAGATCTTTCACGGAGCCCGCAAAATGGGCTTCAAGACATTGGGGTTGACCGTAAAAGACAACACAAAATACTACGACGCGTTCCCTCTGGCAAAACCGGATGAGATAATCAGGTACTCTGACTTTGACGAGATGGAGGAGAGAAAGGACGAGCTCATCGACAGGAACACGGTGATAATCCCCCACGGTTCGTTCGTGGAGTACATGGGAGTGCCGAAATTTGAGGAGTATATGGTCCCGTCCTACGGCAACAGGGCGGTCCTGCAGTGGGAGTCCAACAGAGAGAGGCAGAGAAGCTGGCTCACTTCCGCCGGCGTCCCGATGCCGAGGCTCATCACCGATGCCAGGGAAATAAACGAAGCGGTAATGGTGAAATACCACGGAGCGAAAGGAGGCCGCGGATTCTTCATCGCCAAGGACTACCCGGACTTCAAGATGTCCATAGATAATTCTCTTCCATATACCATACAAGAATACTGCATCGGGACCAGGTACTACCTTCATTTCTTCTACGACCCTCTGAAGAAGGACGGTTACCTGTGCAAGCAGGGAGGCACACTGGAACTGTTGTCCATTGACCGCAGGGATGAGACCAACATCGATGAGATGTACAAACTTGGTTCCATAGAGGATGCGAAGAGGCGCGGCCTCTATCCTTCGTTCGTGGTCACCGGCAACACCCCTGTGGTGATAAGGGAGTCCCTGCTTCCGAAGGCGTTCGAGATGGGAGAGAGCGTCATCAACCGTTCCTATGAACTGTTCGGAGGGATGTGGGGACCGTTCTGCTTGGAGACGGTCGTCACCGATAAACTGGAATTCAAGGTGTTCGAGATATCCACGAGGATCGTCGCGGGTACGAACCCGTTCATATCCGGCTCGCCGTATGCGGACCTGGTATATCCGGGTCTGAGCACGGGCGGCAGGATGGCGATGGGCATAAAGGACGCGGCGGCCTCCGGCAACCTAAAGGCCCTCATGAGCTGAGGGCTCCGGCGAAACCCTCGTCTGTTATTTTTTCACGCGCATTTTCGTTCAGAACGGTGCAATTCATTATCGGGCGGCAGTCGGTCCTGGAGCGACGGTCTCACCAGAGCCCCCGAGGACCAGAAAGCTTTATAGCAATGTCTCCATTGACTACCTCCATAAGCCGCTGTAGCTAAGGGGTATAGCGACGCCTTGGTAAGGCGTAGGCCGTGGGTTCAATTCCCATCAGCGGCTCCATCAATTCTAACTGTTCCCTTCAGGCCATCTTGTAGAATACGAAGCCCGACCATATCTTCGGGAAGAAGAATGTCGTTTTCTTAGGCATCCTTACTCCTTTCATCGAAAGGTTCCAGATGGTTTCGAGGCTGGGATCGTTCAGGACGACGGCTAGGTCGAATCCCCCTTCCTGCATCACCTTCTTAACGTTGGAGAATTCCGCCTCATATTCCACCGAGGACCTTCCCTCATCGTAACCGTAGATGTTCTTAAGGATGATCTCCTGTACAACGTACGTGTCAAGTTTCCAGAGTCCTTCGCCCCCATCGTCGTAGCCGGCAAGGAAGCGTCTCCCGTCCCTGAACATGAGCCCCATCATCCAATCCTTAAGCTCGGATATCATGCGGTCCTCCGGGACCTCTTTTATCTTCATTGATCGCGATATCATCTTCTCGGCGTCAGCGAGAGATATCTCCGTCGAGTTGATCAGCCTGTGCGTCGGCCAGACCACAAGTCCCCCGTCGTCAGCCGCGACCAGTGTCGCCAGCACGTAACCCTTCTTATCATTGCCGGGGTTCTCCAGAGAATAGTTGAGGGCGGTCTCATATCTGTGGTGGCCATCAGCGATCAGCATCTTCTGGTCCTTCAGTTCGGACGTTATCCTTTTTTGGATGTCTTTATCGTCTATGATATGGAATCTGTGGTCGACGCCGCTACCGTCCATGTGTCTGTAGATGAGCTTTGCGGTGTCGGTAACCTTCCTGTCAAGCTCCGGGCTAAGCCCCTCGAATATACCGAATATTGATTCCAAATGGGTTTCCATGTCCCTGAGGAGATTCAGGCGGTCCTCCTTCACTTTCGAGAATGTCTCTTCATGGGGGACCACATTGCCCTCCTCGTAACTTTCAGTTTTAAGGATTCCGACCAGCCCGGTCCTTGTTTTCTTTACCCCGTGGTCGTTGAACACCTGCTCATAGAGGTAGAACGAGTCGGGGTCCTGCCGCAGGCTCCCGTCGGAGATCATCCTGTCGAGTTCCCTCCTGGAGCCTTTGTATTTTCTGTCCACATCGGGTTTCAGCGTAAGATTGGTGACGTTGTTGCTCCGGTCCTGAAGCATCCTGAGATACTCCTTCCCGATCACGTCGTAAGGCGGGGAGATACGGTCCTCGATCCTTTCGTCGCTTTTCAATGCCGGCCTGTATCCTGGGAAAGGAAGAAAGATAACCATTTGATCGCCTGACCGATGTTATACTTAATACCTTATATCTCTTTCTACGTGGTATCGGAGGACGTCAGCATATCCTGGGCACTGGGTCTCCGGAAGGAGGCTCCAGTATCCTCTTCCCTCCTATTTCCGTCCTCATGATGACCCTCTCTTTTCCTTCTTTGACGGCGCCTATGATGGCGGCGTCCCTGCCCTCGGGCGTTTTCTTAATAGCTTTGAGAACCTCCTCCGCCATGTCCGGGACGCACCCTATGATCACCTTCCCCTCATTTCCTATGCTGAGCGGGTCGATGCCGAGCAGATCGCATGCGTTCACCACCCCGTCCCTCAGAGGTATGGAGGCATGTTCTATCTCTATCCCGATGTGAGATTTGGAGCACCATTCGTTGAGGGTGTTGGCCAGGCCTCCCCGCGTAGGGTCTTTCATAGATACGATCCCTCCCGCTTTGAGCCCTTCGGCGATCATCTTGTTCAAGGGGGCGACATCGCTCCGGATCTCGCTCTCGAAGCCGTACCCCTCCCTGAAAGAAAGCAGGGCGACGCCGTGGTCCCCAAGGGTCCCAGAGGCTATTATCACGTCGCCGGGAGCCAGATTGGAGTCGGTACACCATCTGTCCCTGACCTTCCTGTACCGGGAAGCTATACTCAGGTCGTTGTCCAGCAGCTCGGATCTCCTGCCGATAGCCGATGTGGTTATCACCATCTTATCCAGCGCGCCCGACTCCATGACCTTGGTGTCACCCGTGACTATGGGGACGCCGCATTCCCGCGAGGTCCTGCCCATGCTTTCCATGATCTTATCAACGGTCTCAATGTCGAGACCCTCTTCCAAAATGACCGAGCACGCGATAGCTATCGGCGCCGCACCCATGACGGATATGTCGTTCACTGTCCCGGAGACGGAGATCCTCCCAATATCGCCTCCGGGGAATATCAGAGGGTCCACGGTGTGCCCGTCTATCGTGAAGACAACATCGTCTATCACAGCAGAATCGTCCATGGAATCCAAAGGAACGTCCGAATTTACTTTAGGAAAATGAGACACAATATGCTTGGAAAGGAACTCCTGCATGATCTCCCCGCCCGCGCCGTGATTCATGACGATCTTGGACATCGGCCGTAAATGGGTTCGCCAATATAGGTTTTTATCCTCGATTTTCTATTACTTCACAATAACTGAGGAGGATTTCAGAATGAAACAGCATACCACCAACTACATCGAAACGTTTATCGAGGTAGCCGAGGACTGTCCTGTGTCGGCGGCCGAAGCACCGCCCGCAAAAGAACCAAAAACAGCTGCGCAGATCGAATATGAAATGCTTACTGGCAACCCATATAGATACACTTCAGATGATGTGTTATATGAATCCAACGGAAAACGCCGAGGGATTGACAGAAATGAGTTCTTTTCAAAAGGCCAGCCCTGTTTTCGCGCATCCCCCCTCACGAAAAAATACGGCTGGGGCGTCCACAGCGACAAGGATGGTAAGATCGCGATATATGCCGTCCAGTCGGACGAATACAAACGACTTTCAGCCGATGAAAGCTTGAAACACGTCAAAGCTATGAACTCAGGTAAAAAATAACGCCGCCGGCGACGGTACAGAACATGCTTTCTTACCATACGGCCAGCGTCGTCACCGGCCGGTCATATGGGGGCCGAGGGTCCGCGTCCGACCTTAGCGGGACAGAATAAGACAGGAGGCTGGCCGACTCATAATGTGAACAGGTCATCCAGCCCGGCGAGCGTGAGCCTGCCGTCAGCCTTTGCTTCATCCATCAGTTCCTTTGTAAATCCCGATTTCGAGAAAATGAAGTAATAGATATCTTTATCAGCGAACATGGCGGCTTTATTTCTAAGGTCCCTGTAAACATCGACTCCCGTCTCTTTGCTCTTCCATTTGCATTCGCCGACTATCATCTTGTTCCCGCTGGAGGCCACCACATCTATCTCCGTTTCTTTCTTTGTGACGGGGTTGCCGCCCCACCATCTGCCGATCGAATCGAAGGTGAACGGCAGACGGCCTTTGGCGTTTAAACGTGTCAGATATTGCACGCAAACATCTTCGAACACATGTCCCATGAAGTCGGGGATGAACGGTTCCACTTTTTCCTTATAGATGTGCGTATGTTCGCTCTCAACAAGTCCGATATTATCCCAGACGAATCGGTACCAAAATCGGTACATATTGTCTTTGATGCGGTAGACGCCGGTCCGGCTGTTCTTTGCAAACATCGAAACCTCCCTTTCCAGGATCCCAAGGTCGATAAGGGTACTGATGTATTTTGCGACCTTGCTTTTATCCTCTTTGATCTTGTCAGCGATCTCGTTCAGTTTTGTGGAACCGCCTGCGATCGTGCCTATGATCGCGTTATACACCGCAGGCTCGCGCAGTTCTTGCTTCAGCAGGTTGTACGGTTCTTCGAAAAGGAACCCGTCCGTGGCGAAGAAAGCCTCCTCTATCCCCGCCGCAACGGTATCTCCTTCCGATACGATGTTAAGGTAGAGAGGGATTCCTCCGGTAACAGCATATCCCAGCAGTTTGTCCTCCTGAGACGTTCCTTCAAAGAACTCGGCGCTGTCGTAGTAGTCGAGAGGCCTGATCTTGTACTGCGCCGTGCGTCTCCCATAAAGGGGACTCTCATAGCCCAGCACCTGATTCTCCATGAAACTCATGCTGGAGCCGCAGAGTATCAGCATGATGTCGATGTCCTGCAGTGTGAGATCTATGTACCGCTGGATCTCGGAAGAGAGAGGGGGGTACGCTTTGACAAGGTATGGGTATTCGTCAATAGCCAGGATGATCTTCTCTTCTTTCGCTTGTTCCACTATGTAGTCGAACGCGCCTTCCCATGACGGGAGACCCCCGAGCGACGGCGGTCTCGGGAATACCGAGAAAATGCTTTTCGAGAAATTGCTCAGATTTACTGCATTTGTGTTCTCTGTGGCGGTGAACTGTATCGCTTTTTTATTATCGCGCCTTATGAACTCGTTGATAAGGCTTGTTTTTCCCACGCGGCGCCTTCCGTATATGACGGCGAAAGTGAACCCCTCGCGGTTGTACAATTTCTCAAGTGATCTAAGTTCGCGTCCCCTTCCTCCCTCGCGGAATTTCCTTATGTGGTCTTCCATCAGCATCCTCTCAGTCGTTATTTGGTTACTCGTGAGTTATTTACTCATGAGTTATTTACTCACGATTCCACTAACTGCGAGAAGATTATATAATGCTTACCGCATCAAAAGCAGAAGCTCGGCGTCTAATCAGGAATAAATAATCAGTGCGTGTTGTAGGAAAAGGGGCTCGTGGGGTAGCGGATAATCCTTTCGGCCTTCGGAGCCGAACACCCGGGTTCGAATCCCGGCGGGCCCGCCAGTCTCATCCAGCAATGATCTTTGTCGGCGTTTTTGGCTTTTGCTGAACCTGAGCGGAAAAGATCCCATTTTCATCTTCTTTCGATCTCAGCATTAACACAGTCAGCTTGACCATTCCCTAGTAAAAGAGAAATGATTGAGAAAAAGAGCGGGGTCATACCCCGCTTTTAAGTCGTTTTCAGGGACGGTCCTCCAGATACAGCTCGCCCGTTATCTCCCCTCTCGGGATGACGTACGCTCCTTCATCATCGGAGAACACCTGCTTCCATTCCCCGTCCTCTTTGACGCGATAGGCAACCGCGCCCGAATATCCGTTCTTCATCGCAAAGGTATACGGACTCTTCCTGTGCGCTCTTTCTTTGCCCTCTATCGCCGAGAACATCTGAATGTGCACGTCATAATATCTTCTGTAGAAGACGAAGAACCACAGCAGGAGACCGAGCAGGAGCAGCAACCCTACGGCGATCCACCATATGGGGAGGCCGCTCTTCTCGAAATAGAGGTCCAGGTGCAGGGATTCCGTGACGTCATCGAATGATATCTGGGAGCTGGAGTACACCGTCGTCCCCATCTGCCATTCTTTGAATTTGTATCCGCTGTCCCCGTATGCCCTCAGGATCAGATCGGAGTTGGCCGGAATAGGGACCTCTGAGTCATATGGCTGGAATGGCCCGTCGTTCACTTTGAACTCAGCGCGGCCTTTGCCCTCCGCCACGGTGATGGTAAGAGTGATGATCTCTTCCGGGTGAGCGGTCGCCCTGACGTCAATGGTATGATTTGCTCTCACGTTGGGGAAAATATAGAATCCGTCGCCGATGTTCCTCAAGGTCTGATGTGCTCCGTCCACGATAACCGCCGATATGGAATATCCCGCGTCAGCAGAGAAATTGAACCTCTGGTTGCTGCCGCGAGAAACCATGACGGTCCCCGCCGGAGAGATGTTCGCTCCAGGGCCGGCCGTCGCGGTGATAGTATACTGCGGTACCGGTGGAGGGACAATACTGCTTGTGACAGTGAAGCTGACGTCGACAGTCTCAGGCGTAATAGGATTGCTGTTGCCGGACGCCGGACCCACCGTGACAGTAGCCGAATAGGTTCCCGGCGAAAGACCGGTTTTGGGTACGATGGTGAACGGGCTGCTGCCGCCTGCCGCGATGCTGCTGACGGACGCCGTTGATATTGTGAAAGCAGACGCATCAGCGCCGGAGATATCGACCGAGAGGCCGCCGGTCTCCCCGGTACCTATATTGTCGATTGTTATTGTCACGGGACTTTGCGCAGAATAACCCTGCGCAGCATTCGGGAATGTATGCGCAGACGGTGTGACCGTTATTCCGTATGTGCTGCTCCCAGGGGTCGCGGTGACCGTGGCGATCAGCTGGCTACCGGCGACGGACAGATTGAAGGAATAACCTCCGCTGCTGTAGGTGCTGTTCTTAGGGTATCCGGAGATCGCCCCGCCCCCGTCGATGAGAACGAGCACGTCTCCGACACCGATGGTCGACGGTAGATCGCCGACGGCGATGCTCACTCCGGTGATCCCCGCGCCGAGGGCCGAAGTGCTTTCGACTTTGGTATAGGTGAGCGACGCACCGGGGTCTCCGGCGAAAGTGATGGTGGAGTCGCCCGGACCCATTCTGAAGGTGCGGGTGATCTCGCTGCCGGACATCAGAGTGACTGTCAAATTATCTTTGTAGTTGTAGAAATCATCTATTATGCCGCCCTCATTGTTTGTGACAGTGACGCTGAGAGGAGGTCTGTCCGAAGGGATGCCGGAATTTGTGCCGGGCCTGATATAAAGTCCGGAACCCGCTATGCATGTGATCGTACCGGAGTTCTCGATCACGCCGCCGAGGCCCAAAATGAGACCCACATCGTTGCCGCCCCGTATCAGAGCGCCCTCTCTGTTGATGACGGTCATATAGCCGGCGCCTTCGATCCCGGTGCCGGTTACGCCCCCTGTGCTCATTATTGTGCCGGAATTATCTATTAAGCCTCCTCCCATGAGGCGGATCCCCCAGCTGATGGTTTCGACGGTGCCAGTTTTCCCGATGGTGATTTCAGAATAGCCGGAGGAGTAGATGCCGGGGTTAATAGACCCCCTGCTTTCGATCAGACCATCGTTCACAATTATGCCGGAAGAGACGCTGATGCCGGTGCTCGAGCTTCCTCTGAGAGTGCCGGTGACGCCGTTCGTGATATGAACATCGGCGCCGGCGCTGACGGCGGTATTTCCCGTGATGTAGGCGGTATTGGTCAGGCTGGCGTTATCCTGAAGAGTTATGGTGGTGCCGCTGCGGCTCAATCTGCCCATATCGCTCCCGGTCGATTGTGCGTAGACAGACAGGCTGTTCCCTGAGGTGACCGTGACCCCTCCTGAGGCGGTCATTGTAATGTTATTGGCCAGGACGATGTGGGTGTCCCCGGTGATATACAGCATATTGCTCCCGAGTGAGAAAGTGCCGACGACATGATACCAGCCGTCGCCTAGGGTGTATGAGGCAGATGCGAGATAAGCGGCGTCGATCTCGGTAGCGGCCGGATCAGAAAATTTCTCCGTGCCGTCGGTGTCGACATAAAGAGTGCTCATACGTTTATCCGGCGTTTCATCTTTCTCTTGAGAAACGACCGTCGCCGTTATGATCAGTAAAGCCGCTACGAGCACAACCGCCGCCAACGCAAAGTAGCGGGACTTCTTTGATTTGAACATGCCTGATTTTGTCATAAATACCACTTTATTTTTATATAACTCTCTATTGAGATTATATACTTTTTCCGATTTCTCAGTTGAGTGTTTAAGACCTCGGTATTGAAGTCACGCAGCACCGGCCCCAGGTAGGAATGCATCCGACAAAGGCTGCTGCCGTCTCCGGAATAAATTGGAAGATCAGTCCGGGTGCATACGGGACCCATGCCGACCAGACCTTTGCTATATATACGCCGCATACGGATTATCCTCCATGCGGTCAAAAAGGACAAAGAAAGGTCTGAACTATTATCAGGATGAGAAGAGGCTGACGGGAGATCTTTACGGGGTCGGCGCAGATCGGGAGGTGAAGCGGAATGGATGAAGCGGCGGTCGGGGCACTGGCCGATTTCACCGACGGCCTGCGGAAGAAGCTCGACGGAGTGAACGCCGCCAAAGGTAAGGAAGCAGAGGCGCTGGCCGCCGATCTTTCTTCCTTCATCGAAAGAAACATGCGAGAGCTGATGCAGCAGGGTATTTCGGTGGCAGAGATCCAGAAAGCGGTGCAGGCGGCCACCGAAAGGGTCCCTCAGACGCATGCGTCCGATGCGGAGGGCGGCGATGAGGAGTATGAGGATCCGGAGCTTCTCGTCAGCAGCAGCATCTGCTTCCTTCCGGCAGAGGATGCGGTCATCGCCGCATTTGCCGCCGGGGAGTTCGGCGGCGAGGAGATGATGAACAGGCTCACGTCTTCCGAAGATGAGATATCTGTTGAGATGTCCGAAGGCCTGGACCTTGTGCTTACCGATTACGGAAAGGATCCCTCCATGGATGACGTGACCGGCGGCGGCGAGATCGTGACCGGGCCGGACGGCGAGGCGTTCGCGCCGGGGACCCTGGATCTTGGCCGATCCGTTGTCGCAGAGCCGATGGTGTTCAAGACGTCCGAGGAGGTCAGGGACATATGTAAAAGGCTGGAGCCGTTCACGGAAAAAGCGTTCCTCAAAAGAGCCGACATCAGGAAGCTCATCAAGCATGGCTGGCTGGAAGGCTACGACCCAAAATCGGTCATGAAGGAAGCTGACTACATCATAAGCGCGGTTAGGGATGAGTTCACAGAGCTGCGGGAGATCTACCGCCGGGCGGCGGAACAGAACAAAGGGATGGCAATCTTCGTTAGATATGAGGAAATTGATGACGAAGGGTAATATCGACCGAGGTCTCGGCGGCGAACGAGTGCGCATGGGGATCGTTACTGCAGGATTCGGCGCGGTCATCCTCACGGTAATATCGGACACATGCTCTGCGATATCTTCTTCGATCCGTGACCGTTTAGTTTCCCTCGTATATTATCAGGGATTCCACCCGGTATCCCTTGAGAGCTTCCCTTCCTTTAAGGCCTGCAAGCTCCATCACGAAGCATATCATTACAACCTCTCCGCCCAGCCTTTCGACCATCTTGATCACTGCGGCGGTCGTACCGCCGGTCGCTATGAGGTCGTCGACGATCACCACCCTCTGCCCCTTCTTTATGCTGTCGGTATGCATCTCCAAGGCCGCTTCCCCGTATTCCAGCTCATAGCTTTCTGAGATGGTCTCCCTAGGAAGCTTCCCCTTCTTCCTAACAAGCACCAGACCTTTTCCCATCGCATATGCCACGGGCGCGCCGAAGACGAACCCTCTTGATTCCGATCCGAGTATGAGGTCGAAGTCCGTCCCCTCAAGCAAGGCTATCAGACCATCGACGGCCAGCTTGAAACCCTCCGGGTCCTCGATGACAGTGGTGATATCTCTGAACAATATCCCTTTTTTCGGGAAATCGGGGATGGCCGTGACATAATCCTTCAGTTCTTTCATGCTTATCGACCTGCCGAATCTCTTTGCCCGTTTATATTTTGTTTATTCCTGTCATCTGCCTGTGTCAGGGCCCGTACCCTGCGCGGCAAGGAGCAAACGATGTTATATCCAGATTCGGATAATGTTTCATGGCTAAGACGGTTTTGAAAATAGACGGCATGTCTTGCGAGATGTGCTCGAAAAAGGTCAGCGACGCCCTCCTAGATACGGAGGGAGTGACCGACGTGAAAGTAGATCTAAAGAAAGGGACCGCCGAGGTCATGCAGGAAGGGGTAAAGGACGAGGACCTTATCCGCGCCGTGCTGGATGCGGGGTTCAGATCGAAGGTCAAACACGGACTGTTCTGATGAGCCGGGATGCCGAAAGGATAAATCTCAGAACGGACGGGATGACCTGCGCCGCCTGCTCTTCCGCCATAGAAAAGGCGCTCAAGAGATTGGACGGGGTGAAGGAGGCCAACGCGAACTTCTCCAACAACGTGGTCTCGGTCCTGTACGATCCCTCCGAGACAGGAAAGGAACAGATCGCCGGTGCGATAAGGAAGGCCGGATATGACGTACTGGAGGATGACCCGGACGCGCTGGCGGAAAGAGAACGTTCGAACTCGGTAAGAATGAAGAGGGAGCTTATAGTCTCAATACTTTTCACCATACCTCTTTCGATCCTTGCGATGGGCCCGATGTTCGGACTCGGTATCCCTCTCAGCGATGAGCCCAAGATATATTCGTTGATACAGCTGTCCCTATGCATCCCGGTCCTGGCAGCTGGGAGGAGGTTCTACACAAAAGGATATCCTTCGCTGATATCGGGGACTCCCACAATGGACACGCTCATCGCATTGGGCACCACAGCCGCAGTGGTCTACAGCCTGTATTCCACGGCGCTGATATTCCACGGCGATGCGCATTCGGCACATTCGCTGGTCTATGACTCCGCAGCAGTGATAATAACGCTGGTCTCCGTAGGGAAGTACGTCGAGTCAACGTCAAAGGTCAAAACGAACGACGCCGTCAAAGGACTTTTGAGTATAAATCCTCCCACGGCCAACGTCATGAGGGACGGGAAGGAGGTCACCATACCCGCCGATGAGATCGTGATAGGCGAAACGATAGTCATCAGGCCGGGGGAAAGGATACCCGCCGACGGGTCGGTGATAGAGGGAAGTTCCTCGGTAGACGAGTCGATGCTCACCGGGGAAAGCATGCCGGTCACGAAAGGGGCCGGAGACCCGGTATACAGCGGTACCATGAACATGAACGGCAGCCTGAAGGCGGTCTCGGAGAGGGTCGGCAGCGACACAGTGTTGTTCAAGATAGTCAGGATGATCCAGGACGCACAAGGCACTAAGGCACCGGTCGCAAGGGTCGCTGACAGGGTAGCGGCGGTGTTTGTTCCTGTTGTGATTGTGATCGCGGCAGCGTCATGCCTGATGTGGATGGTGTTCGGAAAGGGCGTAGAGTCCTCTCTTGTGGTACTGATATCTGTTCTTGTTATAGCGTGCCCCTGCGCGCTGGGCCTCGCGACGCCGCTTGCGGTGACAGTCGGCACAGGGAAAGCGGCCGAACACGGCATACTGTTCAAGAACGCAGCCGCACTGGAAAGGTCGGGGAAAATAACGACGGTCATATTGGATAAAACGGGAACACTGACGGAGGGAAGGCCTGCCGTAACCGATATAATATCCGCAATCCCGGAGACAGAGCTGATAAGGCTGGCAGCGTCGGCTGAGTCAAGGTCGGAGCATCCGCTGGCGAAGGCCATCGCCTCTTATGCGGAAGAGAGGGAGATATCTGTTCCCGAGCCGTCGGATTTCATATCCGAACCCGGAGGAGGGGTCAGATGCATAGCGGACGGTAAGGTCATAGCGATCGGCAATGAGGACTTTCTCGGTATCGATCCCGGGCCCGATAGCATCCGGGACACTATGACAGAAGGAAAAACTGTCGTTCTCGTCACCATTGACGGGGCGCTTGCCGGGTATATCGCAATATCCGACCGCGTAAGGGCATCCGCAAAGGAGGGGGTATCCTCCATCAGGAGTATGGGGATAACGCCGGTAATGGTGACCGGGGATTCGGAAGGTACGGCGAAGGCGGTAGCGGATTCGGCGGAGATCACGGAAATTCACGCAAAGGCCATGCCGGAAGACAAACTGAACATCATAAAAGAACTTCAAGTCAGAGGAGAGAATGTCGCAATGGCCGGCGACGGCATCAATGACGCCCCGGCACTCATGCAGGCTGATCTGGGCATCGCAATAGGTTCCGGAACGGATATAGCGATAGGAGCCGCAGACGTTGTGATCATAAACGACGATGTTCGAAGCATCCCGGCGGCAATAGAGGTGGGCAGGGCGACGCTGAGGAATGTGAAACAGAACCTTTTCCTTGCATTCTGTTACAATGCGGTCTGCATTCCCATTGCGGCGGGCCTTCCGTATCTGTTTGGTGCGGAGGTCATGCCGGAGATGCCGATGCTCGCGGCAGCGGCGATGTCATTTTCTTCGATATCCGTCGTGACGAACGCGCTGCGTCTCAGAAGATTCCGACCGATAAGTATGAAAAAATGAGGAGAACAACATCCCTTTCGGGTAAGGGTTCCGGCGCGGGCCGGATTATTGCGGTCATCCGTTGAGTCTTGCGAATGCTCCGTAAAAACCTTTTAGGACGTACAGCGGAAAGTGTCAATCGACCAGTCTTTCTCTTTGACGCCTATCTCCTTTACAAGAGCATTCTCGCCGCAGGGTTTTGACGTATTACTTTTTGCGATCTTCACTAACCTCCGTATAGACATAGTTTTTCTACTATTTATAACAATCTTTCCGAAGCTTTGTTTGTTATTCGTAGTAAAGCTACGAAAGTCGAAAAAATGACACTCAAAGAGGAGATTTTAGCCGCCGGCGGACGCGGTCGTTGCAAAATTCGTAACAGGCACCGACAAGACAATTCCGGCGGCAAATCCTAAACTGTCATTTGAAAAAGAAGAATTAAGATCCGGCGCGGGGCCGGATCAGTTTATCTGCTCTGAGCAGTAAGGACAGAATTTCGGGGTCTTCGGGAGGCCGCCCAGGTCCTCTCCGCAGTACGGGCAGTTCTTGAACGCCTTCCCGCTGCCGGCAGCTCCGGCGGGAGCCGCCTGCTGGGCCTGCACCGGCTGCCCGGGAGCCATCAGAGGCGACGGCTGTCCGCAGCTGCTGCAGTATTTGTACGGGTATTCGTTCAAACCGCCGCAGGTGGGGCACATGACCTTCGTGACCTGCTGCTGTTGCTGCTGTTGCTGCTGGACCCCCTGCACCGGCTGCTGCTGCAGCTGCTGGTACATCTGCGGGAACAGGAGCATCCCCGCGCCCATCGCCGCTCCTCCTGTGGATTCTCCGATCGCATTCGCCATCTTCTCCATGACCTCATACCTCCTGAACGCCTCTCCGTTCTTGCTGCTGAACTGCAGGTAGTTGAACACCTTCTGGCGGTCCTCGTCCGTGGTAAGGACCTCGTTGATCTTCAGCGATAGGAGCTCTATCCCCCTCTGTGAGAAGTAGTGCTCGATGAGGATCTTCGTGTTCGTGGACGCTTTCTCAAGATTCTCCAGGATGTCCATGTAATACTGGGTGTTCATCTGCTGGATTATCTGCTCGTTGATGAAGCTCTTCATGAACGAATTCACATCGCCGGTCGTGTACGCATTCAGCCCTCCCAGCACCTGGGTGTAGAACACCGCCACGTCGTTTATCCTGAATTGGAAGTCCCCGTTCGCCATGAGGACGATCGGCACTTCGTATTCTTTGCCGGCCTTTATCATGCTCCTGATGCCCCACTTCCCGTTGAACATCTTGAGCGATATGAACACGATCCAGACCTTGAACGGCGTTTCCTTGTATCCGAGCGCGAGGTTGTAGAGCTTCGTCAGCCAGGGTACGTTCGCCGATGTCACCGTGTGCCTTCCCGGCTCCAGCGTTCCTACCAGCTGTCCGTCCCTGATGAAAAGGGCGACCGCATGTTCCGGCACGGTGACCGAAGTGATAGTCCTGAGGTCATCCTGTTCCGATCTGTATATTATGTCATCCGGCCCCTGATTGGCCCAGAATACAACATTAGTCTTTTCTGCCATTTAGATCACCTTATTCTTTGAATCCTCTCATAACGGTCTCTCTTCCGTTGTAGTCTTCTATGAGCTTGTCGATCGTTATCTCAAGCTCCCTCAGCGGCGCTTTCAGTTTGGTCTCGCCCGAATCTATCATCTTAACAAGCGTTTCCGTCTCGTTCTTCAGAGAGACCGCATCGTCGATAAGCTTCGCGTCCCATTCTATCAATGCGTCAAGTTCCGATTCGAGGATCTTGACCGCCGCGTGGAACGCGCTGTAACCGTTGACCGCCTTCTTCACGTCTATGTAGTAGCGGTCGGCCTTGCTCCTTATCCTTTCGGTGTCCCTCATGATATCAAGGTCGTTCACCGCCGCCCTCTGTACAGTGACCAGATCCAGTTTGGCTCTCTCGAGGACCCTGGCCACCTCCGTCCTCACGGCTCTGTCCTCCTCCCTGCGCAGGTTCTTCTCCTTATATCCTTTGTATATGGGGATGTAAAGGCCGATCCTCTCGACAAGGGACTGATTCTTTTTCATTTGGTTCTCTACCGTTTTATCCAATGACATATCACTGCCCCTCCTTCTTTCCGTTCATGAATGCGATCGTCATCCCCTCCACCGCCAGGACGATGAGGAGTATCGCCGCGAGTATCCATATGCTTATGTCTGTGTAGACGCTCAGAATGCCTACGGTGCCGACGGCCGCCGCGATCACGCCCCAGGCCATTATGTAGGTGAAGGCCGAGGGACCGAATTTCCCGCTTTCGCGGGGGTACATGAATGACAGTACGAACAAAGCTATGCCGAATATCAGCATGGTAGTCCACAATATCATTATCCATCTGTCTGTCAGGACATAGACAATCAATCCGACCGCCAACGAGATGATCAATGACCCTAGTGTGACCGCCGACAATGTTCTGTTGTTCATTTCTTTCACTTTCCTTTTTTTCATATTATTATCATCTGAGAAGGCTCCATCCTCTTCACGCGCCCCGGCACCAGTTTGCCGAATCCTCCCGGGACCTCGACACGGCCGCCTTTGATATCGCATGGTATATAGATAAGAGATTTTACGTAAGGATTGCTTAGTTTGAGCTTCGAGTCTTGGCTTGTGCAAGCCGCAAGGTACTCGCTCACCAGCTTCTTTGCTTCTTTCTCCGTGCTAAGAGGGACAACTATCTTCCTTGCCCCCGGAGAGTTCTGCGCGACGGTACGGGACAACCTTCCGATCCCTTCCCCGCCGCTTATGCTGGTCTCCGTCCCCTTTATTCCGGACAGTATGCTTTTCTCCGGTCTTATGGAGAATATATCAGTAAGAGCGCTTCTCGGATCGCTGAGACACTGCGGATCTATGACGAAGTCCGCCGGTATGAGCAGGTCCTCCTCGACCTCGACGCTTTTTTTTGCCCATGCGGCGCCGGATTGGAAACTGTATTTGAGATCGACATCCCAAAAAGGTATCAGATATTCTCCGGAACCGGATATTATCGGGAGCGTTCCTCCGCTTTTCGCGCTGAGCGCCTTTGAAAGATTACTAAAGACCTCTCCGAACCTGTCCTTGTTGCCGAGGAGGAATCCCCATTTCCCGGTCTTCGGATAATTGAATCCCATTATCCTCTTGATGGCATTGAGCGTCTGCATAGGATCCTTGGCGACGCCTTTGGTTATGAACCCCGCAAGGTCCGACAGTATCTTCGCCTGCGTCATCTCCATCTCCACCGCCTGGTACATTATGCCGAGGGTCAGGTCGGCGCCGATGGCCGCTTTGACCTTGCCCAGCTGAGCATACCCGTTCTCAAAGTACTGCAGGCTGCCCATGCTGTCCCCGTTAAGCAGTTTCTCGCATCCGGTACATATTCCGGACAGGGCCTGGAACCGGTCTGCGGCCGGCCCGTATCCCTTGATCTTCCTGAACGCGGCGGAAGCCTCGGCAAAGTTGTTCGCCAGCAGGATATACCTTCCGGGTTTGTCCTCATGCAGGAGCTTCGTGTTGTTGATCAGCATCGCATATCCGGAGGCCATCTCCTCTGCGGATACGATTATGTCCTTGGAGGACTCGTCCACCGCCAGCGCTTCGATGCTCTTGACCCTGGCGTTGAATTCGAATGCTTTTGCTGATGAGTGTACTGGCACGGCGCTGCTGTCCGTTGTGAACGGAAGCGTTATCAGCGGGTTCGCCAGCAGGGAGTTGGTAGCGAACCTGTATTCGGAATATTCAGTTTCGATCCTGGGCCTCACGCTGTTGTTGAAGA
The DNA here is from genome assembly GCA_009777615.1 of Candidatus Methanoplasma cognatum. Lineage (NCBI taxonomy): Archaea > Methanobacteriati > Thermoplasmatota > Thermoplasmata > Methanomassiliicoccales > Methanomassiliicoccaceae > Candidatus Methanoplasma > Candidatus Methanoplasma cognatum. The sequence continues at coordinate 161,301 of WRLM01000001.1, forward strand.
TGTTGAATCTGGCGACGGAGTCCACATTCTCGCTCTGCGCCAGAGAGAATCCTCCGGGGATGGTCTTGCTTATCCAGGACTGTATCTGCCCCATCATCTGGTCAAGGTATGCTTTGGCGTCCATCCTCTGCTGGGACGTGCCGCAGCTGGAGCATGTTATGTAAGGGGAATCCGACTCCAGGGCTTTCCTGTCAAGAGGGGCCCCGCAGTATTTGCACCTTAGCATGACCATCTCGTCCAATTGGTTCACCGTCTGATAACCATTGTTGCGGCCATGCTCCTGATCTCGGCCTGCAGTCTCGCTTCCATTGCCCTCATCTCCTGCATGGCCCTTTCGTGATACTGCCTTGCTATCTCGTCCGATCTCCTTGAGATGGAGGAATAACACGGTTTGCAAACATATATCGAGCTGTAATCCGCAGGGGCGGACTGCAGTATGTCGTCATCGGACTTCCTCATGAACGGCGTTACCTCGCTGGACATGGGGAGGAAGTGCACGCCCTCTCCGGTCGAAGGCCTTCCGCAGATCCAGCATTTCGCCGATTTGGAGTACGCCTTTATGAGATTCATGTTCTGCTGGCCGTCCTCTCCCAGCTGCTTGCGGCAGGCGTATGCGTTCTGAAGCAGCTCGGCGGCTTTTTTAGGATCGGACATCACCGCTCCGGCGGCAAGGTTCTCGTACCCCAGGGCTTGCAGATACAGAGCCTCTTTGATGCCGGTGTTGACCTGTATCCCCACGAGTTCGCTGATCATTATTGTTTCGTTACCGATCTGCGCCTGATATTTTCTGGCTATGTCCAGGAACTTATTCCCTTTTTCTTCCTTCTGCGCCTGGGTGTTCCCATGCATCCTTCCCACGGTTATCCGTTCGGCAAGCAGCGTGCATTCAGTCGCAAGTCTGGCCGGGTTCACCTCGGTCAGCCCGAACACGAAATCGTCCCCTGTGTTCGCAAGCGTCGCCGCAAGCTTGGTGTACCGGGCGGGGTTGTCGCGGTCAAGGCATGCGTCTATTATGTCGACATACACCCTTGCGAGATTCGCTTCCCTGCCGCCTTTTTCTATTGTCTTCTCAAAGTTCTTTCTCGCTTTGGCATATTCCTTCCTTTTTACCAGGTCTATGCCCTGGTTGAACAACTCGTCGCCTGACTTGAAAACACTTAGTACCATTCTAACGCCGGCACTATGTAAAGTATATGAGATAAATGTTCCTTTCGTTCCCACTGTCGTCCGGGCATCCTCGGCCGCCGCAGATCTTTCCGAGAGCATCCGTCATCGCAAAGATAACGGATCCTTTCTCGGCCGTATATAACCCAGGTCACGGAATATGCCCATACTACCTATTAAATCTCACAAGAACGCTTCGGTTAATGTGTTCGATGCAGTCAACGTCACGGCGTCTGAGATCAGAGAAATGAAGATAAGAGGGGCGGGCAGAATAGCCCGCGCCGGAGCGTCAGCATTGGGAGAGTTCGCCGGGAGCTATCCCGGAGGGTCTCTGGAGGATTTTAAAAGAGATATCGGCGCGGCAAAGAAGACGCTGCTTGAATCAAGGCCCACCGCCGTTTCCTTGTGGAACGGGGTCCAGGCATGTGTGAGGGACGTGCAGGCCGCCTCCTCGCTGGAGGAGGCCAGGGGGTCGGTCGTCCGCAATTCGGCGTTGTTCGTCGAGATGTCGTCCAATGCCGTAAGGCTCATCGCGGAGTTCGGCGCAAAGAGGATTCAGGACGGCGATACGGTGCTGACGCACTGCAACAGCAGCGCCGCCCTCGGAGTGATAAAAGAGGCCCATGCCCAAGGCAAGGCCGTGAAGGTATACGCAACGGAATCCCGTCCGTGGAGACAGGGGCTGCTCACCGTCAGAGAATTATCGGACGCGGGGGTCGACGTCACGCTGATAATAGACAGCGCCGTGCGCTCGGTCATGAAAAAAACGGACAAGGTGTTCGTAGGCGCTGACACAGTAGCATCCAACGGCGCACTGATAAATAAGATCGGAACGTCGCAGCTGGCACTGTCGGCGGATGAGGCGAGGGTCCCGTTCAGCGTCTGCACCGAAACATACAAATTCTCTCCGATGACGATGTTCGGCGATATGGTCGAGATAGAGGAAAGAGACTGCGGGGAAGTGGTCGGGGCCGGAGATGTCCCGGAGGGCGTAAAGATATACAACCCAGTCTTTGACACCACGCCCGCAAAATACATTGACGCGATAATAACGGAGATAGGAGTATTATCGCCCGGATCCGTCTATGACGTTATGGTAAGGCAGCTGGGGAATGACATATTCAAAGTGAGGGACGTACAATGAAGACCTACTCATACATGCATATCGGAAAAGAGATCGACCGTGACGCGCACGTAATATGCAAATACCGTGTCACAACGGACCTGCCGATGGAGAAGGCGGCGGAAGCGCTTGCCGCCGAGCAGTCCACCGGCACATGGACCGGGATATCGACCCTGGATGAGGACATTTTCAGGAGATATGGCGCAAAGGTCATCGACATCAAAGGCAACATTGCGGTGCTGGCGTTCCCGGAGGAGGACTTCAGCATCGAGAACGGCGGGATCCCCCAGATACTGAGCGTCATAGCAGGCAACCTGTTCGGTCTCGAATCCCTGCACGGGGTGAGGCTGGAGGATGCGGAATTCCCGCCCTGTATATTGAAGAAATACAAAGGGCCGAAATTCGGCGCGGACGGTCTGAGGAAGATCCTGGACCGACCGGAGAAGCCGCTGGTCGGGACGATCGTCAAACCTAAGATAGGTCTTTCCCCTAAGGACACGGCGAAATATGTCTATGAGGCGGGCAGCGGAGGTCTCACCAACAGCAAGGATGACGAGACCCTAGTGGATCAGTCCTTCTGTCCGATCGAGGACAGGACGAAGGCGGTGGCGGAGGCCTTGGACAGGCTGAAGGAGGAAGGCCACAAGATGGTCCACGCCGTGAACGTCAGTACGAACGGGGAAAGGATCGTCGAACTTGCGGAGGACGTACAATCATGGGGCGCCAAGCAGATAATGGTGGACGTGATAACGAGCGGGTTCGCCGCCGTGCAGGCTTTGGCCGAGGATCCCGCGATAAAGGTGCCCTTACATGTGCACCGCACTATGCACGGAGCTTTCACCAAGGATCCGCTGCACGGGATCGCAATGCTTCCGATCACGAAACTGGTCAGGATGTGCGGCGGGGACGCGCTGCATGTGGGGACCCTCGGGGCAGGCAAGATGGTCGGCAGCGAGAAAGGCGACCATGACAGCCTGGAGGCCTGCCTGAGCAACGACGGCAGGTTCAAGACCATGATGCCCGTCTGTTCCGGAGGGGTCTATCCCGGAATGATCGCGAGGATGATAAATGCGTCCGGGTTCAACGTACAGATACAGGCCGGGGGAGGGGTGGCCGGACACCCAGGCGGAGTAAGGAAAGGCGCCATGGGCATGTGCCAGGCAGTAGACGCCGCATTTAACGGCATAGACGTCGCGGTATACGCCAAAGACCACCCCGAGCTCAAAACGGCCCTCGACATGTGGGGAATAAAATGAATATCAAAGTAAGATTCCTGAATATAAGCACAGAGCCCGTGGTCCTGATAAACGGCGAGGACGCCGTGAAGATAGGCGCGAAAGACAACGACAGGGTCAGGATCGACGGGAAAAGATCGGCAATAGCGCTTCTCAATGTCTCCGAGATCGTGAAGCCCGGAGAAGCGGTGCTCTCCGGCAATCTGAAATACCGGACCGGCGCCTCCGACGGGGACGAGCTGAACATAGTATATGCCAGCAGCCCAGAATCGGTAAGGAGCATCAGAAGGAAGATGGACAACGAGAAGCTCTCAAAGGATGAGATACGGGCCATAGTCATGGACATCCTGGAGAACAGGCTCTCAAAGATAGAGATATCCGCGTGGCTGACCGCACTGTACATCAACGGCATGGATATCGAGGAGATAGCGGACTTCACCGAGGCGATGGTGGAAACCGGGGACAGGGTCGAATTCACCCGTGCTCCGGTCTACGATTTCCACAGCATGGGAGGGGTCCCCGGAAATAAGGTAACGCCCATCGTGGTATCGATCGTCGCCGCTGCGGGGATGATGCTCCCTAAGACGTCTTCGAGAGCTATCAGCAGCGCATGCGGCACATCAGATTTTGTGGAAACGTTCTGCGACGTGGAGATGGACGCTGAGACCCTGAGGAAGATATCCGAGGAGATCGGCGGGGTCCTGGCTTGGGGAGGCGCGATGAACCTGGCACCGGTGGACGATCTGGTGATAAAGGTGGAACACCCCCTGGGGATCAACCCCCGCGCGCAGATGCTGGCATCCATACTCAGTAAGAAACTGGCAATAGGCGCCACGCATCTTGTGGTCGACATCCCCACCGGCTCAGGAACGAAGGTTCCGACCCTAGAGGTCGCGAAAGCATACGCACGCGACTTCATGGATCTGGGAGAGAAACTGAACATCCACGTCGAATGTGCGATAACCTATGCCGACCAGCCGGTCGGAAGCGCTATCGGTCCGAAGCTCGAGGCGAGGGAATGCATCCGCATACTTGAGGGATGCAAGCACCCAGCCAGCGTCATTGAGAAAGCATGCGATATCGCCGGTATGATACTGGAGATGGGAGGCATCGCCAACGGAGGGGAGAAAGCAAGGGAGATCCTGGACTGCGGAGCCGCGATGAAGAAGTTCAGGGAGATAGTCGCTGCACAGAAAGGGAACTACGACATCAGGTCGGATGACATCGTTCCCGGAGAATTCGTGGCGGAGGTGGTATCCCTTAAATCAGGATACGTGCACACAATATCCAACAAAGACCTGGTGTCTATAGCAAAGGCCTCCGGCGCCCCCTCCGACAAAGGCGCGGGGATACTGCTGTACAAGAAGAAGGGGCAGAGGGTCGAAAAAGGCGAGGTCCTGTTCGAGATATACGGCGACAACAGGGCCAAGGTAGAAAGGGCAAAGGAGCTCGCCGCAAAGTACAAACCCTACGATATTGAAGGAATGCTCCTGAAAAGGATAGCGGCCCCCAGGACCAGGTAAGATGCGTGCGCTGTGCGTGACGGTCGACCTGGACAGGGATGTCAACATCAGGATACCTGGCAGCAGAGCGGCCGGTTCTATCGATCGGGGCATCGGCGCCGGGCCGAGGTTCTCCTCATCCGATAAGGGGCTGTCTCTGCTGGCGGACCTTTTCGACGAGATCGCAATAAAGGCGACGTTTTTCGCCGAGGCAGCCACCCTGAGGAGGGTGGACGCCGGCCTTCTCTCGGGACACGAGGTGGGCATACATGGGGTGGAGCATGAGGATCTTGCTTCGATAGAAGGAACGGATGAAAAAAGAGCGATCCTGAAAGAGGCATCCGAGGCCGTGAAGGACGCGGTCGGCAGAGAACCAAGCTGTTTCAGGGCGCCGTATATGGGGGCAGACAGGGAAACAATAGGCATGCTCCCGGAGTTCGGGATAGGCATAGATTCGTCCCTCTACAGGCCGATGTCTCCTTCGCTCATGCCGGAAAAGATGGACTGCGGCGTATGGGAGATGCCCGTCCCGGAAGGCAGGGACGCCGCCGGGAAGAAGATATCCGCCTACCTCTGGCCGATGCACGAATCCAAAAGAGCGCCGGAGGATTACATAAGGATGGCGTCATCAATGGAAGAGGGCGCCTTTGTTCTTGCGACGCATACCTGGCACATCGTCGAATCCAGAGAAAGGGGGATCATGTCGGTCAAAGAGATCGAACAGAACATCGGCAACGTGAGGAAGGTGCTGGAAGGGATAGAGGATCTTGGCATCAGGCCGATGACGCTGACGGATGTCAGGAAGACGATGGAAGGATAAGTCGGCGACAGCGTGGATATCGCAGGACCCTCTGATCCCATGCGGACCTGCCTCAAAAAAGATAACCGCCCTCAAAGCCAAGCTCGCTAATAATTAATACATGGAGTAGCTTTCAAGGCATGGTGAGATTCTGTCTGAACTGATATTGGGAAAGACCATTTCCGAAGGCATATATGCAGAACTTAGGGAGAAGATAAACTCTCTAAAATCAAAAGGCACCACGCCCGGTTTGGCGGTCGTGCTCGTCGGCGATGATCCCGCGTCCGAGGTCTATGTCAGGATGAAAGGCAAGAAATGCGAAGAGCTCGGCATGCATTCGGTGACGGTGACGCTGCCAGAGAACACCCCGCAGGAAGACCTTCTGAAAAAGATAGGCGAACTGAACAATGACAAGAACATCCACGGATTCCTGGTACAGCTGCCGCTGCCGCCCCATATCGATGAGAAGACGGTGATCAATGCGATCGACCCCAAGAAGGACGTGGACTGCTTCCACCCGGTGAACGTAGGGAAGATGCTCATAGGAGAGCCTGATTTCCTTCCCGCCACGCCGGCTGGAGTTCAGCAGATGCTTGTCAGATCAGGCGTGGAGACCAAAGGGAAACACATAGTGGTGGTGGGCAGGAGCAATATCGTCGGCAAACCCATGGCAGCGATGATGATGCAGAAAGGCGACGGAGCGGATTCGACGGTCACGGTCGTGCATTCAAGGACAAAGGATCTCCCCTCGATAACAAGGCAGGCCGATATTCTGATAGTTGCGATGGGCAAGCCGAATTTCGTGACGGCTGACATGGTTAAGGAAGGAGCGGTCGTGATAGACGTCGGCACGAACAGAGTGGACGACCCCGCTTCGGCGAAAGGGTCCAAGCTGGTTGGGGACGTAGACTTCGAGAATGTTAAGGACAAAGCATCCGCGATATCCCCGGTGCCAGGAGGGGTCGGCCCGATGACGATCTGCATGCTCATGGCAAACACGGTCGCGGCCGCAGAGAGAGTCAGTGCTTCAAGGTGATCAAATGATGAGGGAATGCGAGGATCACGGCTATTTCCGTGATGAATATTGCCCCATATGCGGAGAGGAAGGGAAATTCCTGATGAGTGATTTCGAAGTGGAAAAGCTCGGCAGGACGATGGCCGGCATACTCAGGCATGGGAAGTTCGAGCTGGAAATGGACGAACAGGGGTTCGTCGATATGAGGGATGTAGTTGCCGTGATGAAAGCGAACAACCCGAAGATGAGGTGGCTGAGAACGCACCACATAGAAGCGATGGTGGAGACAGATCCCAAAGGAAGATACCAGATATCCGGTGCCGACGTGAGGGCGACATACGGCCACACGATAGAACTGAGCCTCAGGCTTCCGGTCGATGATATCCCGGAGGTACTTTTCTATCCGACGACGGAAGAAGAATGCGGGATACTCCTCGAGGACGGGTTGTTCCCGTCAGACAGGGCGATGGTGCATCTCTCGCGCTCGTATTCCGACGCGGTGAAGGCCGGATCCGTCAGAGTGCCGGACCCGGTGATACTTGCGATCGATACCGTGGGATGCATAGACGCGGGCATAGAGATAGGTAAGGCCGCAAAGACGGTATATCTCTGCGATCAGGTCCCGCCGGAGTTCCTGGACGTTGCCGAGTCGGATGACTGGGAAGACGACGACGCCGACAGTGAGGAATGAGAATGGTACAGATCCTAAGGCCGGATGAGGTCAGGCAGAAGTACGGTCAGCTGTTCTGTAAAGGGTTCCTCACGATGGTCGATGAAGAAAGAGGGATAGCGCAGATAGTCGAAAAATGTTCGGCGAAGGGCCCCGGAGAATGGGACGTCGTGAACCGCAGAAGGGCCGGAGGCGTCATTGAAAATATAAGGATGGAAGGCCAGACACTGATAATGGATGCCGTTATAGGGGAGAAAGAGCTCAAATTCGGTCCGGTGTCGGAGTACGTCGGAGGCCAGGGTTTGGCGGCCCTCAAGGTCGAAGGGGACAAGGTCAGGACCACTTGGTACGGCATCGCCGGAGCAACGGTCGGGATAGGCGCGTGTCTGGCACAGTGCCCCGATGTGATCCAGACGGAATATCCTGACGATTTCAAAATAGGCGGGGCCCACGTCGCGCACGTTGACATAATCACGCCTAAGACGGTCAGGGTCATCATCGGAGTGGACGACACCGATACGAAAGAGAGAGGCGCCTCGTGGGTCGCGGCGCTTAAGCTGGGTAACAGCTGTCCGATCGGCAGTTTCATCGATCATAAGATAATACAGCTGAATCCGAAGGTCCCCAATAAGACCACGAACTGCTGTTCGACCGCGGTATCTTTCGCGGTGAAAGAAGAGGAGATACCCGCGCTGATAGAGCACTGCAGGGATTTCATCAAGAAAGAATCGTTCTCGGACGGCTCTGCAATGACCGTCTTCAAAGGCCTCAGCATCCCTTCCGCGCTGGAGGGATACGGCATGAGGGCAAAGACAGAGATCCTTACCGAAGAGGACGCTTTCAAAGCCGCGGAAGAGAACGGGGTGCAGATCATAAGCATATCAGGCACAAGAGGCGCGATCGGCGCAGTCGCGGCCATAGGCTGTTTCGACATGGGCGGCATGGCTGCTGGGATACCTGAGGATTTCCGGTGATGTCATGACATTTCCCCGGATACTTTCGAAGACGGCATATTCGAGGTATGAGAGGGAACTGACAAAAGAGGTGCTCGACGGGCCGATCCCGAGGCACATAGCCATTATCATGGACGGCAACAGGAGATATGCGGCGGAGTATCTGGAGAATGACAGCAAAGAAGGCCACCGCAAAGGCGAGGAGAAGATAGAGGAGATGCTGTGGTGGTGCCTGGAGCTGAAGATACCATACATAACGGTATACGCGTTCTCCACAGAGAATTTCAAAAGGGATAGGGATGAGGTTGATTTCATCATGGAACTGTCGGAAGCCTCCCTGTACAGAATGGCCGACGATAGGAGGATCCACGAGAACAGGGTCAGAATAAGGGTGTTCGGAGACCATTCGAACCTTCCGGACAGCGTTAAGGAAGCAATAAGGTATGCGGACGAAAGAACATCTGCGTATTCGGACTTCAGTTTCAACGTCGCGATGGCATACGGGAGCAGACAGGAGATCATCGCGGCGGTCAAAGACATCGCGGTAATGGTTGCGAACAAAGAACTCGATGTGGACGACATATCGGAAGAGACCTTTTCCAGCCACCTTTACACATCCGACATGCCCGATCCGGACCTCATTCTGAGGACGTCGGGGGAGATCAGGATGTCGAACTTCCTCCTTTGGCAGCTGGCATATTCGGAGCTGTACTTCGCGGACGTATACTGGCCGGGTTTCAGGTACATAGATTTTCTCAGAGCGATAAGGTCGTACCAGCAGCGCATAAGACGCTACGGTGAATGAAATGGCGCGTTTGGACATAGTCTTCCTGCACGCCCCCAGTGTGTACGACTTCAGAAAGAAATCCATCTTCTACGGGCCGGTAAGCGATGTCGTCCCCTCATCCCCCGTCTTTGAGATGTATCCGATAGGCTTCATGACCATCTCCGCCCACCTGGAAGCGGCCGGGTTCAGGACGAGGATAGTCAATCTTGCGGTGCAGATGCTGCAGGATGAAAAGTTCGACGTAGAAAAGAAGATCAGGTCCCTGAAAGCGGACGTCTTCGCCATAGATCTCCATTGGCTTCCGCATGTTCACGGGGCGACGGAGATAGCGGCGCTGGTGAAAAAGCATCATCCGGATTCAAAAGTGGAGTTCGGAGGGTTCGCCGCATCGTACTTCTGGGAGGAACTGATCCGCAGGCCGGAGGCGGACCTCGTGATGAGAGGGGATACGACCGAGGAACCTACCGTTAAGATGATGTCCGCCCTTCAGGAAGGGAGGGACCTTTCGGAGGTCCCGAACCTGGTCTGGAAGGACGACGGTGGGAAGGTGCATAACAACGGCATCACCCATTCCCCGGAAAGTTTGGACGAGATAAATTTTGATTACGGGGTGATGATAAAGAATGTCCTCAGACACATGGATGTCAAAGGCGCGCTTCCTTGGTACGGATGGGACAAGCTGCCCCTGACGTCAGCCTTCTCGGTAAGAGGATGCTCCATGAACTGTGCTGAATGCGGCGGATCGAATTATGCGAACGGGAAGGTCGTATGCAGGAAGGCGCCAGCATACAGAAGCCCGGAAAAGCTCGCGGAGGATCTGGATATGATCCAAAGCTACCTCGGCACGACCATCTTCATTGTCGGTGACCTAAGGCAGCACAGCGTCGATTACGCCGAAAGGTTCCTGAAGGCGGTCAAAGAAAGGAAGATCAAGAATCACGTCGTGGTCGAACTCTTCAGCGGAGCGGGCGGCGATTACTTCTCAAAACTGGATAAGGCCTTCGACGGAGGCTGGAGCATAGAGTTCTCCCCCGATTCCCATGACGAGAAGGTCAGATATGCGACCGGGAGAAGGTACTCCAACGAATCGATAGAGAGGTCCGTGGTGACTGCGTTCGAGAACGGATGCAGCAGATTCGATCTGTTCTACATGACCGGCCTCCCGTTCCAGACAAGGGAGTCCGCGATGGACAGCGCCAGAGCGTCAAAGAGGCTGTGGGGGCTGGTCGGCAGGGAGGACGGACTGTTCATTTTCAATGCGCCTTTCGCGCCATTCGTCGATCCAGGCAGCAGAGCGTTCGAAGATCCCGAGAAATGGGGGTACAAGTTCTTCGCAAGGACCCTGGAAGAGCACAAGAGACTTCTGGAGAATCCTTCGTGGAAGCGCGTCCTATCCTATGAGACGGAGTGGATGGACAGGGACACGATAGCGGAGACATCCTATGACGCCGCCATTGAGCTGGCGACTATGGAGTACGAAAGCTCAAGGATATCCGCGGAGGTCTTCAGGCAGAGGAAGGAAAGGACGGAGACCGCCCGCTCGCTGATGCACAGAGTGGATGATATAATGACGATCCCAAATGAAGAAGAAAGGGAGAGCAGGCTTCTGGAGATAAAAAAAGAGAGCGTGGACCTGATGCACTCCACGATCTGCGACAAGAACAGTCTCGACTGGAGGTCGGGAGCAATATGGAGGAACGCCCCCCGGATGATGTCCGGGCTTATACGTTCCTCTTTTAGATAATTAATTAAATAAAGTAGGGAGATCAGCCGCCCAGCTGCCTCGATTTCTTGATCGCGGCCTCGACAGCTTCTTCGGTGATCGCTTTGAGGCCCCTTTCCTCCAGCACTTTGACCCCCTCGATGGTCGTGCCTCCGGGGGAGCAGACGCTTTCGACAAGCTCTTTTGGGGTCATCCCGGACTCAAGCATCATCCTCCCGGCGCCGATCATCGACTGGGCCGCAAGCTCCAATGCAATTTCGCCAGAGAGACCGTTCTTCTTTCCCGCTTCCGCTACCGCTTCCGCGAACATGTAAAAGAAAGCAGGGGAGCTTCCGGAGACGCCGGTCACGGCGTCCAGGTCCTTCTCTTTTACCTCAAAGGCCAACCCCATCGACGATAATATCTCTTCTACTAGATCCATGTCGTCGTCGGTGGTCTTGCTTCCCCTGGAATAACCCGACGCACTGTCCAAGACCATGCAGCAGTGGTTAGGCATAACGCGCACAACTCTTGCATCTGGCACATATGATTCTAAGGTACCGATCCCGATACCGGCGGCGATGCTTATGATAAGATATTTGGACCCGAGGCTGAGGCCCTCCTTCTGGAAAAGCCCGGATACGTGCGCGGGTTTCACCGCTATGACCAGCACATTGGTCAGTCCCGCCACCTCGGAGGCGGTCTCGTACACGGCGATGCCCAGATTCTCCGCCACTCTTTCTCTGATCTCAGGGATGGGATCGCACGCGGCGATCTCGTCCTCGGAGTAAACGTCCTCTGCGATGAGTCCCCTCATCATTGCCTCTGCCATTCTTCCGGCCCCAATGAAACCTATCTTTATCGGCATGTTATCGGTTTGGCATATCTTCTCTACCGCTAATAAATTATCGAATAGGCTTTTATATAGGACAATAAACCGCGCGCCTGCAAAAGTTATATATCAAAGAGAGCATGGCGACCTTCAATGTCACTAGTTGTGTCCTACATACCACTGGTCGCCGTCGGCATCATGGCTTTTGCCTTTGCACCTTTGGCGTGGCTGACTTCTAAGTTCATAAGACCTAAGAAGCCCACTCTGTGGATGGAGAATACGTACGAGTGCGGTTCTGAACCAATCGGGGATGCTCATGTCCAGTTCAAATTCCAGTACTACGCCTTTGCGCTTATTTTCGTGGTGTTTGATCTGATAGCCACATTCCTCATGGTGTGGGCCGTCGCCTATTCCGGTCTTTCGACCATGGCCACCGTATGGATGATCCTGCTTCTGGGTATAATGATCTTGGGAGTCGCCTATGCACTTAAAAAGGAGGCAACAGTATGGATATGAGTCTCTACCCCCATGCTGTCGCTATGAGCAAAGATGAGTTCATGACATGGTCGTCCGCCATGATCAACGATCTCCTCAGCTCAGGTACGAAGAAGACCGTAGACAAGCTCACCGGACCCATATGGGCCTGGGCGATGAGAAATTCCATGCACCCTCTGCACTGGGGCCTGGCCTGCTGCGCCCTGGAGATGGCCGCCGCATCCGCGCCGCGTTTCGACGCAGAGCGTTACGGCATGATATACAGGTCCTCTCCCAGACAGACCGACGTGCTCCTGGTCAACGGATGGATATCCAAGAAGATACGTCCCGACCTGAGGCGTCTGTATGAGCAGATACCCAACCCCAAGTGGGTGGTGGCAATGGGAGAGTGCGCCATATCCGGCGGGCCCTGGTATGATTCATACAACACGGTCCAGGGTCTGGACCAGATAGTCCCGGTGGACATCTACATACCGGGGTGTCCGGCAAGGCCGGATGCGATGATAGACGGTTTCATGCTCCTCCAGAAGAAGATAGACGACTACTTCAGAAGAGGAGTATTCCTGGAGGACTGAAGATGGCCGACGAAGTGTATAAAGCGCCGACCGTTCAGGAGATATCCGATCTCCTCCGGAGCGAATTCCCCGGAAAGGTGGAGATCACCGGCACCGAGGAAAGGAGGGTGTATGCAAAAGCGGACAGAGATTCGATCCACGAGATATGCGCATACATCCAAAAGAATCTGACATTTGAGCACGTGACTTCGATAATGGGCAACGATATGGTGGATCACATGGAGGTGATCTACCATCTGTCCAACTATTTCAACGGGGTAATCATAGTGCTGACGGCCGAACTCCCGGCGGATGACCTTCACATAAGGTCGGTGGCGGGAATATGGGTCGGAGGGAACTGGCACGAGAGAGAAACCTATGAGTTATTCGGGATCATCTTCGACGGACACCCGAAACTCCAGAGGCTGCTCACGCCGGACACCTATGAGTTCTATCCGTTCAGGAAATCATATAAGCTAAGGGGGCAGGAATGATGGCCAAAGACACAATAGACATCAAAGCCGAGACCTCCCCCATCCATACGGATAAGATGTGGGTCATAATGGGCCCGCAGCACCCATTCTCCCACGGGCTTTGGACGCTCAAGGTCCAGCTGGACGGAGAGATAGTGAACGATGCCGAACCTATAATCGGCTACCTGCACAGAGGCTGGGAGAAAGAATGCGAGAACAGGACGTATCCGAAGATCATACCGATGGCGGACCGTCTCTGCTATGCCGCATCCATGACATACACCCACCTGTACTGCATGACAGTAGAGAAGGCATTGGGCATCGACATACCTGAAAAAGCAAAATATATAAGGATACTGGCGGACGAGATCTGCCGCATCCAGTCCCACCTGATGTGGCTCGCGGCGGTGGGCACCGACCTCGGCAACCTCACAGTGTTCCTGTGGGCGATGAGGGAGAGGGAGTTCTTCATGGACCTTAACGTAAGAATGTGCGGCGCAAGGATGACTACCAACTTCCCCCGCATCGGCGGAGTAAGGAACGACATCGACGACGAGTTCGCAATGTTCGCCACAAGATGCGTTGAGCGCTTCGAGAAAGCGATATGGGACATAATAGCGATGGTGGACGACTCGTCGGTATTCGTTTCAAGGATGAGAGGCACCGGCGTCCTCACGAGAGAGGAATGCGCCAACCTGGGAATAACCGGGCCGGCGATGAGAGGCACCGGCGTGGACTTCGACGTACGCCGCGACGATCCCTATGATAACTATGACAAAATGGACTTCGAGGTGCCCGTGATAAAGGACGGGGACTCATATGCCAGATACAGGGTCAGGATCGAGGAGTTATTCCAATCCTGCAAGATAATCAAACAGGCTCTGCAGAAGATCAAAGCCATCGGCCGAAACGCGCCGTACAGGCTCAAAGTACCCTCAAAAGTACCCGCAGGAAGGTCGTTCATGAGAATGGAGGACCCCCGCGGCGAGTCGATGATGCAGCTGATATCCGACGGATCCGAAAAACCGTACAGGCTAAAGGTACGCAGTCCGATCTTTGTGAACGTGTCGGCGTCCAAACCGCTGGTCCAAGGATGCAGAGTGGCTGACGTCCCGGTCGTTATGGCGATGATAGACATGTGTCTGGGAGAGACCGACAGGTGATAAAATGGCGTACAGCAGCATTTTGGATTGGATACAGTTCAAGGATGTGATGGATAATCCATTCTATCCCTACGGGTCGTACAATCTTCCGTTCGACCTCTCATACAAAATATGGGAGATCCTGGGAGGCCTCATCGCGTGGCTCGTCAATCTCATTTTCCCCGGCAACGGGTTATCGACTTGGCTGGTATCGGACGAGGTCTCCAACATATTCGCCATTGTCGTATTCATGGTTCTGATATTCCTGATCGCTTTCGTCGTTACGTTGCTGTCTTTATGGATGGAGCGTAAGGTCCTCGGAAGGGTCATGGACAGAAGAGGCACCATGATCGGACTGAAAGGATTCATGCAGTGTCTGGCCGACGGATTCAAGACGTTCATGAAAGAGAACACGATCTCAAGGAACGTCGACAAGAAGACATACTTATGGACGGCGGCCCTCATTATCGGCACATCTGCGCTGATCGCGTGTATGATCCCCCTCTCCCCGAGGTGGTACGTCGTCGATTACGGAACAGGCCTGCTGATAATCATGGCTCTGTTCGCCCTGGCGCCGTTCTTCATACTGGTGTCGGGGTGGGCGCAGAACAATAAATATTCGCTGATAGGAGGGATGAGAGCCGCCGAGCTGATGATCTCCTATGAAGTGCCGATGCTGATAATGATAGCATCCACCTGCCTGCTGGCGGGAAGCTTCAACATCGGCGACATTGTCAACGCGCAGTTCGATACGGTCTGGTTCTTCATTCCCCAGATAATCGGTTTCATCACTTTCATATTCTGCGCGACCGCCGAGGCGGAACGCGTGCCGTTCGATATAGCGGAAGCGGAGGCGGAACTTGTCGAAGGATGGCAGACAGAGTATGCGGGTATGAAATGGGGCCTGATCATGCTGGCGGACTACTTCAGAGGATACGTCTCATGCGCCATGGTGGTCATAATGTACCTGGGCGGATGGCTGATACCCTTCGCGCCGATGGACATAAACGGATGGGCCCCGGAGATAGTGTTCCTGGCCAAGGTCTGGATGGTATTCTTCATAATGATAATACTGAGAGGAGCGCTCGCGCGTGTGAGGACGGATCAGATCGTCAACATAGGTTGGAAAGTGTTCATGCCGCTGTCGGTAGCGAACCTTGCGGTCGTACTTCTGCTTAAACTGGGAGGTGTGTTCTGATGGTCAAAGAATACATGGACAAATACCCGAGGAGCCCGGCAAAGACCCTGTGGGTCATGAAGCCGGTGTCAAAGGCCCTTAAGATCTTCTTCAAGACGATCGCTCACAGGCCGGTCACTATCCTGTATCCTTACGAAAAGATGTGGATGCCGGAGAACTACCGCGGACGCCCCGGACTAAGGTTTGACAAGTGCGTCGCATGCGGCATGTGCGTAAAGATGTGTCCGACATCCTGTATCAAACTCGTCGAAACAGACGACAGCGCGGGACAGAAGGTCAAGAGGCCGCAGATCAACATAGGAAGATGCGCGATGTGCGGATACTGTGCGGAATACTGCCCGGTGGACGCCATGACCGTCACCCCCGAGTTCGAGCTCGCCGAATATACAAGAGAGGACCTGATATACGGTCCGAAGAGGCTTGCTTACGACGGAATAACCGAGAAGATGGAGATCCATCTCGAACAGACATTGATGTCAGATATAGAGAACGGGAACCCCGAGAGAAGGGTGTCACCGTTCATGATCGACAGGCCGGTCCTGGACGCGGCCAAATGCATAAGCTGCAAGAGATGCGAGAAGGTGTGTCCAGTGAACGCCGTTAAGATGGTGGAGCACGGAGTGAACGAAAAAGGCAGGCCGATACTGTACCCTGAGTTCAATAATGACACCTGTATTTGCTGTGAGAATTGCGTGGAGGACTGTCCCAAGGACGCCCTTCACATTAACGAGGTGCTATAATGGGTATAATGGAGATCCTTAATGATATTTGGAACGGATTTAGCGATCTGATGGGATACCTCTGGGCGAACTCGGACCTTGTGGCCTTCGTCGTACTGGCCGCGATAGCCATAGCCGCCGCGTTGTACGTGGTGACCGCGAAAGAGGTGGTGCACAGCGCATTCTACCTCGCCCTCGTGTTCGTGTGCGTGGCGGTCACATTCTTCTTCCTGGAGGCAGAGTTCATCGGCGTCATACAGATGCTGGTGTACGTGGGCGCAATAACCATACTGTTCGCGTTCAGCATCATGCTGACAAGAAGATACATAATGCGTCCGGGAGGTGATGGGGATGAATAAGAAGGTCGTGATAGGCGTTTTCGCGGCGGGAATGCTGCTGGCAGTGCTCGCGCTGTCAGTGGTTGCAACGGATTGGAATGACTACGTCGATAACGAGTCCCCTCAAAGCATCGACTTCGTCGGCACGGACGTACCCAAAGTTACGCAGGATGAACACGGGAACGACATACTCGAAGTCATGAAGGATGAACACGGGAACGACATGGTGGATGAAAACGGGAATCCGATTTATGTCATGGTCATGGACCCCAATTCGCTCAACTTCGCACTGTTTGAGAAATACGGTCCGCTGATGCTCATTCTGGCACTGCTTATGTTCGGTGCCATGATAGGCGGCGTATGCGTAGCCAGAGAGGAGGTGGAAAGCGATGATACCGATTGAGGTCTACCTAATATTCGCGGCCATACTCTTCGCTATAGGAGCGTACGGCGTGATAGCAAAGAACAACACCATCGTTGTTCTGATGTGCATAGAGCTGATGCTCAATGCGGCTAATATCAATTTCATTGTGTTCGCAGCGTTCTCAACGGACGTGTTGGGACAGGTGTTCGTTATAATGTCCATATCTGTGGCAGCGGCAGAGGTTGCGGTAGGTATCGCGATACTGCTCAATGCATATAAGATGAAGAACACGACCGAGGCCGACAGCCTCACATCCATGAGGTGGTAAGATGTTCATAGAATATACTTGGCTGGTCCCGCTGGTCCCAATGCTCTGTTTCGTGATCGTAGGGTTCTTCGGAAAGAAGATGCCCGAGGGAGGAGGCCCGGTCGTCATAGCCGGCGCGCTGTTCGCTTGCGTCCTTTCCGTTCTCGTATCTTACGAGTTCTTCACGTCCTCCGCATACGCGGAACTGGGCTATGTGACGGAGCATATCGAATGGTTCTCAGTAGGCACTCACACAATCAATATAGGATACTACATCGACAGCCTCTCATGTCTTATGATGATATTCGCGTCCTTCATTTCGACGCTGATATTTGTCTATTCGATAGGATACATGCACGATGAAGGCGTGAAGAAGAGAAGGTATTATGCAGAAGTGTCTCTCTTCCTTGTCGGAATGCTTGGACTCGCGATCTCAAGCAACTTCCTCATGATGTTCGTGTTCTGGGAGATAATGGGCCTCTGCTCGTATCTCCTGATAGGATACTGGAGCTTCAACCACCCCAATGGCGACGACGCTTCGGACAACGCCGCATCTGCGGCGAAGAAAGCGTTCCTCGTCACCAGGCTGGGAGACATATGTCTTCTGGGAGGGTTGTTCGTCCTGCTGTTCGAATTCCAAAGTCTTGACTACACTGTGGTGTTCGACGCCGCCGTTATGGCGGGCGTGGACTCAAATATGATCATGCTCGCAAGCCTCCTGATATTCGGAGGAGTGATAGGAAAGAGCGCGCAGTTCCCGCTTCTGGATTGGCTTCCGGATGCGATGGCCGGCCCCACGACCGTTTCCGCATTGATACATGCGGCGACGATGGTCAAGGCAGGGGTGTACCTCGTAGCAAGATGCTTCCCGCTGTTCACGCAGAACCCGGAAGTGATGTTGTTCGTCGGGGTCATCGGAGGTATAACGGCGTTCTTCGCCGCTACCATGGCGCTTAATAATATGAATATAAAGAAAGTACTGGCTTATTCCACGCTATCGCAACTTGGATACATGTTCGTGGCGCTGGGAGCCGGCGGATACCTGATGGCGCTGGGAATAGAGTCCGGCGACCACCACCTGATAGCGGCCGGAGCGGTAGGTTACACAGCAGGATGCCTGCACATGGTTAATCATGCGTTCTTCAAAGCGCTACTCTTCCTGGGGTCGGGATCGGTGATCCACTCCACTGGAACAGAGGACATGAGGGAGATGGGAGGACTCCATAGTAAGATGAAGATAACCTCCGTCACAATGCTTATAGGCTCTCTGTCGATCGCGGGATTCCCGCTCTTCAGCGGGTTCTGGTCGAAAGAGGTGGTGCTGGAAACCATTATGCACGCCGGAGATTACGGCACGGAGGGGTACCTGTTCACGATCATGTGGGTACTTGCGGTGGTGACAGCGTTCATGACAGCATTCTACATGTTCCGCATGTGGTACATGACCTTCAAGGGAAGGCCGGGTCACGGAACGGAACACTGCCACGGGGAGTCCCCGAAGAGCATGACGATCCCCTTGATGATACTGGCGCCCTTCGCCGCCGCGCTAGGCGTGGTGCTGCTGTTAGGCTTTGGTGACTACACTACTATTACATACGGTCTCGATGCAAGTGACCCTTTCACCTACCTAAAGTTCAAGGTAGGGTATGGACACGGGCATGGGATGGTGGAATGGCTTGAGGATATATTCCTGAGCGTATACACCTACATCACGATAGCCTTGGTGCTGATAGCGATAGCCGTTGCGCACCTGATGTACAGCAAGATGTCCGTCAGCCCCGGCAAGTTCAACAAGGATGGAAACTCCTGGCTCTACAAAGCCCTCACCAAGAGATGGTGGTTCCCGCAGCTTTATGACCAGATAGGATGGAAGATGGGCAACGGCATCGCAAAGGGAGTGGAGTTCGTGGATACTCAAGTGGTCGACGGGACCGTCAACGCATTGTCGGCGGCGGTCGTAGGAGGCGGAGAGTCCATCAGCAAGATGCAGACTGGGAACGTTCGCGATTACACTGCGGTCATAGCGATAGGCATTGTTGTGCTTGCGGCGATACTTGCATTGCTCTACTTCGTAGGAGGTGCGTAAATGTTCTATGATCTTCCGTTCGAAGTGCCATACCTTCTGACCCTATTGTTGGTCTTGCCGCTCATCGGGGCGGTGGCGACCCTCGCAATGGGCGGAGAGAGGCAGAAATATGCGAAATACGTGGCGGGAGCGTTCTCAGGTATCACCATGGTACTTTCCATAGTGCTACTGTTCACTCCTAATCCGTCCGTGTACCTTGAAAACTACGCTTGGATAGAGACGAATGGCGTCAGGATGTCATACATCCTTACGGTTGACGGCCTGAGTATACTGATGGTGTTCCTTACCGGAGTGCTGGTATTCCTGTCGACGGTGTTCTCCGCCCGTGAGAATGACCGGCCCCACTACTTCTTTGCCTTACTCTTGGCAATGGAAGTGGGGCTGATGGGTGTGTACATGGCCGGAGATTACTTCCTCTTCTTCATAATGTGGGAAGTGACCCTGGTCCCGATGTATTTCATGATATCGTGGTTCGGAGGCCCGAGAAGGCACTACGCCGCTATCAAGTTCTTCATCTACACACACGTGGCAAGCCTGGTCATGCTGATCGGTATCTTTGCCCTCGTGTTCGGAGCGGCCGGCAGTAGCGGCTTGGCGGACTTCTCATTCGCTGCGGTGAAGGATGGAATAGCCAATGGAATAATCGCCGGGACCATCAGCCCCATCTTCCAAACTCTGGTCTTCGGTTTGCTGTTCTTCGGGTTCGCCGTGAAAATGCCGATCGTGCCCTTCCACACGTGGCTGCCCGACGCGCACACCGAGGCGCCGACCGCAGGGTCGGTGCTCTTGGCAGGAGTCATGCTTAAGATGGGTTCCTATGGTATAATCCGGATCTGTCTGGAGGTGCTTCCAGATGGCGCGGTTTCCTGGCAGCCGATGATGGTATTCATTGGTATCCTTGCGATGATATATGGCGCATATGCCTGCATTGCTCAGAAGGATCTCAAAAAAATGGTCGCATTCTCGTCGATCAGTCATATGGGTATGGTCATGATCGCCATCGCGTGTCTTTCCGACATAGGGGTACAGTTCGCAGTCTTCCAGATGTTCGCGCATGGTCTGATCTCGGCAGTGCTGTTCATGGTCTGCGGAGCCGCTGGCCACAGTATAGGGACAAGAGAGATACCTCTGCTCGGCGGCATCGCCGGAAAGCTGCCGCTGTTGGCAGGGTTCATGATGTTCGGTTTCTTGGCATCTCTGGGCCTTCCGGGCCTTGTCGGGTTCGTGGCGGAGTTCGGGATAATATTCTCCTTCTATAACTACGCACACCCGGACATGCTGTGGCTGGTCGCATTCTGTTTGATCACGCTGCTGCTGACCGCCGGCTACTATTTGTGGGCGATACAGAGAAGCATGTTCGGAAGGCTTACCACCAAGATCGACCTCTCACACATACATGATCTGAACAGGCCGGAAGTGATAGCGCTCGGCGCCACATGTGCGCTCATAGCGCTGTTCGGCCTGTGGCCGGACCTCGCCCTTGGTTTCATCAAAGGCTATTTGCCCACTATCCCCTGGCTGGAGGTGGTCTGAGTGATAGACAGTACCATAGTAACAACAATATTCGGGGATTTCGCCCCACTGGCGCCCATGATCATCCTGATGATAGGCGCGCTGATAATGCCGGCGGTGTTCTTCGGCACGAAGAGAAAGGATGTTGTGACGATAGTCACCATAGCAGTGATCCTGATATCGGCATTCTTCAACCTACTGATGATGGCCGGTGGATATGAAGGACTATATCCCGATTCCATCGCAGACCCGACACTCTATACGCTATTCACTTACGACACGTTCGCCGGCGTGATGATACTGCTGTTCCAGGTAGTGGCGTTCCTCACCGCTTTGGTCACCGTATCGAGCAGTGAGACGACCAGGATGCACTATGGCGCATTCAACTCGCTGCTGCTTGCGGCGGTGGTCGGGATGATGTTCGTCGCCACCGCGAATGATCTGATAACGATCTTCATCGGGGTCGAGCTGGCAAGTATTGCCTCTTACGTACTGGTGGCAATGAAGAGGAGCGACCCGAGAGCGGCAGAAGCGGCCGTCAAATACGTCATCATCGGCGGGATGTCGACAGCCCTGACACTATATGGTCTGTCAATGCTCTACGGCATTGCCGGGACCACCAACATATCGGAGATCGCACTTGAGCTTGTTGCGCAAGGAGAATTAAGCTGGGCGTTCGGCATTGCTGTGATAACGATGGTCGCGGGCTTCGGATTCAAGATCGCGGCGGTCCCCTTCCATATGTGGGCGCCGGATGTGTACGAGGGAGCGGCGACGCCGGTGTCGATGTTCCTCGGGACCGGATCGAAGAAAGTCGGTTTCGTGGCGCTGTTCAAGATCTTCCTGGTGATATTCGTCATCGCAAACGCGGTGAACTTCGACATGATAGAAGTTCAGTACATGTTCGCGATAATCGCGGCGATCACGATGACGGTCGGAAACGTCGTAGCGATAGCTCAGAATAATATCAAGAGGATGCTCGCATACTCTAGCATAGCTCAAGCAGGTTACATCCTCATAGTGATGGCGGTCGCGACCGATTACGCACTGTCCTCCGGTCTGTTCTACATGTTCGCACATGTGTTCATGAAAGGCGGAGCGTTCTTGGTGGTGGGCGCGCTGATAACAGTTGGAATAGGAGAGAAGATCTCAGACTACCGCGGTTTGTCCAAGAGGGCACCTTTCATTGCTGCTGCAATGATGCTGTTCCTCTTCGCTCTGGCTGGCATACCCTTTACGGCGGGATTCACAGGAAAGTTATTCCTGTTCTCGTCAGCCATATATGATAACGGTGTGATGACCCAATGGATATGGCTCGCGTTCATCGCGATACTGAACTCCGCGATCTCTCTGTACTATTACACGAGGGTAGTGAGGACCATGTTCATCGACATAGGGGAAACGACCGAGAGGATCAAGATACCGAAGACGTTCACGGCGGCAATCGCGTTCTGTCTGGCATTTGTCCTCATACTTGGTGTATATCCTCAGCTTATCATGGACTTCTGCGCAGAGGCGGCGTCGGCACTGCTAAGTTAAAACCCTTTCCCAATCCCTTTATTTTTCCTTTATGGCAGGTAACACGCGGCGCGCGTTCCACACGGTGTAACCAAACTCTCTTATTAATCGGGCAGTGAAATGCCGAGTCAATTTTTGCATCCGGAAGAGAAACATTCGAATAAGCGCAATCCGGAATTCCCGCTCGCCAGAATACATGACCGGCGGATAGGATCATGTGCGTCTCGCCCGCCGACGGCGGAAGAACCAGGTAGAAAACAGTTAAGTAGATACTTAACATCCCCGAACCAATGGATGAGCTCTGGCATTCTTCTATCTCTGAGGATCTGGAAAAAGTAGAGAGACTTATGATGGATACCGTAAGGTCCAAAAACCAGGAACTCACCGAGATATGCAGATATGTCCTAGGTTCGAACGGTAAGAGGATAAGGCCGTCCATGTGTCTGCTCTCGCACCGCGCATGCGGCGGAAAGGAGATCAGAAAAGCGATAGACGTCGCGACCGCCATCGAGATAATCCACAACGCCACACTCATCCATGATGACATCAACGACCGCGGCGACCTCAGAAGAGGGGCTCAGGCCGCATACAAGAAGTATTCTGTTGGAAAATCTATCATTGCGGGCGATTTCATGTTCGCCACCGGATATAGGCTCATCGGCACGGCGTCCCCGGAGGTTGTGGACTACATAGTCGAAGCATCCGCCGCGATGGGTGCCGGCGAATTTGAACAGAAGGATCTCGAGCACAGCGTCGGGGCGACAGAAGAAGAATACATGAAAATAATCGAAGGGAAGACCGCAAAGCTGATAGAGTGCGGCGCGAAGATAGGCGCGTTCCTGGCAGGGGTTGACGGCGAAACGATCTACAACACAGGAGAGTTCGCCTTCCGTACAGGCATGGCATTCCAGATCGTGGACGACATTCTGGATGTGACCGGCGACGAAGGAAAGACGGGGAAAAGGATCGGCAGCGACATAATGGAAGGGAAGCCGACGCTTCCTACGATATATGCAATGCAGGACCCAGTCCACGGCGGCGCGGTAAAGGAGCTGTTCAGTAAAAGGGAGCTGGAGTGGTCGGAAGTGTCCGAGGCGATAGCGCTGATAAAGAAGACCGACGCCGTACCGAGATGCTTTGAAAAAGCGAAAAGCATCGCAAAGGCCTCGATACCTTTCCTCGACGGTATTGACGACTCCCCGTACAAAAGATCCCTGATCGGTCTTTCAAATTTTATCGTGGACCGCAACAGGTGATCGCCGGATGAGAACGGATATTCTGGTCGTAGGGTCCGGACCCGCAGGAGCGACGGCGGCAAAATATGCCGCCGCAAAAGGGGCGAGGGTGATCATGATTGAAAGGAGGCCGGAGGTCGGCGTTCCGGTAAGGTGCGGCGAGATGATGCCCTCTAATGAGGAGATAATCAAAATGTTCCCGAATGCGGGGGACATAGCCTCTCTGTTCGATATGCCGAAGAATCTTAGATCAAGGGAGATCGAAGGGATAAAGCTCATAGATCCAAAAGGGAAGGAAAGGCTTCTGGATTTCAGCGGGTACACAACGGACAGGGACGCTTTTGACAAACACCTCGTGTCCGAGGCGGAGAAGGAAGGTGCGGAACTGATCACCGGCTGTCTTTTCAAGAAGACACAGGGAGGAAAGGCGCTGACGTCCTCAGGCGAAATAGAATATGACGTGATCATCGGTGCGGACGGCCCTGGTTCAAAGGTCGCTAAGGCCTTCGGCCTTCCGAAGAACAGCGACCCGTACCCGGCGGTCACCGCCCAGGCGAAAGGCGATTTTGAACCGTATGTTCAGATGTTCTTCGGCGGGATCGCGCCGGGAGCATACGGCTGGATAATCCCTAAGAAAGGTCAGGCGAATGTCGGTGTGGGACTATCCCCTAAATTTGCGCCCGGAACGGTAAGCGAACATTTCGAGAAGTTCAGGGAGAAGCATGACTTCAATGTCATAACAAGGCTCGAAGGCAAATACGTCCCGAGCAGGGGAATGCTGCCCGGGCTGGTGTCCGGCAACGGCATGATCGTCGGAGACGCCGCCGGCCAGGTGATACCCGTCAACGGCGGGGGGTTGCCGCTTGCCCTAATCGCGGGAAAGGTCTGCGGCGAGGTCGCCGGAGATAATATCATCAACGACCGCAGTCTGACGGATTATCAGAATGAATGCATGAGGATATTCCGCAAGCCTCTCAGGATCGCCACGAGCAACAAAAGACTCGCGGACGTATTGGCCTTCGGATCCGACAGGAGGACAGAGATATGCATGAGCATCCTCGGCACAAGGCGCATGGGCAACCTCATCAGGTGCAAGCGCATATTCCCATGATCATCGTTTTCTGTGCGCTTTCATCCCGGAGCCGCAGATCGGGCACTCGTCGATCTTTTCTTTGAACCACTTTCCGCACCCTATGCACCGGTAGTTCCATTTTTCCACTTTCTTTATCGCGGCCATCCCGACCGGCCTGAAAGGGATCCCCATGATGCGGGACACGTTCTGGATGGAATAGTCGTCTGTAAGTATGGCCCCTCCGGTGTCAAGCGCAAGAGCCAGCACAGTGATGTCAACGGGCGACAGCCTCCCGAGGTCGCCGCTTTTTCTGGCGATTTCGGTCACCTTTTCGACAGATTCCTTTGTGCAGTCGGAGATCCTGAGGAGGTCCCCCCAAAGATCTATCCTCCTGTCGTCATGCTTAGCAAGCTCGTCGACGACGCCGGGAGGACATAGGAACTCCTCATCGGGCAACCCTTCCATCGAAAAAAGCGCCGAACTGTCCAAGATTAGCATACCTAAGCATACGCTAAAGGAGTTATTTATTTTCCTGAAAGGGATTCAAAAATACACATCTCAGACATCAAAAATGCCGTGCTCCGTGGTCAGAGGGATCAAATAATGGCTACCATTTGATTCAGGGTCCCGTTGTGGTTTTTTCCCGTCAAGGTAAATCCGCAGGACTCATAATATTCTTTTAATCTGTCTTTGCAGTCTAAGCGTATCACCTTGCACCCGAACATCTCATTTCCTTTGGAGAATATGTCAAAGGCGCGTTCAATCATCTCTCTCCCGAATCCTTTCTCCGTGCCGTCCGCTTTTGCCAACTGCCCTAAGAGATACGCCTGCGCAACCCCGCGGTCGATGTTCATCTGCATGAGTACGTCTTCCGGGATGCTGTGATGTTCATCAACCGCAAGGCATTTGACCGCCAGTGTGAAGAACCCTTTGATAATGTCTACGCCGGGGTCGGTTTCTTCCAGAAACAGATATGTTCTGGAAATACCATTTTTCTCATGCATGACCGCAATCCTGTTCAGGAAGTTCTCGGCGGCCGGTTCAGCCGAGCACCTGAATGAAGATAAAAGGGAGCGGAGTTCGCTTTCACTCATCTCTGAGATCAGAGTGCGAAGTCTGTTGAAGAAACGACTCACTGGGAACTCTCCTTGTTCTTCTCTGATCTGCGTTTCTCTAAGATCTCTTTCATGATCCTTTCGTCCTCTTCGAGTTCTTTCATCACATCGTGTTTGGGTACATAGGGTCCTCTCTGTTCCGCGGCTTCGAAAGCTTCCACTAACTTTCGCGCCTTTTCAGGAGTATCTATGACCAGCATTTCGTAGAAAGATTCGATCGGCATGTTATTCTTGCCTTTCCGATTGGTATGGGGGTATATATCTTTGCTGAATACAGTCAGCCTAATTGTTTCATCGAAGCCGCAGACGCACCGATCTATGGATGGCACAGGGGTTTTTTTGTAAAAGGTTCTCCGAAAGCTTATACGGTCAATCCGCAATCAGCGTCCGAGAGACCGATGGATATCGCCGAAGTTATTCTGATAATGCTCAACGGCCTGTGGCTGTTCATACCCGCAATGCTCCCCAATTCAGCGGCCGCTGCCGTGGGCGGCGGCGCGAAGATCGACTTCGGAAGGATGTGGAGAGGGAAGAGGATACTCGGAGACGGAAAGACCTGGAGGGGCCTGTTCGGAGGAGGCTTCGCAGGCGTCCTCATCGGACTTATAATGATCGCCGCCGCGTCCCTGTGGGATTCGGAGAACTACTGGGGTTTCGGGTCATTCTGGGGCAACGTCGGGATATTGTTCTGTCTTTCATTCGGAGCCATACTGGGGGATCTTATGGGGGCGTTCATAAAAAGAAGGCTCGGAATGGAAAGAGGCCAGAAAGCGCCCGTGCTGGATCAGTATGATTTCGTGTTCGGAGCCTTTCTGGTAACGGCCGTGTTCTTCCCCGGTTGGGTGTACTCGATGTTCATCGAAGGTTGGCACATAGCGGCGTTGATATTCATACTGGCACTTATGTTCGTCATACACAGAGGCGTTAATATAATAGGATATAAACTCGGTTTCAAGAAGGAACCCTGGTGATAAGATGAGCGAGATTTCAAGAGCACTTGAGGAATGCGGGGCGCTTCAGTACGGGGAGTTCACGCTGGCGTCCGGAGCGAAGAGCGATTACTACATTAACATAAAGAAAGCGAGCACTAACCCGAAAGTGCTCTATCTGATATCCCAGCTCATGGCTGAGAAGTTGCAGACCGAGAACCTGCGTCCTGACAGAATAGCCGGGGTGGTCCTCGGATCCATACCGCTGGCGGCCGCACTCTCAATGGCGACCGGCATCCCGTATGTCATGGTCAGGAAGGAGCAGAAGGACCACGGCACAAAGGAGCTGATAGAAGGGGATATTGAGCCGGGGGACAGGGTGCTCGTGGTGGAGGATGTGATAACCACCGCAGGTTCCAGCATCAAGGCCATATCTCTCCTGAGGGAGAGCGGTGCGGCCGTCAGCGACGTACTGACCGTGGTGGACAGAGAAGGCGGCGGGAAAGAGAGCCTGGAAAAGATAGGGGTTTCGCTAATATCCCTTGTAAAGGGTTCAGAAATCGTGAAGGGAAGGAAATGAGACCAGACCCTGACTGCAGATTGTGCGGGCTTTGCGAGCTCCGCACGAAGATCGTCCTCCCGAGCGGAGATCTGAATTCTCCCGTGGTGTTCGTAGGCGAGGCCCCCGGGGAGAGGGAGGACATTCTCGGGAGACCATTCGTGGGGAGGTCGGGAAAGCTTCTGGACGCGATAATGGAAGAGGAAGGAGTGGACCGATCGAAAGTGATGATCACCAACACGGTCAAGTGCCGCCCTCCTGACAACAGGGACCCGACGAAAGAGGAGATGGAGGCATGCCGCCCGTTCCTGGATCACGAATTATCGGGGAGGAAGGTCATCATCGGTCTGGGGAAATCGGCGTGCCGCGACCTTTTAGGCTATGAAGGAAAGATGTCCGCCATAGCGAACACGAAGATGTCGATAAAGATCATGGGGAAAGATGTTCTGTTCATACCGACATATCATCCTGCGGCCTGCATATACAGCAGAGAGTCCAGAGACGCGCTCAGGACAACAATGAGGATCCTGAGGGAAGAGTACCTGGAGGGATGAGTTGAGACCTTCCGGGCTGATGATAGACATGGACGGTACCATCTACAAAGGCGGAGACGTCATACCCGGAGCAAAAGAGTTCACAGAATTCCTCACCGAAGAGAAGATACCGTTCGTCTTTCTGACCAACAATTCTTCGCATACGAGGGAATACTATTTCGATAAGCTGAGGTCGATGGGATTCGGCATCGGCAAAGAGCGCATCCTCACTTCGACCATAGCCACGGCCAGATTCATCAGGGAAAGGAGGGCCGGAAAGAGGGCGTTCGTTATTGCGGCCCCGGATGTGGCCAAAGAGATAGAGGATCTCGGGATCGCAAGCGATGATGAAGACCCGGACATAGTCCTTCTGACTTTCGACAGGACCATCACCTTTGACAAGATCAACAAGGCATATCACCACATAATGAACGGCGCCGAACTGATAGCCACCCACCCGGACGACCTGTGCCCGACGGAGGATTCGTATGACGTGGATATAGGGCAGTTCATCCGTATGCTCTCTTACCTCACAGGAACAACCCCAGTGATCATCGGCAAGCCGAGCGGGCTGATGCTGGAGATGGCCGCAGGCGAGATGGGAGTCGAGAAGAACAATACAATGATGATAGGCGACCGGTTGTATACGGACATGAAGATGGCATCCAATGCCGGTATCGCCTCCGTTCTGGTGCTCACCGGCGAGGCCAAGGCGTCCGACCTCGAGGATATGGAAACAAAGCCAACGCATGTCATAGGGTCGGTGGCCGACATGCCGGAACTCCTGCGGAGGATAAGCAATACGGAGTGAGGGAGGGGAAACTGGCGCGAGATTAGATATATATACGATTCTCGCCCTGGCTCAGCAAGTGAGTCCATTATGAAGTTTCACAGCCCAATGATCATCGTCGCAGACATAGAGAAGAGCAAGAATTTTTACAAAGACGTCCTAAGCGAGACAATATCGCTGGATCTGGGCGCATATGTCGTCATGGGCGGTTTCGCTATGATGGCACGGGACACGTGGAAAGAGCAGACAAAAGACAGCCTCGTTCCGGATAAAAACACCGCACGCTGTTTCGAACTTTATTTCGAGGAGAGCAGATTCGACGACTTCGTCGCGGGGTTGCAAAAGAACACCGAGGTCAGAGGGTTCCAGCCGCTCACCGAGGCGCCATGGGGGCAGCGTACCGTCCGTTTCCTCGACCCCGACGGCCATGTGGTCGAAGTATCGGAGCCGATGGATGAAGTGGTCAAGAGGTTGCTCGCGTCCGGCATGACCCCGCAAGAGGTCTCCGAAAAATCGATGATGCCCATCGAGTTCGTGTTGGAGTGCGAGGCGGAGCGCGGCAAAGCCAAGCGATGACGGGGGACAGGTTCATGGGCTATCCGTGGTTAGAAGAGTACTGCGTGTCGAAAAAAGGCGCGGCAAAGGAGCTCAAAGAGGAATGGGGAGCGATAAGGTACACAGTCGGCGGTAAAATGTTCGCAATGCAGGGCAACGACGGCACGGGCAGACCGATAATAACGTTGAAACTGGTGCCCGCGGAAGGACTTCTTCTTCGCGGACAATATGAGGACATCACGGCAGGATACTATATGAACAAAGACCATTGGAACTCCCTCTACCTCGACGGCTCTGTGCCAGAGGATGTCCTTCGGGACATGATCGACAAGTCTTATGCGATCCTTTTTGACTCGCTGCCAAAGAAAGTTCAGAATGAAATAAAACAAGCCGCGCACCTCAAACCATGAGTCCAGGAGGACATCAGCGGGCTTTTCCTGGGTTGTATTTAAATATCGCGCTTGCGTTATTATATTTCGTTCGTGCGCGAACAATGGGATGCATTCGGAGTGTAAAGCTTGCGTTTGCCCTTTGAAAAGGGGTCAATGACGTGTACTTGAAGCAAGTAGAACTAGAGAACTTCAAATCATTCGGAGGGAAACTTATGATACCTCTGATGGAAGGCTACATGGCAGTCACGGGACCGAATGGCTCCGGGAAATCGAACATCACGGATGCGATCCTTTTTGTGCTCGGACCTAAGAGCTCCAAGGCCATAAGGGCCGGAAAACTCACCGACCTGATATTCGACGGCGGGAAGTCGAAGGGCAAGGCGGGATTCATGAAAGTTTCCCTAGTATTCGACAACTCGGACAGAATGATGCCTTGGGACGACGACGTCGTCCGTCTCACCAGGCACGTCAAGATAACGGACGACGGGAAGGATTACGTTTCGTACTTTTACATCAACGACAGAAAATCGTCGCTGACTGAGTTCGACGGTCTCCTCACCAAGGCGAGGATAAGCGCCGACGGCTACAACATGGTGCAGCAGGGAGACGTCACAAGGATCGTGCAGATGGGCAACATGGAGAGAAGGAGGGTCCTGGACGCGATATCCGGGATAGCAAGCTACGACGCAGACATAGAGAAAGCGAGAGGGGAGCGTCAGGAAGCAGAACTCAACATGGAAAGGATCAAGATCGTCGTCGAAGAACTGGAGAAGCAGATCGAGAAACTGGAGAAGGACAAGGAAGATGCGAAGAAGTACATCCAGACCCAGGGCCTTTTAGAGATGGCAAAAGCGCAATCCGTCCACAGGCAGATGCAGATAGAGGAGGCAAAGCTGGAAGGACTGGCCGAGCAGATAGCCTCGATCATTAACGAGATCCAGAAATTGAACGAGAAGAAGGAATCGCTGAAGAGGGAATACGCAGAGAACGAGATAGCCGTCAAAGCGAAAGAGAAAGAGATAGAGGACCGTGTCGGGCCGGAGTACAAAGAGATCAAGGGCAAGATAGAGAAGGCCAAGATCGACATGGCAATGGAGAAGGACCGCGCCGAGCGCGCCGAAGAGGACATTGAAGATCAGGAGTCGGTCAAAGAAGGGCTCGAAAGATCCCTGGGAGAGATCCTGGACGAGCACAAGGGTCTGTCGGCATCGCTTTCAGCCGTCGCCGAACAGCTCGAAGGCCGCGAAAAGGAACTGGCCGCCGCAAAGACGGAAGACGCAAAGATCAGCGAGGAGATGTCCAAACACGGAGGGGAGCATACAAAACTCCAGAACAGGCTCAATGAACTGGAGGCTCTCATCGATTCAAACGAAGAGGCGGAACACGAAGCGGGGATTGCCGCAGCCAAAGCTTTGGCAATAGCGGAAGAGCTCAAAAGATCCAAGGCCGCGCTTGACGAAAGGCTCCAATCCGCCGATTTCGATATCAAAGATGCGGAGTGGAACCTGAAAGAGGTGAAGCAGGAAGCCGGTCCGATGGGCGGGACCGATGAGATATCTAAAAAGATAATCGAAGCCAAGAGGAGAGAGGCCGAGCTGGAAAAGCAGGAGTCGGAGCTCAAGGAGGCGATCAGAAGATTGGATTCCCAGTACAGCGAGCTCATGGCCGAAAAGAAGGTCTCCAACAGGATCAACAAAGGGGACGAAGCGACCGATGCGATAATCGAGCTCAGGAATAAAGGCATGGCGACCGGAATCCACGGAACTGTCCAGGAGCTTGCCACTGTCCAGCCGGGTTACGAGACGGCCCTGTCGGTGGCCGCCGGAGGGAAGATGAGGGCCATCGTCGTCAGCGACGACCAGGTGGCATCAGACTGCATATCATATCTCAAAAAGGAGAAGCTGGGCAGGGTGACGTTCCTGCCGTTGAACAAGATGATGAGCGGCAAGCCCAGGGCTAAGGCGATAATGACCGTCAAGCAGACGGAAGGATACGCCACTGACCTCATTGATTTCGATCAGAAATACACGGACGTGTTCTGGTATGTGTTCCAGGATACCATGGTGGTCAATACGATAGCGGAAGCGAGAACGCTCATGGGAGGCGTCAGGCTGGTTACCAAGAGCGGGGAGCTCCTTGAAGCATCGGGCGCGATGACAGGCGGAACTCTGAGCCCGCAGAGCGTGCTGAAATTCGGCGCGGCGTCGGAATCTAAGCTCGACGAAGTAAGTTCAAAACTGAGGGCGGCCAACGATTCGATGGACCACCTCAGATCCAAACTGAAAGAACTGCGGGACAGCATCCGCGCTATGGACGACGAGATGAGGAAACTGTCCAGCGCAGGCATGGGCGCCCAGGCACAGATCGGACAGCTCACGGCGAAGATATCCGAGCTGAAGAGGTCCAGGCAGCAGCTTGCGGATGAGCTTACGGCAAAGAAGAACGAGTGCGGCGCTGCGGAGAAGCAGCAATCAGATCTTAAATTGAATCTGGACAAGATATCCGCCTCCCTGGCCGCGCTGAG
This sequence comes from Candidatus Methanoplasma cognatum, assembly GCA_009777615.1. Taxonomy (NCBI): domain Archaea; kingdom Methanobacteriati; phylum Thermoplasmatota; class Thermoplasmata; order Methanomassiliicoccales; family Methanomassiliicoccaceae; genus Candidatus Methanoplasma; species Candidatus Methanoplasma cognatum. The sequence goes on from WRLM01000001.1 coordinate 193,493, forward strand.
GGATGAAAGGACAGCCGTCAGAGAAAGGATCACGGCGATCGCTCCGGCGGAGATGCAGGAAAGGATACAGAGAGTAAGGGACAGCGTATACGGGCTTTCGAACGAGGTATCGGACCTGCGCTCGCAGAAGAATTCTCTTGAGACGGAGATATCGGGTCTCAACAAGCAGCGCGAATCCCTTGAAAAGCAGATGAGGTCCGCTGAAAAGAAGATCGGGGAAAGCAGAGAACAAATAACCGCCCACGAGAAAGAGATAGAGAGGATAACCATCGAGCTTGATGCCCTCAGAAGGATCGAGAGCGAGATGGAAAAGGGCATAGAAGGGCTGAGGGACGAGAAGGACGCCCTGGTGGAAAAAGGATTCAAACTGAACAGCGAAAAGGACTCCGTTCAGGATAAGATAGAGGTCAAGGACGGGATGAAACTGTCCAACGAAGCTCAGGTCAACATCGCCAAAGAGAACCTGGCCCAGATAAAGGCGGAGATGGCGGAGATAAGGATACAGGTGGAACTCCCCATTCCTTCGGAAGAGGAGATAAAACGCACCATAAGGTCTTGCGAAGGTATCCTTTCCAGGATAGGCAACGTGAACCTCCGCGCGATCGAAGATTACGAAGAACGCAAGACCAGGTACGACGGCCTGATGGCCGACATCGGAAAACTCAAGAATCAGATAAAGGAGCTCAGCGATCTAACCGATTCCCTGAACTCGCAGAAGAAGGGGCTGTTCATGCAGTCCTATGACGCGGTGAACAAGAACTTCAAGCAGATATACGAGCAACTCTCCGGCGGAGGGGAAGCGTTCATGGGCCTTGAGAACGAGGACGACCCCTTCCTGGGAGGGCTGACGATAAACGCAAAGCCCAAGAACGGCAAGCTGCTGAGACTGGAAGCGCTCTCCGGAGGAGAGAAGTCCCTGACGGCGCTGGCGTTCATCTTCGCGATCCAAGAATATCAGCCGTCGCCGTTCTACGTGCTGGACGAAGTGGACATGTTCCTGGATTCGGTGAACGCGGAGATGGTGGCGAAGAGGATCAAAGAGAGCTCGGGCAGGGCTCAGTTCATACAGGTGTCCTTAAGGAAAGTGACACTGGCAACGGCCGATCACCTGATCGGGGTGACTAGGCCGCCGTCCGGCATAAGCAAGGTCATAATGCAGCCGGACCTCGCAGAGGTATCAAGATACGAAGAAGAAATTCTTAGAAAACAGGAAACGGAAACTTAAAAAAGATGGATGGGATGCAAATGGATGAAACAATGAAGAAAGAAGATATGGAACAGCACTTGTTGTTCCATAAGGCCCTGGCGGAGGACAGCGATGCGTATGTCAGGATAAACGGGTATATGGACATACTCGGGAAGGCCGGCTCCGGAGAGAGACTGAACGACCCTGTCGACGAGTCGATAAGGGCGGCTTTCAGCCTGGTCCTGGAGAACGGGATAGACCCCTGGGAGATAGATCTCAGAGAATTCGTCAAATTATATTCGAAAAAGGTGAACGAGAACAGATTCGATATGATCGTGGCTGGAAAGCTCATGCTGATGGCATGGAGGATCCTGAGACTGCAGTCGGAGGCGACCTGTTCCAAATCGGACGAGCCCTTTGAAGAGGAATTCTTCGATTTCTCCTTTGAGGACGAGGACGAGTCGCTCATAGTGCCAGAAGTTTCGTTCAGGCACGCATACAGCAGGGATCCGGTCCGCCCGGTGACGATGTATGAACTGCTTGACGCGTTCGAGGAAGCGAGAGAGGAGATGGACATCTACCTCGAGAGGGAAAGGGTCAGGATAGGACTTGAGGACAGGATACCGAAGAAATTCGACAACAAGGCCCATGATGAGGACGATAAGCAGGATGTGGAGTTCGTCTGGGAAAGGATAGTCAGGCTCGGCGCCGGTCCGATGCAGATCGACGAGCTTTACACAAGGGACATAATGGCGAATCTGAGGATATTCATCGCGGTCCTTCACCTCGTAAGGGACGGAAGACTGGAGATATCCCAGGCATCGCTGCCGAGAGGCGTGATCACCATAGAGATGAAAGTGCCGGGGATACCGACGACGCTGGAAAGCAAAGAGGACCAGGAAGAAGCAGAGGCGGTGAACTGAGGTGGATGAGAAGGGCGCGGTCGAGGCGGCACTCTTCTCCAGCGCCGAAAAGATCAGCGTTTCCGGCATAGCCGAGAAGACCGGACTCCCGGAGGAAAAGATAAGGTACGCTTTGAAGGACCTCAGGAAAGAGTATGATGATCGGAACTCGGCGATAATGATCGCCAAGATCGGAAACGAATACAAGATGATGCTCAGAACAGAGTACGCCGATTTCACCGGACAGTTCGCAAAGGCAGAGATGACCGGAGGGATGATGCGCACCCTCAGCACCATCGCCTATAATCAGCCTGTCCTGCAGTCGGAACTGTTCAAAACGCGCGGCGTCAGGACATACGACGACGTCCGCGCGCTGATAGAGATGGATTTCGTATCGGGGAAAAGGACAGGGCAGACGCTGGAACTGACCACGACGAAGAAATTCTCCGAGTATTTCGGAATAGGGAGCACAAGGGTCTCCGACATAAAAAAGTGGATAGAGTCTCAGGCCAAGAACATCGGCCCCGATCAGTGATATCCCGGCACAGCAAGGGCACAAGCGCCAATTTTTTAATGATGGCGGCCGCACAGGGCTAAGTCAAACCGCAGGATCAACGGCGCCCCTTCTCCAATAGGAAAAAGCTTTTAATCAAACACCTTATGGTCAGCCCGATAATATGGTAATGCCGCAAACGCTGTTGGAAAAATCGTTGGACAAACGCGTCTCACTCCTTCTCAAGGACGGGAGGGTATTGGAAGGCAAATTCACCGGTTTCGACGAGTACATGAACATGGTACTGGACGAGACCGTAGAGAACAATGTCGCCGGTGAGGAACAGAGGCGTTTGGGCACGGTCGTGCTCCGCGGGAACAACGTTGTGAGCATATCTATCCTTTGATATCGTGTTTTGATGATAACACATCAAAGAAGGTGCTTCCCACATGTCCCTTTTCAAATGGATAAACGACATCTCCAATAACGAAAGGTCGAGGAAAGCGTGGTTCTCCTTTGTCTGTTTAGTTTTTCTTATAATTATAATAATCCCGTCCATCTACGTCGTATTCAGGATGTTCACCGAATGGGGGACGGTCAGCGATGTGTTCGACGACCCGTCGATGATCTCCACGATAAAAGGCGCTCTGTGGAACTCATTCAGCATAGCCGGGATCGTGACGGTGATCGATATCATCGTGGGCATACCCATGGCCTGGATCTTTGTGAGGAAACAGTTCAAGGGGAAGAAATACCTCGACACGCTTATGGATATGCCTCTGGCATTCCCCACGGCGGTCCTCGGCATATCCGTGGTGATGTTCTGGGGGGCCCCCAATGGAATAAGCATACCCGGGCTGGGGCTCGTGATGTCCCCGTACATCATGCTGATCCTTCTACATATAATATTCACATATCCTTACATGGTAAGGTCTCTGTCCGCCATCCTGGAGCAGATAGAGCCCAATTACGAAACGGCCGCAATGACCCTCTCGGCGTCAAGGTTCACCGCCGTGAGGACGATAACCCTCCCCCTTTTCCGCGCCGGACTGGTGACGGGCACGATCCTTTGTTTTGCCAGGTCGCTTTCTGAAACGGGAGGAACGTACATCGCCCTGAAGATGATGGGCGTCGGCGACTCGTTCTTCACAGGACCGACCTTCATAGCATTCATGAAAGCGGATTTCGGCACTGACGCCGCAATGGGCCCGATGATACTGATCAGCGTTCTGATGATAATACTGGCGCTTCTTCTGCTGGTGGTCGTCAAAGTATTGATCATGAGGTTCAAGATACCGATAAAAAGAGTGTGGCCCGACTTCGGGAGGATGATAAGCAGAGGGACGGTGCCGAAGCTCAAAGATGCATTCTCTATCGCCTTCCTTGCGGTGATCGTTCTTCTTCCCACTTTCTACATATTCACTTATATGACGCAGCCTATGGCCGACATCGACTACGGCATGCTACTGTACTCGATCGGGATATCGTTCTTCATCGCCGGGGTCGCCGTGATTTTCGATATCGTGTTCGGAATCCCCGTCGCGCTGTACATCGCAAGGAAAAGGAATACTAAGTTCGGCAAGATCCTGGACAGCCTGGTAAACGTGCCCCTCATAATCCCCACGACAGCGCTCGGCTTCTCGCTGGCACTGTTCTGGGGCAGCATTTATTCGGGCGGTTCGCTGGGTCTGCTGATGGTGATAATGGGGCACATAGCGTTCACTTTCCCCCTTGTGGTGAGGAACATCACCGGCGCCGTCGAAGAGGTGGACGCTTCGTACGAGGAGGTGGCTATGACGCTTGGGGCAAAGCCGTTCCAGGCGTTCTCCAAAGTATTGGTGCCTATCATAAAGTCATCGATAATAGCGGGCGCGGTGCTTGCGTTCACCAGAAGTCTGGGGGAGACGGGAGCGACAATCGCCATAAGCAACTCTGTGAAGACGGTGCCGGTCTACATCATGGATCTGATCAATGTGCAGAATTATTCCGAAGCGGCATTCTGTTCGATAATCCTCATAGCTATATGTTTCGTGTTCATGTTCATCATAAGGATGGCGGTCAACAGAGGTGGTCACCATGCCTGAGATCGTTCTGGACGGGTTGTCCAAGGACTATGGCGGAGTTCCGGCCGCCGACGGACTGTCGCTAAAGGTGAACAACGGAGAATACCTTTGCATACTGGGGCCAACCGGGTCCGGGAAAACGACATGCCTCAGAATGATATGCGGCCTAACTAAGCCGGATGGCGGAAGGATCCTTTTCGGCGGAGCGGATGTGACGAATATGCCGGTCACCGAGAGGAAGGCGGCGATGCTGTCACAGGTATATTCCCTGTTCCCGCCGAAGACCGTCTACGGAAACGTGATGTTCTCACCCGAGATCAAAGAGTGGGAGGAGGAGGATGCCAAACAACTGGTCAGAAGCATGATAAAAATGGTGCACATGGAGAATAAGGTAGATTCTTATCCGCACGAGCTCAGCGGAGGCCAGCAGCAGAGGACTGCCCTTGCGAGAGCGCTTGCGTCCAATTCAGACATACTGCTTCTCGACGAGCCCCTAAGGGCGCTGGACGCCAGACTCAGACTTGAGCTCAGGCAGGAGCTGAGGTCCCTCGTGAAAGAGATGGGGCTCACTGCCATACACGTCACCCACGATCAGGATGAAGCCCTTGAGATGGCTGACCGCATAGCGGTGATCAGGAAAGGAAAGATAATCCAAGTAGGTACGCCGATGGAGGTCTTTCAGGACCCGAAGACACCATTCGTGGCGAATTTCGTAGGAAGGTCAAACATATTCTTGGGAAAGGTCCGTTCCGTCAGCGAGACGACATCTGAGGTGGAGCTGGAGAACGGCGTCGTCATAAAAGCGCGCAGGACCGACATCCCCATAGGCGGGGACGTAGCGGTGGCGATCAAAATAGGGAGCACAAGGATCCCGCCGATCCCGAAACCGACGGAGGAGAAGCCGGAGCCGGAGACGCCGCAGGGATTCTTTGCAGGAAAGGTCGAAAGGATACTGTACGAGGGGGCGACGATCACCATAGAGGTGGACGCCAAAGGAGTCGGGCTGGTGTCCTCCAAGCTTCCCAACAGAAAATACGACGATTATAAGGCGGGAGATGAAGTGATGGTCTATTGGCAGCCGGAGAAGGCCAGCGTTTTCGAGATACCTCCGGAAGGAATAGAAGAAGAGCTGAGGTTGGACTGATGAAGATAAAACTCGAGAACGTATCAATGAAATTCGGGGATTTCTATGCCATCAGGAACGTCAGCCTATCTATAGACAAAGGCGAATACCTCACCTTGCTCGGACCGTCGGGATGCGGCAAGACAACGCTGATAAAGGTAATATCTGGGATATGGAAGCCTACCGAGGGGAGGGTCTTCGTCGACGGGGAAGACGTAACCGATGTTCCCATTGAAGACAGGGACACGGGATATGTGTTCCAGAACATAGCGCTGTTCCCCAACATGAACATCAAAGACAATGTGGGGTACAGCCCGAGGGTCAAGGACATGTCCCAGGAAGAGGTCGATCGTATCTCAAAGGATAACCTGGAACTTGTCAAGATGTTCGACAGGGCGAAGATGTTCCCCTCCGAGCTCTCGGGCGGAGAGCAGCAGAAGGCCGCGCTCGCAAGGGCGCTGGCGTCTGGGTCGAAGATGCTCATGCTGGACGAACCCCTTTCCGCACTGGATGCCCGCGTCCGCGTCGAACTGAGATATGAGATAAGAAGGCTTGTGAAAAAGCTCGGGATAACCGTTCTGCATGTGACACACGATCAGGAAGAGGCTATGTCTGTGTCCGACAGGATAATACTGATGAGGGCCGGAGGGATCCAGGAGGTCGGTACTCCGCTGGATCTGTACAGGAATCCAAGATCGCTGTTCGCCGCATATTTCATAGGCGAGACGAACCTCCTGGAGTGCGCCGTATCGGGCAAGACCAGGACCGGGAAAACGGCCGTAAGGCTCAGAGGAGGCCAGACGGTAAGAGCGGCCAGATCGGATTTCTATACGGGAGATCCGGTGGTCATATCTGTCCGTCCGGAGAGCGTTTATACGGCGACCGACGGTCTCAAGGCAAAGGTGATCGGAGTGGTGTTCATGGGGACGTATTGGAGAATAAGGACGCTTGCCGAAACAAGCGATTACATAGACTATAATGTTTCATCGAACGACGAGGTGCCCGCGATAGGCGATAAACTGTACCTTGTGTTCAACAAAAAGGCGACGAAGGTGTTCGCAAGACCGGAAGAAGGATTAGAGGAGGCGATCAAGCTTGAATGATAAGAAGGGAATGCTTGGATGGTTTTCCAAGAGGAAGGAAGAAGTCGTCAGAATGGGTTCGAGGAGCCACGGCCTGGTGGTCCAGGACGCGGTCACCGAGCTGAATCTGGCGCTGACAGCAATGGGAAAGGGCGACCAGGTCAACGCGATGAAGTGTATCGAGAGACTGATGATACTGGAAAGAGAGGCCGACAAGATAGAGGATAAACTCTGCGCCGACGTCTCTGGAGGGGAACTGAGCGTTCAGGAAAGAGAGGATCTGATCCACTTCATAAGAAAAATGGACCAGATCGCAAACTGGTGCAAAGAGGGTGCGATCCACATACAGCTTCTGAAAGAGACGAATGCCCTTGTACCAGAGTATATATGGCTGGAGATCGGGAAGATGTCCGAGGAACTCATACCGGCCGTAAAGCATCTGGTGAAGATCGTCGAGAACATGGACAACGCATCCACGGAGACGGTCAGGAACATAGAGGCGGTATATGATCAGGAGAAGATAGTCGACGGACTGTACTTCTCCTGCATAAAGCAGGTCCATCTTTCTCCAATGGACCCGCGGGCGGTAATGCTGGTAAGGGAGCTCATTTTCACACTGGAGATGGCCGCGGACACATGCAAGAATTGTGCAGACACGCTCTCGATACTGCTGGTCGCAAGGAGGATGTGAGTGTCGGGGAGGCTTTTCGGCACAGGCGGAGTGAGAGGGGTCATAAACGAAGACATGACCTCAGACCTGGCGCTCCGGATGGGAAAGGCCATAGGCGCAGTTATGGGAGGCGTCGTGGCCGTTGCCACGGATACGAGGATCTCCGCCGACATGATGAAGATGGCGGTATCGTCGGGGATAATGGCCGCAGGGGCCGATGTCCTGGACCTGGGTGTGCTGCCCACTCCGGCCCTGCAATATTATGTCAAAACTCATGACAGTGTGAACGGCGGAGTGATGATCACCGCCTCCTACAGCCCCCCGCAGTTCAACGGGATCAGGTGCATCTCATCCGACGGCACGGAAGCAAGCCGGAAAGAGGAAGAAATGATTGAAGCCCGGTTTTCTGAGGACATACCATGCGCGCCCTGGAATTCGATCGGGGATATGCATAGAATAAGCAGCGCGGGAGAAGAATATGTTAACGCGGTGATCTCTAAGGTGGACGCGGAAATGATAAGGAAGGCGGGACTGAAAGTTTGTCTCGACTGTGCGAACGGCGCCTCTTATGAGACGTCCCCGCTCCTTCTCAAAAAGCTGAATGTCAGAACGGTGACCATCAACTGCAATCCGCAGGGAGAGTCCCCGGGACATCCGAGCGAACCGACCGAAGAGAATCTTAAGGACCTCCTTTCGCTGACAAGAGCCACGAGGTCCAACATAGGGATAGCTCACGACGGAGATGCCGGCAGGTGCGTATTCGCGACCAGCGAAGGAAGATACATAAGCGGGGATAAGAGCCTGGCACTTATGTCAAGACACGCCCTCTTAAAAGATAAAGGAACGGTCGTTACGCCGGTAAGCTCATCATCGCTCGTCGAAGATATCGTAAAAGGATCTGGCGGGTCGATCGAGTACACAGCGGTGGGATCCGCTGCCGTCGCCGGAAGGATGATCGAAACGGGAGCGGTGTTCGGCGGAGAGGAGGACGGAGGGCTGATCTTCCCGGAGCACCAATACTGCAGGGATGGCTGCATGGCCATCGCAAAGATGCTGGAATGCATCGCAAGGGAAGGGCCGCTCAAGAGCCAGATATCCAAGCTCCCCGTTTATTACAAAGTTAAGAGGAAGGTCGACTGCCCCGACGAAATGAAAAAGTATGTCCTTGAGCGGATTGCGGAAGAAAGCGCCGGAGAGAGGATGGACAACACCGACGGCATAAAGGTGATGTTCGATGACGGATGGGTCCTCGCCAGACCGTCTGGGAAAGAACCTGCGTTCAAGATCCTTTCCGAGTCAAAAGACGAAGAGATCGCAAGAACGATGGCAGAAAAGTACGAAGGCGTGGTCAGAGAGTATCTGAGCCAGGGTTTCAATTAAGACTTTTTGAGTGAACGGCAAGGACCTCTTTGATGAGCCTTGCCGCCAGTATTGAGGTTATGCCGCTCGGATCGGCCGGGGGGCACACTTCCGTCACATCAAAACCTACCAGTCTGTCCCCGATGATGTTTATTGCCTTCTTCACATCCATGGGATCAAGACCGAAGGGCTCCGGAGTGCCTGTTCCGGGCGCGAAAGCGGGATCGATGCCGTCAATGTCCAGAGAAAGGTACACGCGTTCGCTCCTTACGCTGTCCAGCGCTTTTCTCACCGCTTTTTCGATTCCGCTCTCTTTGATCTCAAAGGATGTTACATGAGGGATGACGTCGTCCCTTTCCAGCTCTTCCCTGGAGATCGACCTCACTCCCAGCGAGAATACGTTATCGATGCCCAGGTGCTCCGCGGCGCGTCTCGTGACGCAGGCGTGGCTGTACCTCGTCCCAAGATATTCGTCCCGGGAGTCAAGATGGGCATCTATTGTTATCAGGGCAACGTCTTTTTTCTTGAAGCACTGCATGATGGGAATGTTCACCGAGTGCTCTCCCCCCATCGCAATGGTGAACTTCCCGTCGTTGATGGCAGGCGCCATGAAGAATTTCACTTCATCGATCATATCCTCTGGAAGAAAAGGATCTTCGCAGTTGCCCTGATCGAATATGTTGAGGGGGGGAAGGCCGAGGCCGTGCTCGAAATGTATCTCCTCGAAATTATACGAGGATCTTCTTATGTGGAAGGGCGCCTCCCTGGCGCCCGGTCTGAAACTTGAGGTCCGGTCATAAGGGATACCCAAAATGAAGACATCGGCGGAGTCGTATTCCGATTCCGCGCCCGCGTAGGATATCCCATAAGGCACGAGCGTCACCTTACAGGAGTTTGTTCCTTCCCATAGCAACGATGTACATGACCTCTCCGCCCGCCTCAATGGTGCCTTCGTGATCCTCATTGATGGCCATGGAGAAGTTCTCGAACGTCTCAAGGTCCATTATCTGAACTTCGTTGCCCTGTATGGACAGCACCTGTCCTTTCCTTCTGTCTATCTGGGGGACCTGTACTTTTGTGCTCACCGGCGCGTTGATGGATTTCTTGGCGCCCGTGAAAATGTCCGCTGCCTCGATGTTCGCTTTTGCGGATCCGTGCTTTCCTGGTTTTGACGTGCTTATCGATATGATCTTGCAGGGGGACTCGTCAATGTTGACATACCTTCCGACCTTCAACTCTCTGATCTCTTTCATTTCCCACATTTTTGACCCTCCTCATGCCGCCGGCAGGCAGTCCGACCCTTCGAAACATAGGACGGACTGTAACAAATCGGATAATGGCAATATTTTATTAGAGCCCTATCCCTGCCGTATTTAATATATTTTGTGGACAGCTCAACGTCTGGGTTTGTTGCCGCGTTTTTTCCGCGGCGCACTCTGGCTCTGCGGTCTTTTCGGCGCTTCGGGGTAGCGTTCTCTGATGTCCTTGAGGCGCAATTCGAATCCCTCTTTGAGCGCGTCCCCTCTGAACTCTCCCTTGTTAGCGTCGATCTTCGCGGCGATCAGCACCTTCCCGGCAAGGGCTCTGGCTATCTTACCCCTCTGCCAGTACGGCGACCGGTGCACATCGGGATGCTGATATATCACTCCGTGCTTCGGAGGCCGTTTACCGGACCTGAGGTGCCTGAACATGGCCTTCTCGGCGCCCAGCAACTGTATCGTGGAAGAAGGCAGTGAGGACAGCCTCCCCAGACCTCCGGCCAAGGATATGAGTCTGGCCGAAAGCGGGGCGTCCACCAGGGCGCACATGTTCGGCGCGGCCTCCGAAGCTATCTCGGCGATATAATCCTCCATTCTTTTCCTCTCCTCGTACAGCCGCATCAGGGCATCGGCGAGGCCCATTATCTCCTTCAGGTCGCCGTCGTCGAGGTCGGCCCCTATTGAGCTGATGCCGAGGCCGAGTTCTTCGATTATCCTTTCCCGGCCGCCGTGTTCGCCGATCAGCGAAGCATAACGATCGTCCTTAGCGATGTCCGACAGCTCCGGGAAATGCATCCCGTACCATTCGTGAAGCCTTTCGTTCAAAAGGTTGGAGCTTTCTATGAGATCATCCAGCCCCCTTATCGCATGCACAAGGTTCCTGTCCCGCGGAACGGGTTCGGATGTTCTCAGCTTTCCGAGACCCAGCATGGCACGGTGCATGATATCTTCGGTGAATCCGAACGACATTGGATCAAGGAACGAGGAGTCATAGAACATAGGCTTTCCAAGCTCCGACTGCCTGGAGTCGGAGACGAATACCTTTGGCATCTTCCCGGCAAGTTCCCTTTCTTCGTCGAGGATGGAGCCTCTCTGCATATATGCGAGCTTCTCCGCGATAAGGTCCGGATCACCCGGCATGAGTTTTTTGTCAATGATCCTCCCGCTCTTCTCATCTATGAGAAATGTTCCGAACCATTTTGTCACAAGTACTGCCATGCGATCACATCTTCAAGAGTCTCTTTATCTCGGAAGGAGGGAGTTCATCCGTGTTCCCCGCCAGTATCTGCAGCCTTGCCTGGAACTCCAGTTCTTCCATCCTGTTGAACGCTTCCTCCAGGGTCCTTCCCTGGGTTATCGCCCCGTGTCTTTCCATCAGCATCGCCTTGCATGACGAGTGCTCGGCAACTGCGTCAACCAGTTTCTTTGATCCCGGCGTAAAGTAGCCGATCATGGGGACGTCGCCAAGCAGGATGACGCCTTCTGGTGTAAGTGAGCTTCTTATCTTTTCTCCTCTGACCGCGAGCGCGGTGCAGTACAGGGGGTGGCAGTGTATCACCGCCGCCGTATCCGGGTCAGCTTTGAAAAGTGCGATGTGGAACCTCTTTTCCATGGACGGTTTTCCGTCGGAGAGCACTCTTCCCCTCACGTCCATCAGCACCATGTCCTCGGGCCTGAGCAGGCCTTTGTTCCTGCCGCTCGGAGTTATGATGAATTCTTTATCGTTGAGGCGCAGACTCATGTTGCCTCCCGCCGATACGGTGAGGTTCCGGTCGTAAAGAAGCTTGCAGACCTCCGTCAGCTTGTTGCGCGCGAACTGTTCATTCATTGTCCATCACCTTTCTGATATCTTTCGGTTTTAGTATCCCCCTTTCCGTTATGAAGCCGGTGACGAGTTCCGCCGGAGTCACGTCGAATGCGGGGTTAAGGGCAGGAGACCCTTCGGGAGCTATCCTCATCCCGCAGACCTCCGTGACCTCTTTCTCGGACCTCTGCTCTATCTCTATTTCCTTTCCTTCCTTCATTTTGAAATCGAAGGTGGAGACGGGCGCGGCGACGTAGAAAGGTATGCCGAAATGCTTAGCGGCGATCGCTTTGTCGAAGGTCCCTATCTTGTTGGCGAAGTCGCCGTTGGCAGTGATGCGGTCCGCACCCGTTATTATCATGTCCACGCCTTTTTCCATATAGTAGGCGGATGCGCCGTCGGGGATCACGGCGTGGTTGATCCCCTCCTGATTCAGTTCCCAGGCGGTAAGCTGCATGCCTTGAAGCCTGGGCCTTGTTTCTGAGGCAAATACAAAGAACCTTTTGCCGTCTGCCCACGCTCTTCTTATCGGAGCCAGCGCCGTGCCGACATCGACAGTAGCGAGGGCTCCGGCGTTACAGTGGGTCATGACCTTCATTCCGTTTCTGATGAGCTGCGAACCGTGCTCTCCGATCTTTGTACATTTATTGACTATCATATCCGCATAATCGTCGGCGGCTTCGATCGGATCCGAACCGCCCTTGAGAAGACCGTACATATGGTCCACCGCAAAGAAGAGGTCGTTTGCGGTGGGCCTTGCAGCCTTGAGATCTTTTGACGCCTGGTCCGGATCTATCCCGGAAAGGGATGCCAGACACATTCCGTAAGCGGCGGCGGCCCCTATGGAGGGAGCGCCGCGCGTGGTCATGTTCCTTATGGCCTCCGCGACTTCTCTGTGATCGTTAAAAGAGACTATCTCCACCTTATGCGGAAGTTCCCGCTGGTCGATCATCTTTACGCTTCCGCTTTCGAACCATACTGCTCTGAGATCCCTGATCCCGCTCTCCGTTCTTACTTTCAAAACCGATTCTCCTTATTCTGTCATTCGGTTAGGATTATAAAGGCGTTGGCGTGAGGTCATTTCCTTTCAGGTTCGAAGGTAAGGACCACTCCGTTACCCATCACCATGCTGTCCTTGAGCACAAGCCTTACGCCGCCTTCTAGGACCCAGCCGTTCCCGCCGGCCGGCGTCGGGGCGTCCCTTCCGCCGATGATCAGCCCCCCGACGAACACTGTGTACCTATCCACCAGTCCTTCTCTGAAAAAGGAGGCGATCGTCTCCCCGCCCCCCTCTACAAGGATGCTCTCGATCCCTATGTCCTCGGCAAGTTCTTCCAGTACCTTTGAAAGGCAGATCTCGCCGTCATAACGTATCGTTTCTTCGCAATCCCATTCTTTTTCGCAGTCCGAGGATGTTATGATGACGGTCGGCGCCCGCTCGTCCAGCACCAGCGCGTCGTCGGGCGTCCTTCCGTGGGGATCTATCACGATACGTATGGGGTTGGTGTCATAATCCGATCCTTTCACGGTGAGGTGGGGATTGTCGGCAAGAACGGTACCGACGCCGACCAGGATAGCGTCGTATTTTTTTCTCAGCCCTTTAACTCGGTTCATGTCCTCATCCGAGGATATCCTGACCTGTTTCCTCTCTATGCCGGCGATCTTCCCGTCGGCGGACATGGCGCAGTTGACGTGAATGAAAGGTCTCACGGATATCCCTCCGACGATACGGAGAAATGGTATCCGTCGCTTTTCCTTTCCACACCGAACCGGACGTTGAGGAAGGATTCCAAAGTATCCATCTGGCTCAGAAGGTGTTTGCTTATTCTGGAGACCACGAAGCTGCTCTTGCCCTCCGCCATGGCCATGTAGGGCAGGAGCTGGTCCGCAGTGTGTACGTCTATCGTGGAACTGTTCTCCATTTCCTGGAGGAGGTCTTTGGCCGCATCTATCCCGGACCGCTCCGCCGGATGCCCTCTCGACGTGAGGACATTACTCGAAAGTCTGCCGTTCTCATAGTTTGCGACGAGGACAAGCCCGGCCCCCCTTGAGGTTCCGGTGCAGTTCTGGACCTCCGTCTCCACGTCGTGTTCTTCCCCCAGGGTCCTTACGCAGGCGTTCACCATCTCTCTGTTAATCTTTTCAGAAAGGTGCTGGGTGAAACATCTGACCTTTATGTACTTCAGTCTGCCCAGGTCATTGAGCTCGATAGGCGTTATCTTTCCGATAGGGTCCATTGTGACCGTCACATGCCCCCCGCCGATGGGATAGAATCCTCTTTCGATTATGTTCAGATGGGCGTTGATACCCATTCTTCTCATGAGCGGGAAAAGGACAAGCTCATATGAGTCCAAAGGGGGGGCCCACATGACATTCGTCCCGCCGTTTATGTCGATGGTCAGCTTTTCTTTGTTCTTCCTCGCCGCCAGTAGGACGGCCTGAAGCACCAGGCTTATGCTGCCCGCCGATCCGATATCCATCTTCAGGAAGGAGTGCTCCTCGTTGCCCGGATAGAACGTGAGCTCGCTTGAACCGATGGTGTTCCCCTCGACCTTCGAACCGGTCATCATGGCCACAGCGTTTATGGCGGTGGTGTGCTGTTTCGAAAGGCCGTTGGTGGGCCGGTTCTCCCTTATCCTTGTCAACCTGGTAGGTGTGCCTGTGATCGCTGACAGCGCTACGGAAGTCCGGACCATCTGTCCGCCACCCTCTCCTCTGGAACTGTCTATCTCAAGCATGGTATCACTGGCAGGAATGCAAGGAATGATATAAAACCTATAATAGAGAATGCGCTGCAAACCCCGATAAGATGAGGGATTTATCCTATTCTTTTCATAAACTCTTCGAAAACGGCGCGTTCATTGGTGTATATGCGGCGCGGAGCATGACGGAAGGTGCGATTGCCGGGATTCGAACCCGGGCTAGAAGCTTGGGAAGCTTCAGTCCTAACCACTAGACTACAATCGCTTGACCGCACATATTCACGGGACAGTTATATCTTTTTCCTTATTGGCTGAGTTCGATAATATGCCCTCACTTTTTTGGACCGGCGGAAAGAAGACGTCTTCGTGCCGCCGCTCTGTCTCAGTTCCAGCCCGCTTCACAGAGATCAAAAAGTTTGCAGGCCGTCAGCAGATTCACGCATCAAATTAACAAATCAAATGGACAGTTTTTAATAATTCTTCAGTGATGGTGGCGCACCGGGCTCGTGGTCTAGGGGTTATGACGTCGCCCTTACAAGGCGGAGGTCGCCGGTTCAAATCCGGCCGGGCCCACCAGTTTTACTCATATGGACCTTCGGCACAATTGTTTATATATAATGTAAGCTATATTGTTGGATGATACTTCCAACCAAGGCATATCACTCCGAACCGTAAGAATAACCATTCTTCTTCCTCCGTTCTTACGGTTCGAGAAACATTTTAAAAAAATGGCCGGAAACAATTGCGGCCAGATGAGAAAAGCGGCCCCCGCACATCATTTTTTCGACGTGTCATAAGGGCCCCCCGATCAGACTGGCCCGCGTCTTTTACCTTTGACCTATCATTGGTGAAGCGTCCATTTTTGTCCCTCGGCGAAGGGACTTGGACTCCTGCTGAAAAACCATCTGAAACCCATTCTATCACCGGCCCCATCAATAGGGAGATAATTCCCGCAGAGAGACATATAACCAAGGGCGCGGTTGTTACTGGAAATCAAGTCATGCGGCCTTACTGCGCCCTTCAGTCGAATAAAGGGCTCTAGCGATGTTGATCTATATATGGTGGGCCCGGCCGGATTTGAACCGGCGACCTTCGCCGTGTGAAGGCGACGTCATAACCCCTAGACCACAGGCCCGTGTCCCGACCTATTATAATTGGGGTATTTAACGATTGAGAGTGCATCCCCTGCCGAATTTCCCGCAGCGGCCGGCTAATTACCTATATAGAATACTCATTATCGCAGGCTTAGCAGAATCAGCATAAAATATGAGAAATGAATATGTATTGTTACAATGGGAAAAACATGTCTAGGTTGCGGTAAGGCCATGGGCGGCATGCTGGGAGCGTACGGGGTCAAACTCCTATACGGAGAGGTATGTCTCACCTGCAACAAGAAATTGAATTCGATACCGAACCATCAGTTCCTCACCCCCACTCAGATAAAGGACGTCATCAGCGGCAGGGTCCGTAAAGAGGATGTCAGGGTATCGTCCAACTTCGTGCATCCGGGCGAGGCCACCGAGAAAAAACTGTCTCCCGCCGAGGAGATCAGGCAGTACAAGGAACTGCTGGATGACGGCATCATATCGCAGGAAGAGTTCGATACGGTCAAAAGACGAATTATGAACCTCTGATCGCGGGATCGGATCCCGCCGAAGGCAGGGCGTTGCGTAAGGTTAACATAGCTATGCATGGTTTTGGTGGATATGGCGAATTCAGATCATCCCCCGTACGACGATGAGAAGTTCGAGACCGCTTTCCAAGCGGCCCTCCAAATAAAAAAGAGGGACTATCCTTCATACATAGGGGGCATGAAAGTAGCGTCCGGCGCGGAGTTCATTGTAAAAAGCCCTATCGACAGCAGTATCAGCTTCGGGGCGTTCCAGGAGCCGGAGGACGGGATAACCGACCTTGCCGTAGATGCGGCGGTGAAGGCCCACTCCTCATGGGCCAGCATGCCGGCGCAGGATAGGATAGGTTATTTTGATAGCCTGCTGGAGACCATCAGGACACAAAGATACAGGCTGGCCGCGATCGTCCTTCTGAGTTCAGGTATGACAAGGCAGGAATCGGTCGCGGAGGTTGACAGGCTCATAGAGATCATATCAGAGTGTGCCACGGCAAAGAGCATCAAGAAAGGAAAGACCGGAGTCTGGGGTATAATAACGTCGTACAACTCGCCGCTGGCGTCCCCCGTCGGCCATGCGGTCGCGGCGATGATCGCCGGCAATACGGTAGTGGTCATGCCTTCGAGATACTGCCCCGTTCCCGTTTATATGGCTTATGAAATGATGGAGAACGCCGGCCTCCCGCCGGGCGTGATGAATCTTATCGTCGACAAGAAGAACAGGACATACGAGCAGCTGGCCAACGACCTCAGACTGGAAGGCATACTGATATCCGGATCCGCCGACTATCTGGAGGATATGATGTTCCTTCAGATAGACGATGAACTGAAGGTCCTGAATGAGCTCAAAGGGATGAATCCCATAATCGTTCACAGGCCAGGCGATATAAACACGGCGGCGAAAGACATACTTTCGTCGGCGTTCAGATACAGCGGCCAGAGACTCTTCTCCTCGTCAAAACTGATCGTGACCTCTGAGGACAGCAACAGACTGATCAACGCGCTTCTGGAAAAAGTAAAAGAACTGAAGACAGGGGACCCGGCGGATGCGGACACCTTCGCAGGGCCGATGATATCCGAAGCCGCCGGAAAGGAGTTCGTGAATAAGACAGATAAGGTCAGAGGCAACATATTGTACGGGGCCAGGAAGGTCGAGGACGAGTTCACCCGCAACGGCTCGTATTTTACTCCCGCCGTCATCAGCGGACTCGGCGACGACAACGAGCTGATGTACATGGACTCCGGGCTGCCGATACTCAGCATAAAGATAGTACAGGATATGGACTCGGCAATAGAGGAGCTCGAAGAAACGGAATGCGGGCTTTCCGCCGGCATCATGTCAAAAGATCAGAGGGCGGTAGACAGGTTCCTTTCTGAGGCCGACGTCAAATTCAAGTTCGTGAACGAGAGCAGCACCTCGCTCCGCCCGGCGGCGTACGCCAGGGCGGAAGAGTTCCTCAAGTGATCAGACGCCCCTGATCCTTACTTTTTCGATATGTCCTTTGGCCGTCTCGGCCATCTTCACCAGCGCGGGCTTGGGATATGGCGTGACGTTCATTTTCGGGTCGAGGGTGACCCTCGGATCGAACTGCTGTATGATCATGCTTTTCGAACCGTCAAGGTCCGCGAGCATCTTTCCGAACGATCCGTGGGTTACGATGCCCGGGACCGCGACCGTCCGTATCTCATACGGCATCTCCGATTCGTGAATTATCCTGAGGCTTCTTTTTATCCGCTCTATATCGACGTCCGTCCCCGCAGCCTTGGAGTATGACGACGGATCGAGAGGGGCCATTATGTGTATGCAGACCTTGTCCACAAGCTTCGCTCCGACAAGGTCGTCCAATATGTCCGGATAATATCCGTTCGTATCCAGTTTTATCTTGATCTTAAGCTTCCTAAGATCGCCGATAAGTTTGTACAGGTCATTGTGCATAGTAGGCTCCCCGCCGGAGATCACGACTGCCTCCAAAAAGTCCTTGTTATCCTTTATGTATCCGAGAATCAGGGACAGGTCCATATCGCCGGTTCCGTCTAGGAGGTCCGGTCTGTTGCAGAAGGGGCATCTGAAGTTGCATCCCCCTAACAATATCATGCAGGCGTTCTTCCCCTCCCAATCCTGGAGGGTGGTCTTCACGAACCCCGCGATCCTCATGTCATCATCCTAAACCGGATATGTCTATGACCTCGAAGATGCCGTTCTGCTTTGAAAGATAGGCGTCAAGCATCTTTCTGAGCTCGGCGATGGTAAGGCCGCTGTTCTTCATGTCGGCCACCACCTCCAGCGACATCATCTGGTATGATATCACCACTTTTGAGAAGATGGAGATGATGTTTATCTTTTCCCTGGCAAGGGGTTCAAGCGCGATGTTGATGCTGCCGGGGCAGTCCGGGATGTCGATGTTGACCTTTATGAGCCTGGTATCCTGTTTGAAGAACACCACCGATACCAACCAGGACGAGGGATCCACAATGATCATTACTTCAGTTCCTTCGACATCGTTCAAAATATCCCCGTATTCGATGTTGAGGTCGAAGGTTCCGGAGTGGAAGGTCGTCGGCGAGCCGTGGCGCACCTCTTCTTTTACCTGGCCCTCGGATTCCTTTCTGAACATGCGGCCGATGTTCGCAGGTTTTATGCTTATGTATTTTATCAGAGAAACGGAGGGGTCGTTCTCAGCTTTGAGCTTCGCAAATCTTTCTTTGATGATGTCCCCCTCGCCGGCGAAATTCAGTTCGCACATGATGTTCCAAATTATCGTCGTTTCCGATATTCCGTTAAGAGATACGGAATTCAGGATGTTGATGCCCTGTTCGGCAAGGAATTTTGCGGACTGGACCGTCGATCCCGGTATGTCCTCCATGTAAACGTCGATACGGGTAAGGGCGCGGAAGTTCTCCTGAGGGTACATCGACAATATCAGTTCGTATCTCTTCGGTCCCTTCTCGGGATGTTTGAAAAGCGAGCTGTAGATGTAACCTCCTTCTACGAGCCCCATTATGTCGGTGAGCCACTTGTCCATGTGGATCTTGTTGTCCTCTATCTTGGCGAACTCCCAGTTCTTCATTTTAATCCTGTTTGGTAATCGGCTTTGCTCATATATCCTTTCGGTTAGGGAGCCTTGCCGAACAGAACGGGACATTGTCGCGTCCGAGGATACTGGAACGAAGAACAAGCCGGGATCAGAACTTCTCAGGGTTCCTTGACCGCAGGTCCTGCTCCCATTTTTCAATATACTCATCGGAGAGGTTGCACATCTCCTTCAAAATGGGTACTAGTATCCCCTTGCCTTCAAGTTCTTCGAGTCTGACGGTGATCCATGTTATCCATACGCCCTGCCCGGTCTTTGATTGTTCCTGAGCCTCCTTCAGTACGATATCCCAATTTACCAAATGCTCATAGTTTATGCGCACACAGTCCTCTATATCCCCAATTCTTTCGGTCATGCATTTGAACAGAAGTATGTCCTCAGGCGAACACACGCGCAGTATGATCGTTCCGAACCGTCCCGCCATGCTCGCCCTTTCCATCATGCCTCCGGAAAGTGAGAATCCGCCGCATACTGTTCTGCAGAAAAGATCTATCCTGAATTCGCCTCTTATGAATATCTGGGATATCGCCAATCTTGAATAGGTGTTGTGGTCCGGCAGCATCGACGTGAATCCCGCATTCTCCAATGACCGCAGAAGAGAATCGAATTCCTTTTCCGAGTTCACGACGAGATCGATATCTTTTGTGAGGTTCTTGCTTTTGTGATACATCAAAGCCCCGCCGCCTATGAGGTAAACGTCCACATCCTCTTTGATGAATGATGATATCTCGTTGAACAGCGAGCTTATCTGTTCGAACTCAGTTATCATACAGGTCCGCTCCGTACATCTTTGCGCGTTCGTTCATCTCCTCAAGCGGAGCCCATCCCTCAACGCCCCCGCCGCTCAGAACCGTCCGCATATCGTCTACGATGGGGTGCGGAACATCTTTCAATTCATGTTTGTGCATAACATAGAATATCAAAGCAAGCATCTTACTCCTCCAGTTTTTGTCCTTCTCAACCACATATAGGGAATGGAGAAAGACATTTCTTATATCCGGCTCAGTGTCAGAACTGCAGTAATAGTTTGTTCCCGGATGGATGTTCATCCCGAAATCCCCATACTTCGAGAACGCAGTCCTTGTGTTGTTCAGCACTCTGTCGTTTGAGAACACCAAGAGACCGCCCGACGAATGATATACTTCGGATCCGAGCGGCATTCTTGGATCGGTGAGTCTTGCATATGCGCCATATGAACGTGCGAATTCCATGATCTTGGGCCACAGTTCTTCGTTCACTGAGTATGTCGAACCCTCTTTCCTTACCATTCCCATTCTTCTCATCAGGCCGATCTTCCTTGTTATGGTGGTCTGGTGCAGTCCGGTCATGATGGATATTTCCGAAACCGTGCGCGGTTCGATGAGCGTTCTGATTATCTCCATCCCGCTGTCTGAAAGAGCTATGTACGAGTCAGGGGAGTCGTTGAGTATATCGATGAGGATCGCGACGTGCGTCTTTCTTTCTATGAAAAGGGTGCCTTGTTCAAGAAAGGCGATCTCTTTTTCAAAAAGGGTTCCCACGACCTTATATGTCTGAGACAAGCTGAGATCCAAAACCCTCGAAAGGGTAGGAACATCAACGGCCCCGTTACCGATCTCCGAAAGCGCACGCAACTCTCCTTTAGACAACATAAATGCGCATAAGTATAATCATATATAAATCATTCTCATCTTATGCATTTTTATTTTATGAGTTCAAAGATTTGACATCATGAACCTTCCCGGGCCCTCTTGGTCGAAGGCCGCTGCCAGTCAAGGATCATTCTTTCGGGCGGCTGGAAATGTGCCACTTTGTTTGATATCGGAAGATATGCTCTTTATCCCTATGTCTGCGGAGTCGATCATCTCCCTGAGACGGGACGAGAGTTCTGTTCCCTTTTCTTCGAACTCCGTTCCATCGACGGCTTCGGCGATCAGATCGATGGATTCTCTTATCTTCGCGCCGGCCTTCCTTAATTTTCGGACAGAGATATCCTGCGGGGAAATCCCGCTGTCCTTGGAACGGGAGAAGGAATACCTTCCCGGCACGAGCACGTTCTTTCCCACAGTGTATGGGCAGAGGGTGCATTTTCTCTTTATTTCGACGTATTCACCTTCGAGGGATCTGTTCATCACCGGGGACATTGCGTTCCTGCACACCGGACAGATGTGAGGAAGGTCTTCGAGGTCAGATTCCCGGTATTCGATAGAGATCTTCACGAGCCCCTTTTCAACACCGATCCTCCTTATCCTCTCCCCGCTTACTCTGTATTCCTCATCCGCCTTGGACAGTTCTTTCCTTACAAGTCTTAAGAATTCCTTCTGGGTATCGATGTGAGGATTTCTGGTCATGACAGTTCTGATGGCGGAGGATACGGCATCTTCGTCGGGGATCTTATGAGGCATGTCATCGTTATGAAGGTCGGAGGTATTAACAATTTCGAGCGCACCAGCCTAAGCGCCAAATCATGATTCGTTAATCGTAATTTGAACATGCAATTACTGCAGACGCTTCATACACCCGCCTGCGTGTACGCCGAGAGGACAAGATCGAGTATGAAAGTTTTTAACATCGGCCCGCTTTCAGAGTGTCAGGCGAGGGTAGCCGAGCTGGCCAAAGGCGCAGGACTTAAGACTCCAAAGGGAAGAAATTCTGTCCCGCAGGGGTTCAGGGGTTCGAATCCCCTCCCTCGCACCATTACATTATGCCAGCAACCGTATGGGTTCAAGAGCATGAGTAATCTGTTGTCGAATATAGCGGAAATCTGTGCATAAAGAGGAGATTAACCATTATATACAAATTATCTTGTTATCGCACTATATAGGTGAATATAGAATGAGCATGGTTCGGTGGTTGCACATTTCAGATTTACATTATGGTTATGAAAGCTACGTTACAATAGAGATGCGAACCAACATGATTAAGTCACTTCCAGAAATATTGAAAGTTAAAAATCCACCCGAGTATATTTTCATCACAGGGGATCTCCGCTATGCAAAAAACTGCGGAAATGAGTTTCCAGGCGAAATAGCCGACAGCATCAATGAGTTGATTAATGAGCTAAACATATCTCCCAATAACGTCCACATCGTAATGGGCAATCATGATGTTACGCAAGAATATTGTCGAAAAGATATTGCCCCTTTGGTTCAAAAAGAATATGCAGAGACCCGAGCTGTAAGTGACGACCGAAAAAATACTCTCGAGAAATCACAGCACAAGTTCTACGAAGTCTACAAAGCCATCTGCGAACGCGAACCATCACCATACCATTATTTTGTCGATGAAAATAACTTTAACATAATCTGTCTTAACACGGCATTTGCCTGTCCGGGTGGTGGTGATGGTGGCAACTTAATTGTTGATATGAACATGGTGCAGGAAGCGCTTAATGACATTGATGCGACCAAGCCAGGAATTGTTCTGGCTCACCACGGCTTTGAGAGCTTGCAGAGTAGAGAGAAAGAACAACTTGAAATTAAATTAAAGGAAAGCGGTGCACTTCTATATCTTTGTGGCCATGAGCATATGGCAAATCATCGAATTATCGCCGAAATGCGCGAGAAAATTCGGCTGCATGAGTACGTGTGCGGAACTGGCATGGATAAGCTACCAACAGGTCAAGAAGCAGAGATGGTCATATTTTCTGGCGAGCTAGACACAGAAAAAAAAGAAGGGCACGTCCAGGCTTGGATATGGTCCGCCCGTTATGGAGAATGGCTCCCTCATCAAGGCTTTTCCTCTAAACAAGATGGCCTCAAACATGGCCGTAATTACTTCGACCAGAACCCTCCACAGAACCCTCCAAAGAATGCTATTACGCCAGATTTACAGGAAAAGTCAATAGGAATGTACAAAAAATACATACAACATCAATGCGGGGAAATCAAGCTTGATGGAATGCCTGAGGATGATAAGATAGGGAGCAAAAACCTTACACTAGAAAAATTATTTATACCGACTAAATTGGAGAAAGCATCTCACTTAATTCCATCATCTTCTGACGGAGGTGAATTCAAACCAATAACACGATCGGACTTTAGAGGAATTGTTCCATTCGAACTTATTGCTGAACAACTTGCTCAAATTGAAAAAGGAGAGTGGAATCAGTATCAAGATGAAGATCTCTCTATAATCAAAAAATCTCTGGAATTCCTGAAAAGAGATATTTTAGTCCCAGACTCCAATAGAAACCAACACCTTTCGCAAGAAGAGACCGACTTCCAAGAAGCTATAGAGTCTCTTTTGTCACAAATAAAGGTGCTCAGGGACCAACTGCGCGAAAAAAATTTAATTATCCCCCCCAAACAGTCGGGGTTCCGCCGAGTAATTCTATCTGGCCCCGGCGGAGGCAAGACAACGCTATTGAAACGCCTGGCCACAGCGTATGCATTTCCTGAACGCCGGGTGGATTCAGAAATCGATGATTTTTTACCGGAACGTGAGCTGTTTCCAATATGGATTCGGTGCCGTGATCTAAAGGAAAAAGCAAAAGAGAAACTGGCTACAATCATAGAAACCATCCCATCTGGGTTCGGATTTCATTCAAATGATCAAGATATTGCCACTGCATTCAAAGAAGAGGTGTTTACCCGTATTGAGAAGGGAGAAGTGCTTATATTGATTGATGGGTTAGATGAAATTACCCGTAAGGATCTACGCAAAAGTTTTGCTGAAGGAATCATTCAATTTTTAGATTTTCACCCCGAAGCGAACATCATCATTACTAGTCGCATCAGGGGATTTGAACACATAAGTGGTGGAAAGCTTGGTGAATTCCCACTGGCAGAGATTTCCCACCTTGATGATGAAGACATACGGCTACTCTGTTACAGGTGGCATAAAGTAATATACGGTGACCAAGCCGAAAAAAGCATACAAGATGCAAAAGTGCTCGCAGATATGATATTGGACAATGAAAAGATTCGTTTTTTGGCAAGAACTCCTCTTTTGCTCATGACTCTTTTATTAGTAAAACGCCGCGTTGGGAAGTTACATACAAAGCGTGCTACACTGTATGAGGACTCTATCAAAGTGCTCCTAGAGACATGGAACCAGGAGGCGCATGAACCGATTGATTTTGAAAAAGCTATGTGCCAGTTATCATATGTTGCATTTGAGATGATGCGAGAGGGGATTCAGACTATCGGAAAGCGAAAGCTCGTGTCACTATTAAAAAAGGTACGAAAAGACCTGCTCTCCTCAGATATTGAATCTCCGGCGGAATTCCTCGATCGTGTTGAGTTACGCAGTAGTTTATTGTCAAAACGTGGTTATCGGCAAACAGGCAGTGGACTGGAGGAAGAATATGAGTTCCAGCATTTAACTTTTCAAGAATATATGGCGGCATTTGCGGTTGTGAAAGGTTACTATAGGGATGCAGACAAGGAAAAAAATTATCTGGATGTGTTAAAGAAGTTCTATGTTGATGAAAGCAAGGAAGAAATAATCCTTCTAGTTGCCGCACAGGGGACCCGGAAAGATGTCACCCATATGGTTGAGTCGATCATAAGTCAGATCAAACGTGTTGATAAAAGAAAAGAAGATTCGGACGACACAATTCCCACGTTGAGGAACTTGCTTATGAAAATTGTACACGACGAGGCACCGCTGACTGAAGAAACAAGAAATCAAATTTTTGTGGAAGTATTGCGTGATTCTATTCGGAGCAGTCAAATTCCGCTCTTCATCGATGTGTTAGAATCCAATCAAGGAGAAAAGTTCCGAATGTTCTTAAGAAATAATGAAAGAGGGGCCCCACTCCTTTCCGCCTTCGATCTTCAAAAAAATGAAGATGATCCGATTGATAAATGTGTCCATATGGTTATATCGGGAAGTAACGAGTACGAGAGTCGAAAATATGCATTGGATGTGCTCGATAATTTACTTTGGATGGCGCCGCCCCTATATACCTCTTCGAGAGAGGATGGCTTCTTAGAAAATGTTTTAAATTTTCTTGTTGAGATAGTTATGGAGCCTAGTAATGGAGGAGAGTCAATTAGTTCCGCATCTTGTTTGTATTGGATTTTACGGCCAGGTGTTAATACTTCTTCTGATTGGATTCCAAATGGGTTTTCAAAACGGTTGATGAGCCTCAGTTATGAAAAAAGGAAAACGTGGAAGTTGGTTCGTCTGTTTGACGTATTGCCTATCTGCAATGAAAATGCTCATAGATTGCTTTATCTTGACTGCCAGAGCGAAATAAAGCAATTTTTACTAGAGAGTTTAACTAATGCAAACAATAATGAAAAAAGTGGCCTATATTGGGCTAATGTTTTGACCGGCGCGTGGCGATGGGATGAGGCTGAGGCAATGCTGGAAAGAATGTTTGCGGAAAAGTATGCACCCATACGCGATGAAATGAAGAAAAAGTTACAAATTATTAGGGCGGCCGCCGAAAGCGAGGAGATTTAACACAACATCCTCAGCTTTCCCCAAAGTCTCTGCATAGTTGAGAGGGGCCTCTTTATCCGACTATACCGAATGACAGGGGCGCATCGTCCCTGGGCAGATAAGAGTATTGAAGGCTACCCACAATATAATTAGTCTGTCTTGATAGTAGCTACTCCAATATTATTTTCATGTCCGGAGTAGTGACTTAATTTAAATACTCGATTTAAACAGATTGCGACATAAAGAAATAGGTTTTTCTTTTTTTCTTCATCGTCTTTCTTTTTTTCTTCATCGTATTCGTCCTCTTTTTTATTAGCATGACAGAAGAACTTTATTCCCGCGGCGACTCTGGCTAAAGCAAGTTGCATTTCGATATTACTTACTTGTTTTTCTAGATGTTTTTCCGTTGCCCACTTTTTTATTCCATTACAGATTGAATTCCTCATGGCAAGTGCAATTAGTGTGATACTTTCTTCACATTTGTTTTGGAATGATGTTTCAACCAGTTTCTTCATGTCATTTTCCCATTTTTCCCAGCCCTTTATTTTGCCATATATGTGCAGATATCTGTCTATCTCGAGATATGCATGGTCATATAGCAAATAACCATCGTTTTTGAAGTGAGAGTAATCTATTATTCTATATTTCATATCCATTTCTTTATCGGTATCAATACATATGATGTTATCTCCATGGAAATCACCGTGTATTCTCCCTTTGTACATACCTTTAGAATTAAACCAATCAAAATCACTTGTGCTTTTTATGTAATAGAAGGGGTTAGGATAAGTACCGTTACGGGTTGAGACCCATGGACGGTCGGGATAATCAAGTACTTTTTTAGCGCCCTCTTCAAACCTTTCATCTGGCCCTAAACGATTTATTAAAAGAGAAGTGAAAAAATCGTTCTGTTCTCTTGATTGTGTCGGCACAGCATTCCATTTTTTCAAGAGATCGTAAGATATCGCTTCTATGTACTTTGAATGATTCGCAGTATTTTTTAATTTGCAAAGAGCCGTACTTCCAAGCAAATCATCTGTTGCATAATCAAAAATCATTACTTTTTTCATAATGTGTTCATCATTTATGGTGTCGGAATGCTGAG
Organism: Candidatus Methanoplasma cognatum; assembly: GCA_009777615.1. Lineage (NCBI taxonomy): Archaea > Methanobacteriati > Thermoplasmatota > Thermoplasmata > Methanomassiliicoccales > Methanomassiliicoccaceae > Candidatus Methanoplasma > Candidatus Methanoplasma cognatum. The sequence continues at coordinate 220,332 of WRLM01000001.1, forward strand.
GTCTTACTAAGTGATTATCTCTAAAATCGTCCGGGGAGTTTTCATAAATGCTTTGAGAGGTTCGCACCTCGTTTGCTGCAGTCCCGGTAACTTTTTCTGTATCAAAACTTTTTACGATGTAATGTCCTGATTTTGCGTAATCTTTGCATATAACTTTAATTAAGTGTATGACTGCTCCCGATTTCCCATCGCCTAATTCTTTAATATCGCCTATTATTTCTTCAACTACGAGTTGCTCTACAATGTATTTTTCCATTTCTTCTGTCAAGATATTAGAATCATCATTCCATGAATCTAGGGATGCAACCATGTTTCTTATTTCTGTGATTTTTTTAATGAAATAATCTTTGTTAAAAGGCCTGCTAATATGTTGGTTGATATCGTCTACTAAGGAACGTGCTTTCTCATAATTGTTCAAAGTTTTTTTTATAAAAATGGCAGAACTCTCTTGAAAGCTCTTGCTTTCATCTGTATCTCCTACTACTGCCGCTGAAGCAATCATATCATTGAGAGCTCTTATGCACTCATCTTTTTTTATCATAGATCATCCACCCATCATTATTTGCCCAATGGAATAAACGTGCTCGTATTGCTCGTCCACTAACAGAATAACCCGCATTACTCTTTGGTGGCGCTTCACCATGCTACAGTGTCGCTACACAGTTATTGGGTGAATATTAATATCCTGATATATATTTACGGGTCACGCATAGATATGTCCGATAAACCGCCATCATTCTGTGATCGTGTTGAATACAACATACTCATCGATAAACTGAAAGAAAATATGATGGTAGTCGTTGATGCCGGAACCGGGAGAGGCGTATCGTCTTTCGCAAGAAACTTCAAAGACAAACGCAAAGGAACAATGGTGATCTATAGACCAGACTGGAACATGGAAAATTTACACAGTCTTCTTATTGATGCAATTTTCTCCGACATTGGAAAAAAACCAATAAAAGAACTGCACTCCTATGAGAAAAATTTTCTATTAGATATAGAAGCACATAAACATATGGGCGGCGACTATCAGAGGTTACATGCAGCGTGTGAGGAGATCCGAGATTTCGAAGCACTGCCAAAAAATTTGGGAAAACGGGCCAAAGATATTAACGAATCTTTCAAAAGATATTTCGAAGGAATGCATGAAACGCTGGTCGGCGTACGCTATCCTGTGGTGATCATCGACACAGCGGATAATTTGAATAAAAAAGATAGGTATCTGCTGGAATATTTAATACGTTCTGAATGCGTACAACTTGTTCTCATTTTTAAAGTAATAGTAAATGAGAGAGAGATTGAGAGTTATGATTCAGCTTCTCCCATGATTTTCTCCAACCTCCCCATGAGTCTTATTGAAAAACTTTTTAATTCTGACACTCCCAAAAATCTAAGGATAAGCGAGAAGGAGATTAAAGCTTTGGAGGGGAGAAGGAATGTGCAGGAAGTTATGCAAAAATATTGGGAGGTCCGAGGAGGATTTCCAAAGCCAGATGAATATGGAAAATGTATCCACAATATTGTTTCATCATGTGGTAAAATTAACATAATTGATCTCAGAAAGATTATGGAAAATATTTTCAGACCCGAGATATTCTATAAAAAGAAAGAAAAAATCAACAATGCAATCGAAAGCCAAAAACAAAATATCTTGTTTGATATTAACTACAGTAATGGCTATTTATCTTCAGAAGAAACCTCACAAATATACTCTGTAGATAATGTTGAATGGGATGGCGAGACCATCAAACATTTTCTCGATAAGTACAGAGGCCCCAATAAAAATAAAGATATTCGTACGGCACAAATACTCTATAAAATTTTAACAGAAGATAAAGTCAGCAAAGATCTGATTATTTTTTCAGATGTAGATGAAAAAGAATGTGCTCGATCTGTATTAAAATGCAAATTGAGGTCTGGTGCGGATATAGAAGGAGAAGAGTGTGAACTGATAATAACTAATGAGGACGACAAATTAGATGCAGAATTGAAAATATTGTCATTTTGTCGTCGATATGATTACGAAAAGGCACTGAAAAAAATTGAAGAAAAAGAATTACATAAAAATAATTCAGAATACAGGAGACTTCGTGCGGTGTTGCTAAACCGCACGTATAAGTTTCACACCGGTTTAGTGGAATTGAATATGGCTTATGCTTTTGAAAAAGACTCTGCCATGAAAAATATCTTGGCAAGCTACATAATCGCATCATATATTCACCTGGGGAGATATGAAGAGGCGAAACCATTTTTTGAAAGCCATATGGCCTCTTCACCTGTTGAAGAAAATCTAGGATATGTTTACAGGAACTTTGCATCAACGATGGGGGAGTTAGAAAAACGCATTCCATGTTATGAAAAAGCAAAAAGATTATTCGAAAATAAGGATGATTTTGGATTTTTTTCTACTGAAAGCAATCTGGGTTATGTGTTGACGCGGCTGAAAAAACCCGGAATAAGTGAAAGTTTAAATAATGCTTTAGCTGGCCTTACCCAAACCGATGGCGGAGAAAAAGAAAGAGATCTTTGTATTATCCTTAATAATATTGGAATTTCCCTTCTATATGATGAAGATCCTGAACGCAGACGTGAATTCATGGAGTTATACAAAAGAGCTCGAAAACTTGAAAAAACACCAGTGCAAGAATGCTTCATTACAATCAATCTGGCATATTATTACATATCGGAAAAAAATTATCCTGAGGCGTCTGCTTGTTTGAAAGGGATTGAAGAAAAAGTTGAGAAATTAGGCAGTATTGTTAAGCAACAGTACTATCCCGCATGTGCATTAGCAGCCTACTATAACATGAACAGAGACGAATTAATTAAATACGTCAATGAATCCGAGTACTATGGGAACAGAACCGATTTGGAAATGGTCAAAGCAAATAATGCGATATATTACTCATTTATTAAAAACAAAACCAAAAAGTGTAAAACTGACTGGAAAGATTTTTTCATACCCGGAGGCCTTTTCTACTATTACGTCGACCCATTGCGCCTTATTTCACAAAAAACGATTGATGAGATTATTTCTTGAAAGGCTTGAATAAACAATATTCTTTACAAGATTTTCATGGGATATTCCCACATGAGCTGCAGATAGAGCAATACTTGCATGACTCCCCAAGTTGCAGCACACGTTAAATTCAAGAAAAAATGGTTGCCCATCACTTTTTACCATGTAGTCAACTCTTATGTAATCAGTCGGGTCGATGAATCCAAATATTTTCTTTGTGTATTTTGAAAGTAGATCTGACATGGGCGCATCAGCAATCTCTCTCCTGATCCCGCCTTCAACCTCTTTCTTTTGTCTATATGTAATGATGCCTGCTTCATTGGATGACTCTATCCGGACCGCCTGTAAGAGAATCGGTGTACCATAATTCCACAACATTGCCTGAGAATATAATGTACCGAATACTGCCTCTTCTACGATTACATCGACTCCTTTCTCAATTAGTCCGTAAATATGTTCTACCGCTTCAGGCCAATCTCTACATAATGACGAGGTTGTGATGTGCTCTGATGCTGCCCCATACCTCGGTTTAACAAAGTATGGTCCATTGAAATCCGGCATAGAAAAATTGATAGACAGTTTATCATAAATGCGCCATTTTGGAGTTGGTATACTGAGGTGGTGTGCTAGAACTTTTGCATACGCTTTATCTTCCGCTACCGCACGCACGTTCGGTTTTCCTCCAAGATAGGGCATCTCATAATACTCAAGAAGTGATGATACAAATATTTCAGAGTTTCTGAATGGCATACGGTTGTACAAAGAAAAAACGTAATCATATTTACTCTTAAGATCTTCATCCAATAGTATTGAAAGATCAGATGAGCAGCATAGATTAGGAAATAATTCTGAAAGGATTTTTGCTATTTCTCCATTGTACCTTATGACTATGACATCTTCTTTTTTTGTTGCTTTTTTTTCATCGCCTTTGTAGTCTGCAAATTTTGCAAGAAACAGCACCCTAATGTCTTTAATTCTGCCTGCATCAAGTATAGATCTTTTCATTTTTCCTCTTTCGATAGTGGGAGTGTTTTTCTGCCCCTACAATATATAATAATCATTCAACAAGATATGTAGAGAATTACCAAAAGACTTAGATTTCTAAGACTTCAATGTACGCGGGCAATTGTGAAAATAGTACTATATTTATCAAAAAAAGAATTGACCGAAATGATATCTGAAACAGAGCATGGAAGTCAATTTCACATGAGGCTTTTTTTCATTTGTTTGTTATATTCCGGACAGACCGTAGAGGAAGCGGCAAGATCAATAGGGGTATCAAGATCCACGGGATACAATATCCTGAAACGATGGAATGAAGGTGGTCCGGACACATTGCGCCCTCAAAAAATTCCAGGAAGGCCGTCAAAGATGACTGATGAGCAAAGTGAACAAATCAAAAAAATTTTGATTAAAAAACCCATGGAAACAAAAAACGTGAGGTCACTCATTGAGCAGAAATATGGCATAGATTACTCTATGAAGCAGATACATATAATTTTAGTAAAAATGGGATTCCATCATGTGAAGCCGGAGGTTGAACGTCTTGGTCGGTTCAAAAACACATCAAATATGGTGTGGATATTATAAAATGTACTTTTAAAATTACATTAATGCCGAAGTTTGAAACTTATGCTTGAACAATCCCCTCATTGCATCCGCTGATATATCACTCTTATAAGGCAAATAAAGCGGGCAGAGAATGAACATGTGAGGGATATCGAGTAATGCTACTGTATTGTGCCGGTTCAAAAAAGGCCTGCAGCGGTCGGCAAACCATGACAAAAGACACACAGAAGGCCAGAACAACAAACACCGGCAGACATGCCGAAAAGAGATCGAACAGACCGTCAGACAAAGCTGCCGTAAAGAAGGAGTCGGAACCTCTGAACTCAGTTCGCCCGCAACGGTTAATGATATGCAGGTCGTTGAAAAAGAGTTGTTCAAGGACATCCGAGAAGTTCTGAACGTAGCTAAGAACAAGGCATATGCTGCCGTCAACAACGCTATGGTCGAGGCTATTGGAACATAGGGCGGCTCATCGTAGAGAAACAGGGCGGCGCCGACCGCGCCGCATATGGAGAAGGACTCATCAAAAAACTCTCCGAAATGCTGACCTCCGAATACGGAAAGGGATTTACCCCTACGTGTTTGAAAGACACCCGGCAGTTCTATCTAACTTTCCAAAAAAGCCACGCACTGCGTGGCGAATTGTCATGGACACATTATCGGTTGCTCATGCGAGTCGAAAAATTACGAGCCAGCGAATACTACTTGGAGGAAAGCATAAGGGGCAATTGGAGCACTCGGCGATCTGAATGATAGATAAACAGCTTCTGCTATGAAATACTCTGTTGCATAATTCCTGATCCGAGTATATTTCCTGCTCTGGTGAAACCATAAGGAAGGATTAACCTCCCGCAGTGCAATTCACTCCCACGGCCGGCTGCTCCCTTAGAAAGAATGGCCGGCCTAGGATGGGATTGGTGTGCGCAGGAGGAGGTCAACCTCTGAACGCGATAGGCTGGCTTATGTTATTAAGGTCACGTCTATGGTGCTGGAGGGACTAGGTGTTCCGAGGTATTCCTCGGAACGCAGCAACAGGCTGTATGACGATCATATGAAGGTATCGCTGCTGATACTGAAACAGTATCTGGACGTTTCCTACATGGAGCTGTGTTCTATGTTGTCCTCTTTGAGGTTCTGGCGGAAGGACCGTGTTCCAGACCATTCCACGCTGGTGAAGTTCTCGAAAAGGTTCGGGACAGGTATCCTGGACAAGGTCCTGAGATATACTGCGCTGATGGTCTGCGGCGACGGAATGACCGCTGCCGTGGACTCGACGGGGTTCACATGTTCCTGCGCGTCCAGGCACTTCGTGAAGAGGCTGAGAGAGACGGGAGGGGAGACAGCATACGTGAACGTGGCCGTCAGAGGTTTTGCGAAAGCATCCGTTGCCGTGGATACGTCCTCAAAGGTCATACTGGCCTGCGACTGCGTGGATTCGAACCATGCCGATGTGAAGAGGTTCACGTTCCTGGCCGACGATCTGGCGGAGGGCGGGTTCTCGATAAGGTATTTGGTCGCGGACAAAGGATACGATGCAGAGTACGTCCACAGGGAGATAACGGACAGGCTGGGGACGGATGCGATGATCCCCCTCAGGAACATGGCGGAGCCCTCATCGAACGGCAGGGTGAAGGCCAGAGGCTTCGACCGGGCCGTATACAATTCAAGATCCCAGGTGGAGGCCACGGATTCGATGGTCAAACGCAAGGCGGGGGATGTCGTATATGGAAGGACAAAAGCGGCGAGACACAGGTAGGTGCTGTTCAAATGTATAGCCCACAACATCAGAAAGCTCATAGATCTGAAGCATTCACTTTAAGGATGGTTTCACAAGAGCCAACAAGCGTAAAAATATAAAGCTATGTGCTAATAATGTGAATATACAATGACCAACATCAATGGAATACGCCCGCTCTATTTGGCCCGTTATGCGCCGGGGTTTAATCAAGCAGACGGAGGAATCAACGAAAAAGAGGTTTTGTATGCGAACTATCACAGGGATGTTCATGACGTTCTGAAGAAGCACTTCCCGGAAATGATTTCTTCCGATGATCTCAGTTGTCTTCTTTCCCCAAATCTCAGAAATGATGTGGATTACATATTTTCGCTGTATAACAGAATGCCATTCAAAAATTCAGAGATCTTTGTTTCGTCTTTGGCGGAATACCATCAGATACCTTATTTGGGGGCACCGCCCAACATAAGGGCAGTCGGAGAGGACAAGCACCTTGCAAAAATAATTGCCGGATTTGCAAATGTCCCCACAATTCAATGGAAGAGGTATGATGTTGGTGCAAAATTATCACCTCCGGATTTCGAAGGTCCATATTTTGTCAAGCCAAGATTTGAAGCGACATCGCTACATATCAATGAGGAGTCGATTTCAGATGATTGGAGCAATGCAAGTAAGAGAATTCAATATCTGAACGAAATGGGATATGATGCTATATTGGAAAAACAAATATTTGGTAAACAATATGCATCGCCAATTATCCATAATTTTGGGGATCCGCTTACCTTACCTTGTGTGGAGGAAACATCTAACCTTAAAGGTAACGTAATAACATTTAATCAAAAAAGGATGATAGACGGCGGACTGAAAAGAGAGGTATGCAGAGACGAAGAAATTCAAAAATTGGTCCGAAAGCAGACAGAAAAAATGATGGATGCGCTGGGCCCGATAGATTATGTGCGTTTCGACTACATCATTGATGAGAAATCGGGCATAGCATATTTCAGTGAGTTCAATATCTGTTGTAATCTTGGAAAACAATCTTCAATGGCACAGTCCGCAAAATCTGTTAATATTGATTATGAAAACCTTATTGAAAATATACTCTTCTCCAGCCTGCAGAGAAACAAAATCATCAATAAATAATGTAGGAAATTGAATAATTTCTTCCTGTATATTGTTCATACGGATAGGTGTTCATATAAGGCTATGCCTGCCCATACTAAAACTATGCAAGTAGCAATACAAAAGACTGCATAACTAATACTTATGAGATCCATTTTGCGATCCTTTTCAAAAATTCTAAGAACAATGGTGATAAGAACCATAAGCACCAGTATCAAAATGCCCCCCGTTATTAGGAGCAACCCAGCCGCCTTCGGGAAGTCTGAGTTGAAGGTCGATTGAAGAGATATTGTTATGAATGGCAGTAATGTAGCGAATATCACGAGGATTTGCATATATCTTTTTGAATTCTCTTCGCTTCTATTGACTGCATCTTTAATTTCAGGTATATTGGCGACTACCTTTTCAATTTCAGCTTGTTGTTTGTCCATTTTAGCATGTTTTTCAAATAGTTCCTTTTTTAGCTCCAGTACATCGATGTATCCCTTGATTGCTATGTACTCCGTTATTCTTGGCCAATAGTTGAACCTATCTGGATCTTCAGAGGCTATGGCACTGATCACACATTCTCTTGCCTCACTGAACTTACCCTCTTGGGCAAATAATTTGGCAATTATTGATTCAAGTTTTGAGTTCCTTCCGCCGTCTTTTATTCCCGTTAGGTGCATTGCATAATAATGATTCTTATAGGCGATCGCCTCATCAATTTGTTCCTTCTTCGATTCGCATATTTCCTCATAGTCTTTTTCAAAGTATTCTTTCGTTGTAGCCAGCACATTGAGGATACATTGTTTCTTATTGAATGTGGGTTCTAACTCGGATAAAAGTTCGAGGCATTTTTTTACTTCATTGATATTTGTTATTCCTTTATTTGCTAAAAAAGCGGCCTCGATCATGTTAAATGACTTGACTGATCTGAACAATTCTCTATATTTTTCGATGTATTCTTTTTCTTTATTGTGCTGTGACATCCATCTTTGATAAGTGCACAGAACCCTCAGTGCAAAGAATCTTGAATCCAGGGTGTTTTTATCATTATCGAGAAATTTCTTTAGATATTTAAGGTGGTCTTCGTTATGGCCAACTTTTTTCGTAAATTTGAAAACAAAGTTTTCGATTTCCTGTTCATCATCCATAATCCATTCTTTTGGCACATCTTCTTTGCCGCATACTTTTTCTATAATCTCTGACGCATCTTCCAAATTAAACTGGGTTGGAAACTTTTTTCGAGGTTGCATCTGGTATCGGCCAATATAGAATATGGATAAGATACTATTATAATCTTAGTTTGACTGTATTAAACACTAATCTTATGAATGCCAGGTCTAACCAGAATCCTCACTTCACGGCACATAGAGTAAAGACAAGCATTCTCTTTCTCGTCCTTCTCTTAGGTGCAGCATAAGTGAGTTCAGCCAAAGAAGTTGACGATACTGTCCCAATTGTTATAGAGCATGAGCAAGCATAAACCGAATACTCCGATGAACAGTATCATCATGATGATTGGCGTATTTTTTTCCGCTTCAGAATAAGATTTATATCCTCCCCCAATCGGATTGGTCATGTCCTTCCACTCTGCGTAAAACATCTTCGCCGGTAGTTCCTTCTCCATGATCTGGATGATCCTGTATTTGCTGCGGTTTATCTTCCCTAAAGACTTGATGAACCTGAACCAAGACCATGAAATGAAGATCCCGGTACCGGAAAGAATAGTTGCTACTAAAGGTGTAAATCCGGAGTCGAGATCACTCAATACGATGATTGTGCCGATTATTGTAAGTATGGCACAACATATTGTTGCATATCTGTCTCCTGTTGTCTGCCTTCTTGTAATAAGGGACTCTGAGGAATCTATCAGAGTTCTGTACTGTCTCTCTAAAAGTTCTTTATCGCCTTCGGATAGTATTTCTATTTTCAAATTCTCTTCTGTCCAGGGTTCAAGGGCATCTTTTATTTTCTCAGGACATTTCTCACGATCACCTTTTTGTATCTCTATTATCTGTTTTTTGTTTTCTTCGGCTATTTTTTTCTCAATTCTCATATTATCTGTGTAATTATCTGCGGAAGTGAGGAAAGCCAGGACCAGCTCTGAGTTCATTATTTCCTTTTCTGCGATACCCTCCCAATCATCCACGTCGTTCTTAAGAATAAAGAATTTGAAATGTTTGAAGTTTTTATATACAAGGTTAGTACACTCGATGATGTCTTTTTGTTCTTTGAACGGATGGATTACAAAAACATTCGATTTTTTCATGAACTCCTTTGCCGAAGGTTCTTGTTTCTTTATATAATGTTCTGGTTTCGATCACATCATATGTTTTGGATTCTGAGGATACTGGACCTCATTCGAACTCGAGACGCATTTTTAGTTCCAAGTTGCCCCGGTAGTCTTTTTGCTCGGCGCCAATCTGCTTGAAACCGAACTTTTCATATAATTTAATCGCTGCGATATTTTCTTTCAATACGACCAATTCTATGCGTGGCTCTCCGGTTTTTTTCGATATTTCTATAATCTTTTCCACAATGGACGCTCCTATTCCCTGCCCTCGGTAATTTTCATCGACAGTAACATTACAAAGGGCATATTCTGTAGAAGCGGATTGTTTTTTGAAATAACTTATCACATTTTCATACTGATCCGGAACTTTCAGCCCATTTTTTTTGAAGGTATCGGCTATTATCTTATGATCATCATTTTCTTCTTTCCTCTGTAGCGCGGCCAATCCTACAATCTCTTCCTTTCCGTTCCTCTCCATCGTTGCGACATGGTAATGATCATGGTAAAACCGTGACCCCTCTTTGTTAAGGAGGGTCTTCAATACAAAACGAGACGAATCACCATCTCCGAATAAATCGGGGTATAGGTACTTGTCTGTATCATAAATGAGATTGACTATTTGGTCCAAATCATCTCCTGACTCAATTTTTCTTAATTTGAGATTACCCTTCAAGTGTCTGCCCAATTGACGGACTACTAAAACAACATAAATACTATTCTATGTTGGATTTTGTCACTTCAATTTCGTCTATTTCCGAATCGTTTGACATTGGGTAAGATTTGGACAATACCAATTACGATTAAGACAATGGACACGATGATCGATGCAGAACTCGCTGCTGAACCTAAGACATCATCCAACCAGAAATAACTAATAAGCACAATCGCCGCTGCTGCAGAAAGGATTACCAATATCGTAAAGTGTCGTAGGAACTGGTTTTTGTACTTGGCGCGGTCAAGCTCAAGCTCAAGTCTGTGTATTTTTCTCCTTTCTTCATCTTTTCGATCAAGCCTTAGTACATAGTCATAAAGGTCATATGAAGTATACCTTTCGAGTTTTAATGCTTCATCTTCCAGCCATTCTATGGATTTTGTAACTGCATTGACATAGAATGTCGTCAGAAATGTTGTGTGTAAATAGCTCCCATCATCAAATGCGCGTTTTTCATCGTTAATCCACCTAAGGACCCTGAAAACGACTCCAACATCAGCCTTAACGGCAGTTTTACATTTTTTCGATTTTCTTAAACATGAATCCGCAAGAAGATAGGAGTATAAACATCGCAATGTGTCATAGGATCCTCCCCAATTGCCTGTACAGTCTTCACTGGCTTCCAGATATTCGCATGCCGATTTTATGTATTTTCCAATTTCATAGGTTTTTTCGTTATTGCCATTTACATTAAGGACGTTGCTTGAATATTCATTGTATGATGCCAGTGCCTCCAATGCATCTGCGGTGCTGTTGTAGTCAGACCAATAATATCCTTTGTTCGATTTTTCTACGTCGACGCTTATTAGCAGGTGCTCTATCAAGTCGTCTAAGCACCCTCCGAGTGTCTTTACAGTCTGGTTATCTTTTAATTTCTTAGATTCCATCAGACATATGAACGTTATAGCTATCTGTGAAACGTCTGATATGGAGATTTGTGAAAGTTCTGCTCCTGAGGAGGATATTTCCTCTCCTTTATCTTTCAGCCATTTGATACTAGCTTCCAGCCTCGTCATTACCTCGGCCTTTTCTTTTTCAATTGTCTTTTCTATTTTGTCCCACTCAAAGCTGTCAATTACTCTCACCATCGATGATATCACAATAGATGTGTCCCATATCGCAAAGTCATTCTCCATAAATGGGTTGTATTTTATTTTGTCAAGTAGCCAGTTTAAATTATCCAGGCAGAATTTTTCTACTTCACTTTTACATTTCTCACCCTTTTCGCAGTTCTGTTTATAGCACCATATGAAAAAGTCTAAAGCTAATGCAGCTTCCCAGCAACTACCGGTTTTTTCAAAAAGAGGCCCGTTTTTCATGAACCATCCGAGTGATGACTGGTCAGAACCAAAATTCTCAGCAGATGCTCCCAACTTTTTTCTGAGATTTTCGGAAAGAACCTCATCAGGTCCAAAAGGAGAGCGACATTTTTTCTGCTTCACATCGGATATTGTCATCTCTCCAGTATTTTCATTTCTCCATAAAATATTTATTATTACTGCCTTAGCCACATACTTCATCGGCGGAATGTTGAGGTCGGGACCAATCAGTTTCATCTCATAGAAGAACACAATCATTTTGCGACATACACAATAATCCCTGCAATCATCATGAACTCTTTGCCGTAAAATTCATCCTCAATATTTTTCTTGTTTTTACAATACCACTCGGTATCGGTTATTGCATATGGATTATTATCATCAATAGACAGTGCTTCTTCTAAAACAATTGGGATCAGACCAAAGTACGTTTGGAAAAGATCTTTTTTCACTTCGATCGGGACGCCGATCGTACTCAGCCCCGTATGTTTTAAGGAAATGTCATTGATGTCCGCTCCTTTTAGCGTGTAATATATCTCTCTTCCGCTTTTCCTGTATCCGCTTGTGTTGTATTTCGACAGGATATCGAATGCCTCTTCAAAGATCAAGTTGTTGTCCGGATATGCGATTAAAAAACCATCATCGATGTCGGCGATGATCAGACATCCGTTTTCTGATAATACTCTTTTCAGGACCATGATGACTTTGGATGGATCCTTAAGGAAGAGTAACAAAAATGAAATGTTTATAATATCAAAGGAACAGATGTCATTTTCCTTCATTACTTCTAACAGTTTATCTTCAAATTCGCGCGATTCGCAATCGGAGCAATAAAATTTGATTTTGTCGGACCCGTATTTTTCGTTTGAAAGTTTTATGGCTTCTTCGTTGATATCCATGCCGATTACTTTGTTCAACTCGGGCCTAATTACGACCGAAGTGGAAATCTGATGTCCTCCGCCGGATCCGACATCCAGCACATTAAATGATTTAAGATCCTTTGTTATATTTTCATAGATTCTATCCAGATAAAAGTTCACAAATCTCGCTTGGGCCATACTGCGCGATAATTCCTTCTCTATAGACGGTGTATCTCCGAGGAAATCGTTCTTTCTTCGCTCAGATGAAGCTTTGGCCTTTTGTGAGGTTGGTCCAACAATGTTCTCTACCTTTGTTACCAGCTCGCCGATAAATCTCTCGAGATCGGATGTCATGGCGTCTATCCAGTTCATCCTGTTGATGTAATACTCCATTTCATCGGATACTTTCGGGGAGTCCACTTTGAACGGAATTATCACAAGCCCGTTATCAACTCTTTTGTAAGCTTTTTCAACCTCGTTCAAAACATGGTGCGAATCTGATGCTTCTGTGTTCAAAATAACAACAAACACCTTGCAGCTGTTGATCGCATTGGTAATGGCGCGGGCATATGGGCCGGTTCCCGCGTCTCTAGGCGCATACCAACATCTTATCCTTTTATCCTCAAGCGCATGGCAGACAGCATCCGCGACAGGTTTGGAAGTTTCGTGTTTATAGCTTATGAAGACATCAATATCATTCATAGACATATGCATGAAAGAAAATAAGGGTATTTTTTACTTTTCAAAATATCATCCTGCCGGTTCAACCGGCGGATATCTAACCATTTTTTGAATGATAATCATAACTCTATTTTTTTGGAAGTCGTGGCATAATCAAGGTGAGATGTCAATCATAAAAGTATCGAGTTATGCGCAAGCGGTATCGAGGCACAACTGTCAAATGACCACTACCTCAAATTCTCAGCTATTAAACGTCAAGTTCAGGCTGAATGTTTGAGTAATACTAACTGTACTGTGTCGGTTCAAAAAAGGTCTGCCTTGGTTGGCAAACCATGACAAAAGATACACAGAAGGCCGGAACAGCAGACACCGACAGACATGCCGAAAAGAGACCGAACAGACCGTCAGACAAAACTGCCGTAAAGAAGGAATCGGAACCTTCCGAACTCGGTCCGCCCGCAATGGTGAATGATAAGCAGGGCATTGAAAAAGAGTTGTTCAATGATGTCCGAGAAGTTCTGAACATAGCGAGGAACAAAGCATATGCTGCCGTCAACAACGCTATGGTCGAGGCATATTGGAACATTGGGCGGCTCATCGTAGAGAAACAGGGCGGCGCAGACCGAGCGGCATACGGTAACCGGTTGATTGAAGGATTGTCGAGACAGCTCACTGCCGAATTCAGAAGGGGATTTGATATGACCAACCTTAGACGAATGCGTCAACTCTATTTGATGATCCCAAATGATGGCACAGTGTGCCACGAATTGAGTTGGTCTCATTACCGTCTAATAATGAGGGTAGAAGACCCTAAAGCCAGAGAGTTCTATATCGGCGAAAGCGTCAGGAGCGGTTGGAGTACACGCCAGCTCGAACGGCAGATCAACACGCTCTTCTACGAGCGTTTCCTGGCCACTCGGGCGGAGAGCAGACAGGCCATAGCGGAGGAGATACTGACCAAAAACAGGGGCTGACCCCTGCGGATGTCATTAAAGATCCTTATGTCCTTGAATTCCTAGGCCTCGGACACGATAAGGAATTCTTCGAGAGCGATCTGGAAAGCGCTCTTTTATCGCACATCCAGAAATTCCTTCTTGAACTGGGCAGAGGCTTCGCTTTCGAGGCCCGCCAGAAAAGGATAAGCTTCGACGGACGCCACTTCTACATTGACCTGGTCTTTTACAACTACCGTCTGAAATGCTTTGTCCTGATAGACCTCAAAACGGGTGACCTGACTCATCAGGATATGGGCCAGATGCAGATGTATGTGAACTATTACACCAGAGAGATGATGGAGGAGGGCGACAACGAACCCATAGGGATGATCCTCTGTGCGGATAAGAGCGAAAGCATCGTGAGGTACACACTCCCGGAGGGAGGGAATAAGCAGATATTCACATCGAAATACAAGCTGCATCTGCCGACGGAAGAAGAACTCGCCCGCGAGCTCTCTGCGGAAAGAGAAATGCTGTTGCGCGAGAAAAAGCTCAGGAGGGAAACAGACAACTGAGAACGGACACAGTCCATCTTTTATGGAATACCGTATTTAGTCGATCGATCGTTTACACCTTAGATCTTTGGATTATGCATGTTTTACAAACCATACTGTTGCGGCTGTGTCATCATATGGAATTGACTATCGATGCTATGTGTATCTGCGCTGTGTCAAGGATCAAAACACCCAGATCCTCTTCTTTGATCATCAGCGGCAGTTCCGTGCAGGCGAGGGCCACTGCATCAGCTTCATGTTCTGTTATCAGCCGGTTCACGATCTCGAGCATTCTTTGTCTGTCTTCCGGCACGACGATGCCGTTCTCAAGGTTCGGGAATATGAACCCGTGGATATCCGCTTGTTCTTCCTCGGACGGAACGACCGCCTCTATTCCGTACTTTCCCAATGCTTCGGAATAAAGGCCGCTGCCCATAGTGAAACGTGTGCCGGTTATGAGGATCCTTTTACACCCCTTTCTCTGTGCGTACTTGCATGTTTCCTCAACTATGCTTATCAACGGCACAGGGGATAGTTTTCGGACTCTTTCGAACACTATATGCGGAGTATTGGAGGCGATGGCCGCGATGTCCGCACCGGCATTTGCAAGATCGTTCACTGCGTCCGCAAGCATTTTGACAAGTGAATCCCAGTCTTTGTTCTGAACGAACGACATCATCTCGCTCATGCTGACACTGTTGATGACGACCTCAGGATAACTGCCGCCCGTTCTTGCTCTGTACCCTTCGATGACGCCTCTGTAGTAATCCAGTGTTGAAGCCGGCCCGATCCCGCCCACTATTCCCGCTTTTTTCATAACTGACCCATATTGTAGGCAGATCATTCTTTATTATTCTGATGCACGAATCCTCTTGCGCGGCGTTCGTCCTGAATCTGCGACCAGGCTTCCATCCCCTTTTCGCGGAGCAGCGCGTTGTCTTGTTTCAGCAGAGGATACGCAAGGAGGAATTTGTCAAAACGTCCGCAGGGATAGCTTTCGCACAACGCGCACATTTCAACCCCTCTGTTCTTTGCGCATGTTCTTATGCCGCACCCCGGATGCCCGCCCCCTTCGCGACATGAGGTGCATGTACCGTTCTCCGCCATATTTTTCAGGAACGGCCAGAAGCCGTCTCCGCCGGGGATAAAATGTATGACCTCTTCGAATCCGGCAGATTTCATTTCTTCGTATAGGTTCTTTGCAGTCGGATCGATCTTCGTCTTCACTGCGCAGTTTTCGCAGTAAAGGCCGCAGTAGCAGGTGTATTTTTCATCCATATTAGCGCGCCCCTCATCACAGCGGGCAGCCGGACCGCCCGATTTGGTCTAACTCTTCACATATATTTCATTATATGGCGGACGAGACAGAAAATGATGTTTGGTGCAAGTTCGTTATTTCATTCCTAAAAGGACAGAAGGATATATCCAGATCAAACCGGGACGTGGTCCGCGGCACCGGACCGATCTCCCGTCAGTCCATGTTTTCCTCACCGCCCCTTGCTCTGTGCCCTCACGAGCACCGATGGGTTCGGAAGTTTTTTCTCCAGCTTCGACAGGAACTCCTGTTTTTTCTCAGGGGCGATGTAAATCTTCTTGGTCGCGCCGTACCCGATCAATATCTGGTCCAGCGAAAGGGCGGTCGCCGGGCCGAAGGTCCCCGGATAGTAGAACGCGGCAAAGCTGTCATCCTCCGTCACATGCGTGATCGATGAATACCCTATCTCGTATTTTCTGAGAATGCCGTTGATCAAAAGGCCGTTCTCTTTGAATGTGAATCTGACCCTGGAACGTACGCAGATAATGAATATGGTCAAAGTAGAGAGTAAGACCGAGCAAAACAGAAGCATGCCGAAATAATCTTGACTCAGCATATATTCGTAAAAGAACATCAGGCATACTGCCGAAAGAATCAAGGCCACGACTCCCGCCGATGCAATAGCATAATAGAATACGCTTATCTTTGGTTTGTATGTATCCTCACCCGACATAGAAGCTTATTGCTCTACGTATATTTATCACGTACAGAATGGAATTCTCCATTTCGTTGCTCTGAGTAATTCTGAGACCAGGCATACATTAAGTTGCGGCCTTGCAGGGGGTCATTAGTTAAGTATTTTGTAATGCATATAGGTACATTCTCTAGTAAGGAGGAAAAAATATGGATACAGAGACAAAACTCCAGTTTGTTACGACCTTCTCAGCCCTTATAACGGCCGCATTCGGCCTCGTGGCGGCGCTGGCATGGAACGAAGCCATCAAAGAGGCGGTAAAGCAGGTCTTTGGTGAGAACAGCGGACTCTGGGCCTTATTCATATATGCCATTCTGGTCACGGTAATGGCAGTGATAATGACGATATGGATAGCCAGGACCTCTAAAAAACTGAGCGACCAGATAAAGGCGGAAAAGAAGGAGTGATCTCACTCCTCAAACAACTTCCTCTTTCTTCTTTTGAAACGGTTGTCAACGTAGTTCAGAGTGTCCATCCCGTTAAGTTCGACACTTGAAGGTCCCGATCTTACGAAGAACGCTTCCTGTTTCCCCTCTTTCAGGAAAACGGGGCTGTCGCTCTTTCTGCAGACGATCCTCATCACTCCCTTTCCCTCATAATCCGACAATCGGAATGAGATGTACGGAAGGAACTCATTCCCGATCTGGCTTGCGATCAAGTTCGTAAGGTGAAGGTTCAGCTTATCTCTGCTGTCGAAGCTGGATTCGTCTATTCCGGCAACCGTTCCGTCGTCCGCGATCCCGATGAGAAGGGTCCCGCCTCTGCTGTTAAGGAATGCCACCAGCGTTTTCATGACGGCCTTTTCCATCCTGGCGTCCTTCTCTCCCGTGGCGAGGTTCGTTCTCAATGTGGATTTATACTCCACCTTCTCGCCTTCGCCGCTTTTGATGGCCTTCTCTATCTCCATCGTCTCATATTCTTCTATTCCCAGCGTCGCGGCGTTGTTCTCAAGGTACCTCCTAACAGCTTTCTTCACTACGAGCGAACGTCTTCCGGAATAGAATATCAGAACGACCGATAAGGCGCCGAGTATCACCAGAAGAAGCTGCTCCATCGTTTCATCCATGGTCTTGGCCGGCACGTCAAGAGCTAAGCCGAGGTAATACTGCAGCATCAGCATCAGGGTGAACATCGAAAGCGCGACAGATATGGAAACAAAGACCACTCTCGCCGCCCTCCCTCCCGCTGCATCAGGCGCAATGCCCATGAAGGAATACGTCACCGCCAATCCGCCTAGCCCCATCACAGCTCCGAAAAGACAGTCCATGACGATCCCCAGCGGGGTCCCGCTGCCGAAGGACCTTCCGAGAACGATAAGGATCATCAGCCCCACGATCAGGAATATCACGAAAGGCGGGATATGCACCGTCGTCCTGTCTGTGAACAGAGCGTCCGCAAGTATGATGATAACCGGTACGGCAATGAACACTCCCAGGAAATTCCCGAGGAATATTCCTCCAACCAGGACCATCACGGAAAAGATCATCATTGCCGCATAGCTTGCGTAAAGCAACCTGCTGACGTATCTTCCTACCGAATCTCCCCCTTCCGCAGGAGGTTCCGTTCCTTCGGGCATCATTTCTCTATGAGCGGGCCCGTATTTATTATTACTCTGGTCAGCCAGATGCCGGCCGGCACCGTTGGATATGCGGGATTCCACCAGAGACTATTAAATAACATAAGGAGGTCAGGTGTTTCGGAGTAATCGCATTGGCAGATGTAAAAGAAGGAGCAGCAAAGAAAGCCCCCGTACAAGGTAAGGCGCCCGCGGATAAACCCGGAAGCAGAAGACCTAAGCCTAAACCAAAGATAGGGAGCAAAAGACAATCCATGCTGAACACTCAAAAACTGGCGCCCTTCAAATATGACATGAACGAGGTTCTATCCGCGTCCGCCATGGACCCGGCCAAAGCGTCATCTTTTCTTGCCACAATAATAGCGAAGGCGTCGAGAGTATCCACCAAGGACGCCAAGGAGTTCGCGAAGACATTTCTGGAGTCCGGGGATCTTACCAAGGAAGAGTTCGATAAGATCGGCAGACTAATGGATAAATACAGCAAATATCGTTGACCCATCATGAGATCCCTCGAGATGGAAAAGGGCAGGGTCTTCGTTCTCAGATTGGAGACGGGGGAGGTCCTTCACGAAGTTTTGGAGAGGTTCTCCCGCGAGAACGGGATAAAGAACGCTCTGGTGACCGCCGTCGGAGGCATAGGGGAGGGTTCGCGCATGACCGTTGGCCCCGAGATGCCTTATGATAACGGAATAGTCCCCATCATAATAACATTGGACGCACCTCACGAGCTGACGGCGTCGGGTACGATCTTCCCGGATGAGAACGGGGACCCCATGATCCACATGCACGGGTCCGCGGGAAGGGAGGGTAAAGCGGTAACAGGCTGTCTCAGAACCGGCGTGATAGCGTGGCTTGTGCTGGAGGTCGTGCTGGTCGAACTGATCGGGGAAGGCGCCGTGAGGAAAAAGGGAGCATCAGGAATGAAGGTCCTGGAACTTTGAATCATCTTCTGTTATACGTATCGTCAAAATTGTTGAATACAGTGTCGGCATACTTGTTCATGTGGACCCTGTCCTCTTTGTCCGGGACTATGAACCCCTGTATCGGGAATTCTGAGTCACAATGGGGACAGCGTACGTTCGGGCAATTCTGATTCGCTTTGGAACAGTACTTGCAGGCTATGGCCCTGGACTGAAAAAGGCTGAACTCTTTGCCGCAGTTGGGGCAGAGGAACCTTCTGGCCGCTATCTTGAGTTCCTTGGTGATATTGGCGGACCTCTCCTCCGGCGTGATCCACATCGGGGCCTTGGGAGACACGGGGACACGGTATGCGGGGGGTTCCGACATCACTTCACCTTCCTTTCGACGCTTCGACGACAGATCTCAGCATCGTGCCGTCGGAGCATCTCTCTACGAATGTTCCCGTAACGACGGCGTCTGCGCCAGCCACCCTGGCCGCCTCTGCGGCCTCCGGGGTCCTGATCCCGCCCCCCACGATGAGCGGTATCGATACCGCTTTTTTGACTGCGGATATCATTGCCGGAGGCACCGGCCGATCGGCGCCGCTTCCAGCCTCAAGATAAACGAGGTCCATTCCGAACATCTCGCATGCCAGCGCATATCCCACGGCGCGGTCGATATCGTCATGCTTTATCACGTCCGCTTTTCCTACTTCCCCCACTTTCATTCCGGGTTCCACGATGATGTATCCTAAGGAAATGGTCTCTATCCCAAGTTTCTTGATGTACCTGGAAGCGCCGGCCTGGGCGTTCATTATCCAGAAGGGGTCGGTGCTGTTGACCATGCTCATGAAGAGTATCGAATCGACGTCTTTGGAAAGGGCGGTCGGGCTTCCTGGGAAATGTATCGTCGGGAGACCGGATGCTTCTTTGATGGACCTCGCCGTTTCGCTTAGATTCTCGGAGGTAACGCCGGTGGAGCCGCCGATCATTATCGCGTCCGTTCCGGCGTCCTTCATCTTCTTCGCTATGACGCCAGCCTCTCGGCTGTCCTGTTTGTCCGGATCCAAGAGCGCCATGTGAATGGTCCCTTGTTTCATTCTGTCGATAAGATATTCCTTTATGCCCATAAGACGACACCCAACACGAATGCGATCAATGCGATGAACATTGCTATCTTCGCCATCTTCTGCGAAACATCCGCCTTGCGGAAAATAATGAATGCACTATAAATAAAGATTGCATCCGCCGCGAATACTATGCAGTAAAGCGGCCCGAAGGTCTGATCGACCAAGGGCCATATGCTCAGGATGACGCCGGATACGAAGAACACGGCGGCAACGGCCGACGCATTACGTACGCCGATCATCATCGGCAGCGTGCTCCTGCCTTCGTCCGATTCCATGTCCTGTATATCTTTTGCGATCTCCCTGCCGACGCTGACCAGCGCAGCCATCGCCGCAATGATGATGTTGCCTTCAATGTTGTTCACAGCCGCACCGCCGAAGAGGAAGATCATCCCGGTCAGAACGGCGATCGTGATATTTCCGACGAACCCCCTTTGTTTAAGGAACAGCTCATAGGACACCATCAACGCGGCGGCAACGGCGACTATGACCGTGACCATGACAGACATCATCGCTATCGACAGCAGGGATGCGGCCGCAAGCCCGGATATCCCGATGATCAGTGCGGTGCGGGGCTTGATCTCTCCCTTCGGAAGAGGCCTGTCAGGGTGGGCGGTCTTGTCAATTTCCCTATCGATATAATCGTTCAGGGAGTTCCCGCCTGCCATGAAGGCAAGGATCACCGCACAGGAGATGATCAGATTCTGAATATGGTCTCCGATATCGAATCCGACGGCGATGAAAGCGCTGACGATGACCCCGAGGATGCCCATGATGCCGTTTCCGAACCGGAATAGGCGGAGGAATCTGTTCACGCTGCTGGGATATGGTAAGAATTGAAATAGTTAATGATTGAACATTTTAAAGATGTGATAGTAGCGGGAAAGCGATCCGTGGACGTGCTGCCTGAAGGAACGGTCCAGTTCCATTTCCGAGGAACCGGTTTCGTAAGGGAGGATGATCCCCGCCCTGCCTTCCCGGGTCAGGACCTTCGGGATAGATCGCATTGCGACCTCATGTATGCGCAAAACGTCCTCTCCGCCGGTCTTCGTGGACCTTCCGTAAGGAGGGTCGGTGACCACTTTATCTATCTCAGAAAATCTTTCCGGGATATCTTTAACGTCGATCACCTCATGGTCGTATAGCCTGAGACCGTAAAACCCCATATTCTCCATGCAGCCCAAGACCATGTCCTCATCGAAGTCTGACGCGACAGCTTTCATTCCCATATCGGCGGCCTCGATCATGATCCCTCCCGTGCCGCAGAACGGATCAAGCACGGTGTCCCCTTTTTTCGCGCCGGTCAGGTTGATGAGAGCTCTGGCATATCTGGGGTGAAGGGATATGGGGGAAAAGAAGGGACGTTCGCCGACCTTTCTTTTCTCCATGATATTCCTGTCGATCGCCCTCTCTTCAATGTAAAGGTGTACTTTGTCGCAAAGTTGCATCTTAACAATTATATCGGGATCGCGGAGGTCCACATCGTTGTTCCCGGAAAGCACATTCCCGGCCTCTTTTATCAATTTCTGGGAGTCCGTATCTTTCATCATACCCTCAAATCTTTTGGCCCTGATCGCAAACGTGCCCTGCGGCAGATCCGCGCCGGAAAGTCCGCTGACGTCCCAAGGGTCGTACGATCCGAGATATCTTCCGATAGAATGGGTAAGGGCGATGCGGTCGGCGATCCCGCCGAGACATTCTTCGGGGAAAGAGGCCGTAAGGTATCCCGGGCCTTCTCCGACGATGCTGTGGTATGGACATTCGGCCTCAATGCATCTTTTCGCCTCGGCCGCCGGCATGTCCTTGGATTCGCCGGACAATTCAAAAAAGAAAACGGGGTCCACGGGCCCCTTTAGGTTTCAGTCCTTAATACCATCTTCGGTCACCGTGAACACAGCCTCTCCTTCCGGAAGGTTCGGAGAGTCGATGAGTCTGGCGATCCTCTTCCCGGCCTTTCCTTTTCTCAGATAAATGCGGAAGGTAGCCGTGTGTCCTACGATATGTCCGCCGATCGGCCTCGTAGGATCGCCGAAGAACGCATCCGGTTTAGCCGCCACCTGATTCGTTACGGCTATTACTGCGTTGTTCAGCGTTGCGAAGTTCAGAAGATCGTGCATGTGACGGTTGAGGATCTGCTGCCTTTCTGCCAGCGCGCCTCTACCGAGATACTCTGCCCTGAAGTGTGACGTCAGGGAATCGACGACCATCAGCCTGACCTTCTTCTGCTGCGCCAGTTCAAGCGCTTTATCGACGAGGAGGATCTGGTGCTGGGAGTTGAACGCTCTCGCGACATGTATCCTTCTCAGGACGTCCTCAGGATCCACGCCGAGATAGTTCGACATCTGGATTATACGCTCCGGTCTGAACGTGTTCTCCGTGTCGATGATGATGACATCGGAGTCCAGCCCTCCCCTTTCCTCGGGAAGCGTGGCGTTGACGGCGAGCTGGAAGCAGACCTGTGTCTTGCAGCTTCCGAATTCGCCGAAAAATTCTACAATGGATTGGCTCTCCAATCCTCCGTTCATAAGTTCATCGAATGCTTTTGATCCGGTCGTAAGCTTCGCCACCGACTTGCGGCGTTCCAGGATGCTGTCTCCTGTCTCAAATCCGCCGATATCGGCGCAGAGCTTCGCGCCTTCGATGATGTCCAATGCTTTCTTCTCACCGATCTCGCAGGTCTCTGCAAGATCTTTCGGTGAAGCGACGGCAATGGTCATTAATTCATTATACCCACCTTCACGGAGTTTCTCTGCTATGGCTGGTCCTACTCCTGGTATGTCTTCTAGGGTCTTTGCTGCCATTGGTTCTCACCATAATCATCAAGTTGCTTTCAATATATAAGGCAAATCAGGGGGTGTCCGAATCGGCCGAAAGTGAGATTTCCGCACCTCCTGAATTTGCACTAATTTGCATGAATAACCCCCGAATGAGCCTGCAGGACATTTTCACACATCAGAACGGTTTTTATCGGCGCGGGGTCCGCACAGGTAACGCATTCTCTCCGCAGGAATGACACATTTAGCATATGGTCTCGGGATCTCTTTTCCAACCGTTTCTCCGATATATAACGGGAGTTAATGTGTAAAAGAATGAGGGCCCCCCTTTTAGCGGATAAATGTTTATATTGCTGATAGGAATCCATGTGGACATGGCAAAGAAGAGAAGGCGCATCATCGAGGAAGAAGAAGAGGAGTATCAGTTCACTCCTGCGGAGTTCGATGAGCGCGAGTTCATCCTCAAGGACATCTACGGCACTAAGGTACTGTTCATCATAACGGGCCTCGCGCTATTGGTCGGCGTGATAGGCGCTTTGCTGTGCAGAATGGATAACGGCTGGATGTTCGCGACCGCCTTGTCGTTCCTGGTCGTTCTGGTGATGAAGAAACTGCTCGTGATCATGGGATTCCGTGCGGACCTTCTTGAGATGAAGACCATGCTGATGAATTATCTTATATTCCTGATGCTCGGGCTGGGCATATGCATGGTCCTGATCAACTCGCCCTTCGTCTGAGGGTTCATATCTCCCAGCTGTTCTTCGGATCCATCAATTCGGTGAGAAGCAGAGGATCGGTCTCGTTAAGGGACGATTCATGATCCCTTATCTTCATGTTCCGCGGGTCGAGCTCCCTTCCTATACCTGATACGGCTGCCTCGTCCGCAAGCATCTCCTTCGCTGTGAAGTACATCCTCTCCGCTATCACCGTCCAGCACCCGTCCTCTATGAAAGGCGGGCCGTAGACGTTGTTCTTCCATTTTGAAAGGAACGAATCCGCCGCCTTCACCCAGACTGGCGGTCCAGTGTGCTTATACGTTTTGGATAGGACATCGCGCTCAAGCTCGAAGACGATCTCCAGACTCTTTTCATACATCTCCTGCGCCGCCTTCAGAACATTGTAGTCAAAATCGTTGAGTTTTCTGGTAAGGGCATAGCGGGTCTTCCACAGCTGAGAGTAAAGGTTGTCCATGACCACATCCGGCCTGTCGAAAACCACCGTTATTATCCTCGAGCCGTTCCTGTCCGCTATCCTCTGCAACTCCTCTCTCGAGCACGGCTGCCTGTCATTGGGAAAGAAGAACTTTTCCGAAGGCGATGAAAGGTATGCCTTCGACGCCACGATGAAAAGGGCCATGGTCTCAATGTGCACCGCGGACGCGACGTTCCTCTTCTGGTCCACCGGATCATAGACAACAAGAGGGCCTATTATCGGCGGACCTTTTTTGTCCACGGATATGCAGGTCCCCTCCTTCCATTCGCTCGCCCCTTCCAGCACCTTGAGGAAGCTTCCGTAATGCAGGACAAGCAGCTCGCACAGGTATCCCGAGAATCCTCTCGTCACGGGCTCAGCGCCGTATACTCCTATGCCTTTCATGAACTTCTTGAGCAACCTTACTTCGTCCTTCTGCTCTTCTTTGAGATTCTCAAGGATGTAGTGCGTGTGGAAAGGGGTCCGGTCAACAGCAGACCTTAGTTTATCGGCGGTCTTGATGGAATAGCTGGGCACAAGATCGACGTCCACACCGTCGTATATGCCGCGGGTGTAAGGATGCTCGGAGTACATCTTCACTCCTCTTATTATGGCCTCTCCGACGGACAGCCCTACTCTTTCCAGCTCTTTAGAGGAAACGGTCTCCGGGAAAAGAAGGAAAAGGTCGATGTCAGGATCCGACAGGTAAGTGCCCTTCGCATATGACCCGACGAGCCGGACCTCGACATCTATGTCGTGGTCCCTGACATAATCCTCCACTCTCTTCTTCAGGCCTTTTGCGGCATTGTCTATAAATTCGACCTCTTCGGCGGTCGGTTTTATCTTTTCCAATACCTCAGACTCAAGGCTCATTGCCAAAGATAGGCGTTGAGGATTTAAGCATTGTCCGATATCTGCGCCGTGAGACCTAGTATCGAATGGTTCATCGCCCGTCCTCCCTTTGACTGATCGGCCGTCAGCTTATGTCCGAATGCCCCCTTTGCGATTCTCTGACCTTTTCACCACAGTCATCAGCAGGGCACGCGCGTCATCAGGGAATAAAAGAGGCACATTGCAATTTGCACAGAAAACGTAATCTGCGTTTATGCCTATGCACGCTTTTTTTGTCAGCATACAATTTCTGCATTCCTTCGATTCCATGAAGGGATAAGCCGGATAGGTTGCCATAGTATGCAAACTCTGCTTTCCGATTAATTACTTTTCGATGCTGGTCAGTTCGATGAGGATACTCAATTGTCGAAATGCCTGCATACGGCCTTTGCCGCCGGAAAATCATTTAAGCAGATGTTCCATGTTTTGTATGAGAGGAAGAGCCGGTGACGGAAAGACCAGATCTTAATAAGAACCTGGACAGCGGGACATTCCGAAGTTATTACTATCTGAAAGAAGAGCTGGTGCGGTTCTGCAGACAGGAGGGCCT
This sequence comes from Candidatus Methanoplasma cognatum, assembly GCA_009777615.1. Classification (NCBI taxonomy): domain Archaea; kingdom Methanobacteriati; phylum Thermoplasmatota; class Thermoplasmata; order Methanomassiliicoccales; family Methanomassiliicoccaceae; genus Candidatus Methanoplasma; species Candidatus Methanoplasma cognatum. The sequence goes on from WRLM01000001.1 coordinate 246,133, forward strand.
GCGGGTCTCCGGCGGAAAGGAAGACCTGACGAAGCGGATATCATATTATCTCGATACTGGCAAGGAGCTTGCGCCGGAGGCAAAAGCGAAACCGCCTTCTGGTAAACGGGAGATCACTGAGGATACCCTTATCGAAAGCGTCCCCTCTTATTCCGAGAGGCACCGCGCTTTCTTCGAACAGAGGATAGGCAAGAGGTTCACTTTCAACGTTGCTTTCCAAAAATGGCTGAGATCCAACGCCGGAAAAAGCTACGGGGACGCTGTCATAGCGTACCATTCCGTAATGGAAGAAAAGAAGAAAGGCAAGACCGAGATCGGCAGGCAGTTCGAGTACAACACATACATAAGAGATTTCTTTGCCGATAACGACGGGAAGAGCCTTGACGAAGCCATAAGATGTTGGAAATACAAAAAGGGGCTGCAGGGCAGTCACAAGTACGAAAGGGAAGACCTGACCGCGCTTGACCGGCGGCAAAGCTGACACGAGGCCGGCGAATTATTTATTAGGAAGGAATCATAACAGCAGACGTTCGAACATGACCTGCGATCAATCCTTTCAGCAAGAATATGAAAAAGCTCTGCGGATAGCAACAGAGGCACATGAGGGACAAAAGGACAAGTCCGGTAATGACTACATCCTGCACCCTGTCGCCGTATCGGGATACTGCAGAACAGCAGGTGGAAAGATCGCCGCTCTGCTGCACGATGTGGTCGAGGATACCCACGTCACCCTCGGCGACCTCCGTGCGGCGGGTTTCAGCGAGGAAATAGTAACGGCGGTGGACTGTGTCTCCAAGCGCAAAGGAGAGGATATAGGCGATTATCTCAAAAGGGTCGCTTCAAGCGACATCGCCGCAGAGGTCAAATTCGCCGACATGCGGCACAACGGCATGAGATGGTCGGCGGACAGACCGAAAGAAGAGGCGGAAGCGAATTATCAAAAATACAACGGGCGCTCCAGGCAGCTTCTTCTTATGGTGGGGGAGGAGCGCGCGGCCGGGCTGATGACGGAAGAGACCTACGGATGGGTCACCGGAACCATCCGCTCCGAACTCTGATATGGCCGAGCCCGCCTTTCTGCGGCGGTCACGGGGAGGTATCGGGGATCCACTCGTCATCATATATTTCGGGCGTCGAAAAAGAAAGCGCCTCTCCGATGTCCAGAACATCAAGGTCTCTCGCCGCTATCGTCTTTACTCCGGTTCGTTCCTCGGTCTTGAGCGCCTGTTTATCGGGGCCCCTTTTGATCATGACAATGCCGAGGTGTATGAAGATGGCAAGCTCCGGCTTTACGACGTCGATGAAAGAGGCCGCGTCATCGGTGCATAAATGGTAAGAGATCCGCAGGTCGTCCGGCGTCGTGACCGGAAGGATGAGTACCCTGCTCCCTTTGTGCTGTTCAGCTATCTCCTCTGAATAGCTCGTGTCGCTGACATAGGAGACGATCCCGCTGCCGCTGTCGAACCTGAAACCCACATTCGTAGGGTCGCTGTGGTCTGTTCTGCAGACCTCGGTCCTCAGGCCGTTTATGTCAAGGACCGCGCCCGGTTCTGTCACTGTCACACCTTTGACCGTCCCGAGATGATACCTCGAGATGCACGGACCAAGCAGACCCTCCCCCCGGATGACGGTAGGGCTGCCGTACAGATGCCCTCTCCTCTTCCACCCGCCGAAGGTCATCCCCTCTATCACCGACTCGGCATCCGAATAATGGTCGGGATGCGCATGCGATACGATAAGAGAATCCGTTCTCGTGAGGTCATAATGTATCCTTTTCATCTGGGTCAGGGCGCCAGGTCCCGGATCTATGTGAAGGTGTTTTCCGTCCCCGTGCTCAATAAGTATCCCTCCGGTGCTGCGGGTCTGATACATGGCGGTATGCCTTCCGCCGCCCGTCCCGAGGAATGTCATCCGGAACACCATACCGCCCCATAGCGGTATCGATATATCCTTTTTTTCGAGACTTTGCCGCTCCCCGCACCGGATCACTGATGCTCCTGTCTTTGCCGCATCCTGTTCAGGTTGTATAATGCCATCTCATGCCCCTGTTCCGCGGCAAGCGCGTACAGTCTCATAGCCTCCTCAGGATCCATAGGCACGCCTTCTCCGTCCTCGTACATCACACCCAGGTTGTTCTGTGCCGCCGCTATCCCTTGTTCGGCGGAAAGCAGGTACCATCTCGCCGCCTCCTCATGGTCCTGAGGCACACCTTTCCCGCTGCTGTACATGCGGCCGATGTTGTACTGCGCCCACGGATTCCCTTTTTCAGCGGCAAGTATGTACCGCTCCGCGGCCTCCTCAAGATCCATAGGCACGCCCTTCTCATTCTCATACAGCCAGCCAAGGTTGTTCTGCGCCCAGGAGTTCCCCTGCTCAGCGGAAAGTCTGTACCATCTCGCCGCTTCTTCATAGTCCATAGGCATGCCGTCCCCGCTCTCATACAGCCAGCCCAGACCGTATTGCGCCTCTTCGTTCCCTTGTTCGGCGGAAAGTCTGTACCATTTTGCCGTCTCCTCGTGGTCCTGAGGCACGCCTTCTCCTCTCCAGTACAACAGGCCTATGCTGTGCTGGGCACGCGCATTCCCCTGTTCCGCGGAAAGTCTGTACCACTTCGCAGCCTCCTCCTTACCCATAGGCACGCCGGCCCCGTTCTCGTACATCCAGCCTAAGTTGCTTTGCGCCTCCGCGTTACCCTGTTCCGCGGAAAGCCGATACCATTTTGCAGCCTCCTCAAGATTCTGAGGCACACCTTTTCCGGTCTGGCACATTGTACCGAGGTTATTCTGTCCCCATGAGTGCCCCTGTTCTGCGGAAAGCCGATACCATTTTGCAGCCTCCTCAAGATCCTGAGGCACGCCCTTCCCCCTGTGATACATCGTGCCGAGATTGTATTGTCCCCCCGGATGACCCTGTTCTGCAGAAAGCCGATACCACTTAGCAGCTTCCTCAAGATCCTGAGGCACGCCCTCTCCTTTACTGTAGGCCAAACCCAGATTGCTCTGCCCGCCGGGATGACCCTGTTCCGCGGAAAGCCGATACCACCTCACGGCCTCTTTATGATCAAGAGACACTCCGTTTCCGGTTCCGTATAAAAAACCAAGACTGTTCTGTCCCCCGGGATGCCCCTGTTCTGCGGAAAGCCGATACCATTTCGCCGCTTCCTCATGATCCGGAGGCGTTTCGTCACCGTACATCCGGCCGAGTGCGTATTGCGCTTCAGGATCCCCACTCTGCGCCAGTTCCTTGGTCTTCTCGGTTTCGAACATGCGTGTAATCATCGGCGCCTCCGTATTTTATTCTTTTATTGTAAGGGGTTCCGCAGGGAACTTTTTTGGAGCATGGCCTGCGAAACGGTTATTACATCAAATGAAAATCCTGAGGCATGATCACCGCCGTAAGAGATGCATGGATCGTTACGCAGGACCAGCAGAGAAGGATCATCCGAGGCGACGTGGTCGTTGACGGGGAAAGGATAGTATCCGTTGGAAAAGAGTATAAGGGATCGGCGGACAAGGAGATCGACGCCTCCGGTGACATCGTCATGCCGGGGCTGATCAACACCCATACACATGTTGCAATGGCCGTGATGAAGGGCGCCGTAGACGATATCCCTTTCCCGAAATTTTTAGAGAGGGTGTTCAGGATAGATTCCGAGAGGACCGACAGGGACATAGACGTCGGCACGAAGATCGGATGCGCCGAGATGATCCGCAGCGGCACTACCACTTTCGTTGACCTGTATTATTCGGAGGACGTCATCGCAAAAGCGGTGGCGGAAGCGGGCATAAGAGGGGTGCTGTGCTGGTGCGTCCTCGACGAGGAACTGACGACCCAGAAAGGGAATCCCATGCAGAACTGCAAAAGATTCTACGACAATTTCAAGAAAAAAAGAAAAATAATACCCGGCGCAGGGCTGCAGGGAGTATATGTCTGCGGCGAAGAAACATGCAGAAAAGCGAAGGAGTTCTCTGACGAGAAGAACATCCCGCTGACCTTACATCTTTCGGAGACCAGAGGAGAGGTCAACGAACACAGGAAGAAGACCGGAAAAAGGCCGGCAGAGTGGCTGAACGATATCGGCGTTCTCGGAGGGAACACGATCGCGGCGCATTCCGCATGGCTTACAATGAACGAGGTAAAGATAATGGCCGATGCGGGAGCCTCGATCTCATCCTGCCCGGTATCCAACATGAAACTGGCTACCGGAGGCGTAGCTCCGATACCCGAATTCCAGAGATACGGTGTGAACGTCACCGTCGGAACGGACGGCAGCACCACTAACAACAGTCTCGATATGATGGCTGAAATGAAAACATTGGGGCTGCTTCAGAAGTCCAGCAGGTGGGACCCCACCGTCGCGTCCGCGCAGGAGCTCCTGGACTTCGCAACAGTGAATGCGGCGAAGGCGATAGGCATGCAGGATTCTCTGGGTTCCGTCGAGGAAGGAAAATATGCGGATATTGTTATCTTGAACGGCGGGTCCCCGAACATCAGGCCCCTGCTTCCGGAGAACATGATATCTAACATCATTTATTCCGCATCCTCGTCTAACGTGAAGACAGTGATGTGCCAGGGGGACATAGTTCTGGACGACGGCAGGATAACCACCATCGATGAGAAGGAAATACTATCTGCGTCGGAGGATGTGTGGCGTTCATTATGTCAGAGATGAACACCTCCTTTGACAAACCTAGGATAAAATTCGAGAACCCAGACTGGGAGCTCATCGCGGACTCAGGGTTCCTTTGCGCGGATATGCACATCCATACCGACTGCTCGGACTCGTACAGCAGCATCAGCCGGTTGCTGAAGATAGCACGGTCGAGGAACGTGGGTATGGCGGTCACCGATCACAACCTGATAAGCTCGCTTGAAGCCGTAGATATTGAGAAAGAAGATGTGTTCATCATTCCGGGGATGGAAGTGAGCACATCGGACGGTCCGCACATACTCACGTACTTCTATGAGATGAAAGAACTCAGAGATTTCTGGCAAGAGAACATCCGGCCGAGGCTACAGTCGTGCCCATGGCTCGCTCTCAAGGACTGCACCACGGAAAAACTCCTCGATCTTCTGGAGGGATGGAACTGCGTGACATCCGGAGCGCACCCCATGGGGTACCTCGGTTCCAACAAAGGAGTGGAGATCTGCAATAGGAAAGGGTACATCTCTGACGATGTGGTGAGAAGGCTGGACGCCTATGAGGTGATATGTGGAGGGATGACCCGACAAGACAATGTAGAGGCGATAAGGTCTTTCAAAAGATACGGTCTTGGAATAACGGGCGGAAGCGACGGGCACATCGCGGAGGACCTGGGGTCGGTGGTGACGATCTCAAAAGCGGATGACACGGAAAGCTTCCTGAACAGCGTTCTGAAAAGAGAGAATGCAGTGAGAGGGTCTGAGAAAGATTTCCCCAGAAGGGCGCTCACCGGCTTAACTTCATTCTATAATTTTCTGGATTATACTCCCGCCGTGATCAGGGTGCAGTCCCGCCAAATGGCTATGACCATAAGGCGCGGCACGAAGAGGAAGATGAATAAAGGGAACGATTTAGGTTGACTTGTCAACTATCGACAGATTTATATATAAACTTTGGATGAGAGGAAGTATGTCATCTGATAACCCTATCGAGATAGTGGGGCTACGGAAAGAATATGGGGACTTTGTTGCAGTGGACAACCTCAATCTTTCCGTGAAAAGGAACAGCTTCACCGGTTTCCTGGGACCCAACGGCGCCGGGAAAAGTACAACACTGAAGATATTGACGCATCTGATAAACGCTACATCAGGGGAAGCGTACATCAACGGTGTCGATGTGACCAAGGACCCGAAGGTAGCGCTGACAGGTGTTGGGACAGTGGTCGAAACCCCGGAGTTCTATCCTTACCTCACGCCAAGGGAGACCTTTAGGTATGTGGGGCAGATAATTGGGATGAAAGCCGAGTCTATAAAGAGCGAGACCGACAGGATCCTGGAAAAGGTGAAGATGACGGAATGGGAAGACAAAAGGATAGGGACGTTTTCCAAAGGGATGAGGCAGAGGATAGCACTCGGCCAGGCGCTCATTAACGACCCGAGCGTCATTATATTGGATGAGCCTAACTCCGGGCTTGATCCCAGAGGCCAGGCCGAGATGAGAGAGATCCTGAAGAATCTCAGGAACGAGTCGAAGGATCTTACCGTTATCATGAGTTCCCACATACTCCGTGAAGTAAGCGATCTTTGCGACAGGGTTGCTCTAATCAACCACGGAAAGATGATCGTTCACGACGACATAAGTATAATCGGGAAGGATGACGACACCAAGAGGATGATCGTAAAGGTCGAGAGCATACCCAATGAGAACATGATATCTAAGATCGGACAGCTGAACAACGTTGTCTCGGCCGAAAGGTACGGCAACGATATCGATGTGATTATAAAGGGCGATAATAACGTCCGTGTGAGGTTTTTCAACGATCTCGGCGCATTGAACATCGGCGCATATGGAGTGAACGAAGAGGATACACTTGAGACCACTTATCTCAAGCTGATAAAGGAGTCGAGATGATGTATATTGAGTTGGATGATTTCAGACAATCCTACGTGGTGGCCAAGAACGAGATACGTAAATTCGTTCGGGGAAAAAGGTTTGCGATATATGTCGCGCTCATAATTTTTGTATTCGCAGTGATAACTCTCCTTCAACATTTTAATGGGGGAGGCCTCGGAGGGGAACCCGGGGCAGCAATAATGATTCATTTGTTCCTTGTTAGTTTCCTGATAATACTGTCGGCAACCCTCTTCGCATCAGTCGTGACTGTATCGGAGTTTGAAGAGAGGACAGCATTGATACTGTTCACTAGGCCGATAAAGAAGACATCTATTTTCTTAGGGAAGATGTTGGGATGCATCGCATTGGAGGTAGTGATGATAGTGCTGTTTTATGCAGGACTTGTGGCATTGTCACTGATTGGTACGGGGTCTGTACCAAGCGAACTCTTTGTATCGCTGGGAATAGCCTCCCTTTTAGTCGTGGCAATGTCCGGCATCGCGATGTTCATAAGTTCGATCATGAAAAAGGGAAGCACTTCTGCGATTCTGACATTCTTTTTACTAATATTCATGGTGTGGTTCTTACCCGATGTGGTGTCTATGACGACAGGAACTATGCCATGGTTCTTTATCGATCAAGCGGCGACGGCAATATACACAGGCGTACCAGGAAGTCTTGCCGCCTTAAATGATTCAATGGCTCATATCGGGGAGATGGCGGGATTTACTCTCGAACAAATAGAGGAACTTCTGATACCAGCGCCGGATATGACCAAAGTGATTTTGTCTGTGGTAGGATGGAGTGTCGCTTCTACAGTATTGGCATGGATCGCATTCATAAGAAGGGAGTTCTGATCAAAGGGACCTGACGATCCTGGCAGGATTACCTGCTGCGATGACATCAGGCGGAACATCCTTCGTGACGACGGAGCCCGCTCCTATGACGGAGCGGGCCCCGACCGTCACCCCGGGAAGCACGACGACCCCCGCACCCATCCAAACATCTTCTTCTATCCTTATCGGGGAACAGCTTACAGCCCAGTCCCTTCTTTTTTCAGCTTCAAGGGAATGTTTAGCCGTGACGAGTTTTGATCCGGGGCCGATGAGAACGTTATCTCCGATGGAGATCTCCCCCGTATCGAGGAATATGCAATCGTAGTTGATCAGCACGTTCTTTCCGAGTTTGATATTAAATCCCTGATCGCAGTGGAAGGGAGGGACAACCTTCGTGTGCTCGTCGACAGGGTAGCCAAGCAGGTCGGAGAGCGCGGCCCTTCTTTCCTCTGCAGTGAATGATAATGTGTTGTACCTGAGCCTTTTTTCTATGCATTCCGTCAACGCCCTGTCGTAATCATCATGACAGGGAGAGCCTCTTCCCACAGCTTTACCCGATCGAAGCACATCCCAAACATCCGGCTTCTCCATAAGATGTCATCGCACATGGGATTAATTAATCCTCACTTGCGACACTTAATCAAAAGAACTTACGATAAAAGAAGCGAACATCGTCAATGAAAATAGTAAAAAAGAATCCAGGACCGTTCGATAGTATTTTGTGCACGTGTTGTTCTATATAGGCGAGGTCAGAGGAAATGCAAAGGATGACGAGCAAAGAAACGATCATATCGAGAGGCGTATACGTGAAAGAAAGGGATACGTACAAAAGCGGCGCCCTGGGGCTGGTTTTTGGGGTGCTCTTTCTTTTTCTCACACTGTTCTTCTTTTTATTGAGGTTCAGCTCACCATACACCTCATCAGACGGCAGAGTCGTTTTAGAAATAGGATTTTTTGATTACCTGATCCTGATGGTGATCGTTATTTTCACAGTAGCCTTCCTGGCAATAATAGGTGTCTCGAACATGTACTACGGGAGAAGAGCAAAGGAAGCTGACTACTCGGCCGGGGAAGCGCGCACGTTCCTGACCCTAATAACGGAAAACAAACAAATGCACCTAATGGGAGAGATAGAGGTCGAGTATCCCTGCCCCGAATGCAATGCGAATACGAGATCTCCGCTGGCAAAATATTGTCCTCAATGCGGACACGTGCTGTCATCAGAAGAAGACGGACCTGAATGATGCAGTAACTTGTTATGATGGTTTCTTCAGAATATCCAAGCTGGATGTGAATGGTCCCCACCCCCAGATTTGAACCGGGGACCTGCTGATTTCAGCGGCTGTATCGGATTCTTCCGAGAACACTCTACAGTCAGCCGCTCTGGCCAGGCTGAGCTAGGCGGGGTAAAACAGGATAAAGGATAGTCTATTTAAATGTAACCACTTGGGAAAATCATCCGATGTATCCCAAGTCCACGTTGTCGCGGCCTTCGATCTCTTTCACCTTGGCGGTAAGTTCGTCGATCTGCTCGGATTTGTCCTGGAGCTCTTTGAGATCCAGCTCCACTCCCAGTTTCTTCATCAGCACATTGACCATCGCCATCGCGCTCTTGTGGTCGACGAAGTACCCGGACGTTTCACCCATCAGACATATCGACGGGATATCATGCACCTTACCGAGCCCGACGAATACTCCGCTGGCGCCTATTATCCCGGCATTCGGGTCGCCGGAAGGGAACTCCACTCCGTAGCCCCCGAATTCCTTCTTTATCTTCAAGTCTGTCACCGCGCCGAACACGCGGGGGGACTCGACCATGAGGCCGGTGCCGTATCCCCCGAGGGTGATTATCTCAGACACCCCGTACTCCATGAGTATGTTCAGTATCGATACGCAGAGTTCGAACTGCCCCTCTTGGGTCGAGCCCTGGAAGTCCCCCCTCAGGAATACTATGTCCCTGGAGTTGACGTCCTTCGCGAACCAAAGCTGGTTGTTCGCCATCTCGATAATGTTCTCGTCATCCAGAAGCACCTGGGGAGGGAAATGTTTGGAATATATTGTGGCGAACATCTCCGCATTAAGGGAATCCGCTATGAAATCCCCGGCCGTTTTGCCTACGTTCCCTATTCCCGGCAGGCACTCAATGAAAAGAGGGCCTTTCAGAGAAGGCCTGCTCTTATAGACGACGATGTTTTCCATTCTCTCCGTACTCCTCGATTATTGCCTTTCTTCTGTAATCTCCGTAGCGGTCGTCGGGCGAGAACTTTGCCGGCGCCGGGTTACCTGCGGGGGACCCGCAGGACGGGCATTCGCTTTCCAATGAGTATTTTCCGCACGAGGCGCATTTTCTGAGGGATGAGCTCATCTCACTTGCTCTCGCGTTTAAGGGTGACTGCGCCGCCCGCAGCGGTGAATTCGCTCATGGCCTTGGCGGTCACTTTCTTCATGATGTCTTCCGCATCCTTGTATTCGCTGGCGGTCACGGTGACCCTGTACCTTGGCGAACCAATGGAAGTGATCACGGCACTCTCGCCGTCGGCCGCTTTAAGTCCGGCGGCAAGGGCCTTTTTGATAAGTTCGATGCCGTTGGGCGCCGAAGAGGTCATCTCCAAGATGCTGTCTATCTCAACGAACGGCGGTGTCACGTTCTCTTTAGCGACCTCAATGAACGTCCCTGTCCATTCTCCGAAGAACTCTTCGGTGAACTCGTCGGGATAAGCGACCGCGGATTCAAAGGCCCCGTAAAGTGTCTCGTAGACTTCGAGGAGGTCTTTGGCGAACAGGTCGTATGCATCATCGATCGAAACGGACATGCGCTCCGCGATGATCTCCACAAGCTTCTCGGCCTTGTTCTCGTTCTTCCATTGCTGTATCTTTTCTCTTTTCTGATGATCGTTCACGGACTTGAGGGAAAGGTCTATGTGGCCTTTTGAAGAGTCTACGCCCAGAACCTTGCAGACTATCTTCTGTCCTTCCCTGATGAAATCCCTGATGTACTTTACCCAGCCTGTGGCTACATCCCTGACGTGTACGAACCCTTCCTTTCCTTCATACTCGTCCAAAGTGACGAAGGCACCGAAATTCTTCACGTTGGTCACTGTGCAGACGACGAGTTCTCCGTGCTCGGGAAAGCCTTTGGCCCTTGACATCAGCCTACTACCTCGATGATCTCGCCCTTGATGTCTCCGATGCCGCCTTTGGGCACGATAAGGGTGGATCCGCACACGTTGCAGTTTACTTTGGTGGCCGCTTTTCTGAATACGATCTGCTCATTCTCGCAGTCGGGGCATTTTACTTTTATGAAATCGCCGGTCATGTGATCACTCCGTAAGCTCGAACTTCTTCGCTCTTATGCAGGAGGTCAGGTGCGCTTTTTTGCAGGTCTCGCATCTGAATCTGATGTTCACCCTCTTGGTGGGCTTCTCCCTGTCCTTCGGCTTCGGCCTGGGGTATCCTCCGTAACCGGAGGTGGCCTCTCTGAATCTCCTCTGACCCCATTTGAGCTCGCTGGCTTTCTTTTTCTTGACCCTTTCTACGTCGTGGACCCTATGGGTCTTGCAGAACGGGCAGTATGTTTTGATGGTTCTGGGCATTTTCATGTTTATCACCTGAAATGAATCGGAACGTGCTATTATCGAGGTTATATTAAAACCTCACTCTTTCTTTATAATAAAGAAACGGGGATTCAATCCATTCTCGTCACTGTACCGTCGGGATTTGACACAAGGACAACATCGGCGGTGTTGAGGAACAGTCCGTTCTCCACCGCGCCCGGTATGACGTTTATCCTGGATTCGAGAAAGAAGGGGCTTTCGATAGATTCGAACTTGCAGTCATAGATGTAATTGCCGGCGTCTGTTATGAAAGGCTCACTCCCGGACATCCTCAGTGTCGCTTTGCACCCCTGTTTCTCAAGAGCGTAAGCGGTCTTCCTGTGGCCGTAAGGAATGACCTCGACCGGCAGAGGCGTCCTCACGCCCAGTTTGTCCACTATCTTCGACCTGTCGACGATTATCACCTCCGTCATGCTGGCGGCGGCGACTATCTTCTCTCTCAAGAGAGCGCCGCCGAGGCCTTTGATCAGCTGTTTGCCCGGGTCCACTTCATCCGCCCCGTCAATGGTCACGTCGATGTGAGGCACTTCGTCGATATCATACAATTCTATTCCGAGGCTCTGTGCCAGATCCGCAGTGCGCAGGGACGTTGCGACGCACTTCAGCCTGAATCCGTCTCGGACCAGTTCTCCGACCCTCTTAACGGCATATTCGGATGTGCTTCCCGTCCCGAGTCCGACGGTCATCCCGTCCCTGACATGATCGTCTACAGCTTTCTCCGCGACGATCTTCTTTAAGTTGGGTTCGCTTGGCGTCATGGTCATCAGATCAGCGATTTCGACAATAACGTGATTGTTTATCATCTTTCCCCGTACCGCAGCTGTTCGGGATCCCGCTTATCTGACGGCGCAGAGCAATGCAAAGTTAGATTATCCTGGTGTTCGTTGCTGTCAGCATGCGCCTCGCCGCTCTGTACTCAGGAGGAAAGGATTCTACTTTCGCACTATATCTGGCACAGCAGATGGGACATGAGGTTCCGTATCTCGTGACCATAGTGCCGAAAGCCGGAGGGTCGTGGATATTCCATGTTCCTAACATAGACACGGTGCCGCTCATGGCCGAATCCCTCGGAATAGAGCTTGTAACGGCGGAGACATCCGGTTCCGAGGAAGCGGACATGCTCGGTCTCCGGGAAGCACTTTCCGGTCTTGACATCGAAGGGGTCGTAACAGGGGCGGTCTGGTCCGATTATCAATGGGACAGGATGAACAGGGTCTGCGGGGACCTCGGGTTAAAGGTCATATCCCCTCTTTGGAGGAAGGATCAGGACATGATCCTCAACGAGATCCTGGGAGCGGGGATCAGGGCGGTCATAGTGGGATGTTATGCGGAAGGTCTTGACGAAAGCTGGCTGGGCAGGGAACTCGACAGGGATGCTGCGGAGGATCTCAGACTCCTCAGGGACAGATACGGCATAAGCGTGACCGGCGAAGGCGGAGAATATGAGTCGATGACGCTGGACTCCCCTATGCACAGTAAAACTCTCACCATCATAGAGTATGAGAAGGAGTGGAAGAGGGGCAGCGGGACCCTCACCGTAAAGAAGGCCGAGCTGTCCGGAAGATGATCACTTGGATGTGCGTTCGATCGCCTTGACTATGTTGTTGATCTCCTTCTGAGGGTCCTTCCACATTCCGGGGGTCCATATCCTGTGGATGTGCCAGCCTCTTGATTCAAGATACTTTTGCCGGTGGTAGTCCCTTTCTCTCGTAGAGTCGGACATCTCGTAGATGTGGCTGTCGCACTCTATGCCGAGGATGTACTTGTTGTCCTGTTTGATCGCAAGATCGATCTGGTACCCTCCGATGCCGACGTCCTTCTCCACGCTGTACCCTTTCCTGACAAGCGCGTTGTAGACCTTCTCGGTGATCGGCGATTCTCCGGGTACCGGCGGCGCGGACCTCCACCTGTTGTCGCCGAAGGATTCCAGAATGCTTGCGGCCAGCTCTTTCTGGCCGTTGCTAACCGCCTCCGCGTACTGCAGATATTTCTTCAGTATCCGGGGGCCGTCGTTCTTCGCGGTCTCTACCTGCAGTTCCTCGGGATCGAAGGACGAGACGATGTGGATCTTCTTCTTCGCACGGCTGATGGCCACGTTCAGACGGTTCTCTCCTCCTTTGTTGTTGAGCCATCCGAACCTCTGCATGAGCTTGCCGTCCTTGTCCTTTGCGTATCCGATCGAGAAGATGATGACATCGCGTTCGTCCCCTTGGACGCTCTCGATGTTCTTCACGAAAAGACCCACGTCCTCTCCGTTGTCGAACCTTATCATCTCCTGGTTCACGGCCTTCCCGAACTCCGGGTCCCTTGCGGACTCGTCATCGATAAGGTCGTTGATCAGGTCCCTCTGTGAAACGTTGAATGATATTATCCCGATGCTCTCGTTCTCTTTCCTTGTTTTGAAGAATTCCTTGAGGAGTTCCACTATCACTCTGGCCTCTTTGACGTTGGCTTTCTTTGCCCACTCTCCGCTGACCTTGTGGACCTCTATCGGGGGCTTTTCCGGCTGGACCGAGTTGGGCGAGACGTAGAGCTTGCCGCCGTAGAATGCGTAGTTGGAGAAAGCGATCAGCTCCTCATATTTCGAGCGGTAATGGAAATTCAGCAGGATGTTGTCGTAGCGGGTCCTTGCGAGGTCCAGAAGGCTCTCTTCCTCAAGGACGGCCGAGACCTCATCCTCTTCTCCTTCGTAATCCTCGTCGCTGCCGTATTCAATGCGCCCGGCGCCGAGGTTGGAGGGGCGGAGCTGCTTGTGGTCTCCGGCGATCACAACCTTCTTTGCGCGGTAGATCGAGGGTATCCCCTTCTCCACGTACATCTGAGATGCCTCATCGAATATCACAAGGTCGAACAGCCCCATTTCGAGAGGCATTATGTCCGACACCACCTCTGGAGTAAGCAACCATATCTTCACCCCTTTGAAAAGCTCGTAGCTGTAGCGGCTGATGAACTTGTTCAGGCTCCACTTGCGTTTGTTCTCTATTATCCTGACTATGTCCCCGCGGCGTTTGGATTCCGTGATGAAGCGGAGGTGTTCCTGCACTATCTCCTCAACGCGGTCCTTTGTGAGTTTCTTCTTCTCGCCGATCTTGCGGTCCATGTCCGCCACTATGCTGTCGAAATCCTGTATATCCTGAAGGAGGGCCTTGTGGTCGGCGTCGAATTTCTGCAGGTGGTAATTCAGTATGTATTTGAGGATCATGCTGTTGCTTTCGGCGAACGACCAGCCCGATTCTTTTGAGAGAGTTATTATGTCCCTTCCGTAGATGCGCTCGCGCTCGTTCAGTCTGTCGTAGACCGTAGCGCGGGAGGAGTACAGATCATAATCGTTCAGTGCGTTTATTATCCCGGTCGGATCGTCGAGCACTGTCTGGACCGTCCTCTCGTTGTACGAGTTGAAGTATTTGCCGAGCATGGCGGTCGCTTCCCTGTTCACCTTGCCTTTGGAGAACATTCTCGACATGAACCCTTTGCTTCTCCATTCCACCATCTGGCGCTCGATGTCCATCAGGTCGGCTTTCATCTCCCCTATGTTGTACTCAGAAAGGTCCGGCTTCATCTGAGTGAACCACGGGGTCTTGTCGACGCATTTGCAGTACTCGTCGAAATTCGTCATCAGAACGGTGTCGCCGAACTTCCTGTTCAATTCCTTAATGTCATTGTATTTTATGTCCAGCAGTTTCACGGACACCGCCGCTTTGATCATCTTGTATTTCTCATAATCGATCTTGTCTTCGAGGTCGAGCCACCTTTCCATCGAATAGAGTTTATACGGCTCTATGCCGAAGCTTCCGGGGCTGTACATCGTATCCGCTATGGCCGAAAGCACTCCCACATCCCGATCTATGCTGTCGGAAAGCGCCGCGAGGTCGGAGCCGGTCCTGGGCGGCACGGTCTCCAGCATGTTCGCCAGCTGCTGATAGAAAGCCTCCTTGTTACCGACGTCGTCGATCATGAGGCAGTATTTGGATAAGGTCCCGAGTCTGGAGTAGACGACGTCCAGCGCCGTTTTCTTCTCGGACACCATGAGAACGGTCTTCCCGTTATTCACCGCCGATGTTATCAGGCCCGTTATGACCTGGGATTTGCCGGTCCCGGGGGGACCGTGTACGACCAGCTCATCTTCTTTGTTCACGGCGGTGATGACGTTCTCCTGGGCGCTGTTCAGCGTGTTGATGTACGTTATGTCCTTCTCGGAGGCCTCAAGCCCCTTCTCCCTCAGCGCGGGAAGCGAAAGGGGACTCGGCATGTCTGAATAGAAGTCGCCTTTGTTCAGATCCTTGATCAGGTCCGACAGCACGGCGTTGATCTCCCTGCCGGCCAGGAGTTCGTCGAAGTCCCTCTGGATATAGCTTGAATATGACGGGAACTTTCCCATGATCACATTGTGCACCATGTGCAGTTCGCCGGGCATGTATTTGGGGAATTCTCCCACCCTGTAATCGACGAAAGGAGCGGGCTGCCCGTATGATATCTTGATGGGGAATCCCTGTTCTTCGTAGAATGCGATAAGGTTGCTGATGAAGGTCTCGCCGCTGTAGTCCTCCACCACGTTGTTGGGGAGAGGACGGTTCTTTCCGCTGAATTTTATGAACGCCAGCAGAAGGGAATTGTTATAGATGACATCTCTTGAGTCGTCAAGCCTTACAGAGACGCTCTTTGAGTCCTTATCCAGTATGACGGGGAACAGAGCGAGCGGGGCGCGGATGTCGAAATCCTCTCCGGGAAGTCTCCCTTCGACGAATGGATATCCTATGTACAGGTCGTAGAGACCTTTGTCCCTCATATCCCTGCTGACCTCTCTTATCAGTTCGTTGAGGCTCTTGAAGATACGCAGATCCTCGGCGCTTTTTGTCGAGTCGCACAGCTTCAGGGATTTTTTCCTTCCGAACAACAGCCCCATCAGATCCAGATCGCGCACTGTCGTAAGGTCGAAGGCGGTCTTCCTGTAGATCTTCCCCATATAGAGGAGACGGTTGTTCCTGCTGATGTTGACAAGCTTCTTCTGCAGCTCGCGCAATGTCTGGGCGACATCCCTGTCCATATTGGACCCTCTCGCGGCGGTCACAGCATATTTCTTGGTCACCGAAAGGAACTCATCGCCGTACAATTCGACGAATCTCTGGCCGACGCCCGGGATAGCCGCAAAATCATCCGCTTTCGTAGGCACCCTTTGTGCCATCTCTCTGAGTGCTTCGTCGGTGCATACGGTCGGCGCCCTCCCGGTGGAGTGCGTACGGTCCTCTCTGATATGATCTCTGAGTTCCACAAGCTCGGAATAGAGATCGTTTTCTAGCCCCATGAAGCCCGAATCAATCTCCATTAATAATATACCTCGGTATGGAAACTCCCAAGTGATTAATACCTCCGAGGGGATGGAGCGGCATGGTTTCCGAAGGAATGGTCAGAGAGGGAATGATGAAGGTCACGGAAGAGAACACGGCCTTGAACATGGGGAGCGGGACGCTCTCCGTATTCGCAACGCCAGCAATGATCCTCCTGATCGAAAGGACGGCGTCAGAGTGCCTCATGCCCTCGCTTAAGGAGGGAGAGAGTACGGTGGGGACCTACTTGGACATCAAACACTCCGCACCGTCGATCGCGGGCTCGGAGATATTCTGCAGAGTGGAGCTTGTCGAGACGGACAGATCGAGGATGGTCTTCGACGTCAAGGTCTGGGATTCGGCGGGAGAAGTGGGATCAGGAAGACACGAGAGGTTCGTCGTAAACAACTCGAAGTTCATGGCGAGGGCCGTGTCAAGGAAAGAGAGCTGAAATTGCCGATTCAGGACCTTCTGGGTTCTTTGACGGCCAATGAAAGGATCACCGTGATCGCGGCCAGCACTGCGCCGGCTATCGCCGCGAACACGAAACCGTCAAGGAAGACATCCGGCGAAAGGTCCGAGAAACTAACGTTCCCGGACCCGGACCCGACGGTGAAAAGCATGGCGAAGAGCGCGGTTCCGAGGGTGCCGCCGAGATAAATGAATTCCGTCATGATCGAAGAGCCCATCTCCCGGCTCTCGTTCTTCACATTCTCGATGATGCGGCTCGCCATCGGCCCGCCGCCCAGCGCCCACATGAGCCCCATGCAGAAGAGGGTCGCCGCCAGAGGCAGGACCATGGATCCGGCGGCGAAAAACACCATGATCAGGCATCCGACCATCATGGCAAAGCACGACGCGACAGCAAATGCCCTCCGCTCCGTACGGTCAGACCACCTTGCTATCGGAATGCACAGAAGCAGTGTCAGCAGAGGAGAGATGAGGATATAGAGGCCGATCGTGGAGAAAGAGAAGCCCATGCAAACGCTCATGTAGAACGGCAGCAGGTACAGCAGGCCCATGTAAACGAGGTTGGACTGCATGTATGCCACAAGCACGGAATCGAACTTCCAATGTTTGAATATGCGAAGGTTCAGCAGCGGGTCCTCCTTCCTGAGCTCGACTATAATGAAGGCCGCGAGGGACACCGTGCATCCGGCGGCGGCCAAAGCGACCAAGGTGGCGCTTTCGGAGTAAGGGGCGCGCTCGACCGCCGCTACGCCGCATATTATCGCAGAAAAGAGCAGGGCGGCGCCGGTGACGTCGAGGCTCCTGCCGCCATGCCCCTCGTCCGCCGGGACGGCGGTCAGAAGAAGCGGTACGATGATCAGCCCAAGCGGCACATTTATCAGGAATATCCAGTGCCAGGAGATCAGACCGGTTATCATTCCGCCCACCGCCGGCCCCAGGGCGAAACCTATCGAGGCCCCTAGAGTGATAATGCCCATTCCCAGTCCGAGATTCGACGCGGGGAGGTACTTCACGCATGCCATCGGCACCGCGGCACCCATCATCGCCGCGCCGATCCCCTGCGCCGCTCTGAAGATCATCAGCATTTCGAAACTGTTCGACACGCCGCAGAACAGTGAGCTTGCCGTGAACAGGATAAGGCCCGCCAGAAGAACCCTTTTGATCAGACCGTTCTTTGCGACCCTCGCAAATGCGATCAGGAGTCCGGCCAGCATGACGAAGTATATCACGGCCACCCAGGCAATGGTCCCGGTGTCCGTACCGAAGTCCGCAGCCATCGCCGGCAAGGCGACATTCACGATGCTGGCATCCAAACCGTCCATCAACGAAACGAAAGCGATCACCGCAAGCATCAATGCGGTGCCCCTCCTTCTCTAGACGGCATCAGGCATGCTCATGAGAGCTGGTACAGGTATAAACCACTGTTGTCGGCATGATTGCGCTCAAAACAGCTGTCCGAAAAGATTGTGTATGACGACAGGGAGCATAAGGCATCCCGTCAAAGGGATCCTGCCCACATCCATATCCAGAGGGATCATCCCGACAAGTAGTGATATGATCAGTATCAGCAGGCCGAACGGCCCCGTGAGCAGCAGCACAAGCAGAACGATGAAGCCGACGACGGCTTTGTTAAGGGCCAAGGTATCGATCCTGTTGGCCATGCCGCTCATGACCTTTCCCGCTTTTGTTGTGATATGATAGCCAAGGAACGATGCGGCCGCCGTACTGAGCAGCAGCAGGAGGAACTCCGGTGAACAGAATCCCGATACGCTGTCCCCGATCATCTCTCTGATCACAAGCACGGTCCCCGACCTTCCGCTTCCCGATACCGATAACGTGACAAGGGAGAAGATCGACGTCACCGTGCCTATGGACGCGACGACAGAGATGAACCTCTCCGGTTCATCCTCCGGCAGAAATACGGAAGAGAGCGACGCGCCGGCGGTCGCGGTGATGCCGGGATACCAACCCGCGATGGAGCCCATGAGCACCCCTTTGATCCCCGGCACGTGGTCCACCGGCTGGACGCCGTCGTCATGCTGTTTCGGGACGGAGGCATTTTTGAACGAGCTCAGCAGCACAGGCATTCCGAACAGCCCGGTGAGCAGCGGGAACAGAAGCGTCCCTTCTCCCGCGATTCCCGTTGAAGGTATCGGCAGGTCCATACAGATCAGCCCCAGCATTCCGGAGACAGCCACGAGCACAGCCGCCCAGATCTTGTTCGTGATGCTGCGTTCCTTCAGGATCATAGCCGAAAGCGTAAAGAGGAGGAAAGACACAGTAAATACGTCGAGCCATCCCGCCAGTCCGTGCAGCATAAGGTATTGGACGGGGATGGCAAGCAGTACTGCAGCCGCTGCGCCGACGGCGCTTCCTATGGCTGCGGCGCGGACCGCGCGCATACCGTGCCCCTGCATCAGCAGCCTGTGTCCGGGCAAGGTCGTAAGCACCTCGTCTGGATCCGGCGCGCCGATGAAGACCGCCGGAACATAATCGACGAACGAATGCACCACCGAGGCGGACATTATGCAGGATGATACGATGATCGGGACATACGAAGGGTCCGCAAAAGACGATATGAATGAGCTGATCGCCGGATAGGACACAAGCATTATTGAGGCCAGAGTATTGACATGTATCCCCGGGACCAATCCGGTGAATGTCCCTATCGCGGCGCCGGCAAGGCATGCCCCCATTACTAATAATATCAGTTCCGGACCCACGAACGAAGGACCGGCCCCCTCAGACTTAAAACCCCGAATTACAGTTATACTAACGGTCCCGTATCCTGACGGCTCCGTCCTCCACCGTGATGTCCAGCATTCTTTTGATATCCACGCCTAAACGTTCGCCTAGCTCTTCTATTTCGGAACTTTTGTTGAATACCACCAGTATATCGATAACCGATATCCCGTTCTCCCTCAGAGCGCCGACGACCGCCGATAACGTTCCGCCGGTGCTGAGTATATCGTCAACGATAATGACCCTGTCGCCTTTCCTGAGACCGTTGATGTACATTTCCCGGTCAGAATATCCGGTCTTGTATGGGACTTTGATCTCCCCTTCGATGCCGTACGATCGTTTTCTGATCACTGTGTAGGGTATCCTCAGTCTGAGGGACAAGGGGACGGCGAGAGGTATCCCCATAGATTCAGGCGCGGCGATGCGGTCGCAATCGAAGCCGCAGGCAGAGACCATCCACTCGATGATCTCGTCAAGCACGGCAGGGTCCATCAGAGGCACGCCGTCTGTGACAGGGTGGACCATGTACGGATATCCGTTCATGTCGATAACCTGACTGCGCATCACGCTGGCCCTCAGTCTCTCATGCATATGGGCGAAATGCGGTGTCGGTTTTTAATTCTACCACCGAGTGACCTTTTTATAAAACCCCGATGATAAAGGCTCGATTCGAATGGACGTCGGACAGAGATTGGCTATGGTAACCAGGAATGCTGAGGAGATCGTTACAGAGGAGGAGCTGAAGGAGCTCCTCTCAAAGAAAGAGATGCCAAGAGCATATATCGGGTTCGAGCCTTCCGGCCTTGT
This sequence comes from Candidatus Methanoplasma cognatum, assembly GCA_009777615.1. NCBI lineage: Archaea > Methanobacteriati > Thermoplasmatota > Thermoplasmata > Methanomassiliicoccales > Methanomassiliicoccaceae > Candidatus Methanoplasma > Candidatus Methanoplasma cognatum. The sequence continues at coordinate 266,462 of WRLM01000001.1, forward strand.
CCATCTGGGATGGGCTTTGGTCACGTCCAAGATCAAGGACCTTGCGGAAGCGGGGTTCGACGTCATAGTTTTCTGGGCGGACTGGCACGCTTACATCAACGACAAACTGGGAGGCGACCTCGATAACATAAGGACATGTGCCAGATACATGGAGGATTGCTTCAAGGCACTCGGAGTGCCCGACAACGGAGTAAGATTCGTCTACGCGAGCGAGATACTCAGCGACATAGCATACTGGGAAAAGGTGATAAAGGTCGCAAAAGCGACAACCCTGTCCAGAGTGAAGAGGGCGATGACCATCATGGGCAGATCCGAGGACGAGGCCGAGGTGGATTTCTCTAAGCTCATCTATCCGATTCTGCAGGCGACCGATATTTTCTGCATGGACATAGATCTTGCCTATGCGGGAATAGATCAGAGAAGAGCACACATGCTTGCCAGGGATGCGGCGGAGAAGCTCGGGTGGAAGAAGCCAGTCGCACTTCACACTCCGCTCCTTCCCGGGCTGAAAGGCGGGGACAGGATGGATCCGGCCGCTTTCAAGATGTCCAAGAGCGATCCCGGCAGCAGCATAAACATCCACGATGAGGATGAAGCGATAAGGAGCAAAATGAAAAAGGCGTTCTGCCCCCCTGAGAAAGAGAAGGAAGGCGAGAACCCTGTCATGATGCTTTGCAAGTACGTCATCTTCCCCCGCCTCGGAAGGATGGACATATCGAGGCCGGAAAAGTTCGGCGGCGACGTATCCTTCTCCTCATATGAGGAAATGGCCGGATTATATTACTCGGGCTCCCTCTTCCCCCTCGATCTTAAGAACGGCGCCGCTGAATCTCTAATAAAGGTGCTGGGTCCTGTCAGGGAATACTTCGGGAAGCACCCGGATAACTATTCCGCTATGAGGCAGATATTCGGCGGGATGGAAAAGCTCAGATGATCTCGCTCTGCTGAGCCCTTTTGATCGTTCTGAACTCGTCCATGGTCCTCTGCATGCATATGTGGAGCATGGCCTCCACATCCCCTGTTCCGGATATTCCGGCGGCGCCTCCGTGGCCTCCTCCGTCGGTCTGCGTCTCCCCGCCTATCCCGTTGATGATGTTGCCCAGATGGATCCCCTTTCTGACGATATCCTGGGTCGCTCTGGCGCTTATTCTGAACTCCTCATCCCTCTGAGACCCGACGAAGACAACGTCCGCGCCAGCCATCATGAGCGCTCTGCAGGACGAGGCTTCAAAGCTCCCTCCGTACGAGACCGAAACGATCATATCTCCGATGACATCGAACTTTACTCTTCCGATAGCTTTCATGACGGCTATCCTTTCGGACATTGTCATCTGCGCTCTGGTGAGGTTGAACACCTCGTCCATGTGCGTGCCGCTGCTTTGGAGCAGATCCGCAAAGGATCTCATCATTCCGGGGTTGGCATATTGGAAGTGGCCGCTGTCCGTCAGCATCCCTCCCAGCAGGGCCTTGGCCGCTTCACTGGGGACCTCGGACCCGGTGGAATCGATGATATCCTTGATGATCTCGCAGCAAGACACCCTTGTGCTGTCGCAGAGGAAGTGCATCCCTTCCCATTTGCCGGTGGGCATATGATGGTCGATCACCACACTGCCTTCGGGTATCGACAGGGCCGCAGATCCGAGCTGTTCGGGGGAGGAGGTGTCCACGACGACCACCAGATCGTACGCGCCGATGTCGCATTCGTCGAGGACCCTGATCCCCAGCTTCTCGGAAACCAGGCCGGCCACTCTGTCTACGCCTTCGGGGGCGAATATGTCTCCTCTAGGGAAACAGACGGAGAGCGCGAAGGCCGATCCGATCGCATCCATGTCCGCATTCCCGTGGACAAGGATCACTTTGTTCTCTGCTTTCAGCAGCTCCGCTGTTTCTTTGATCATTTTCTACCTTTATACACGAACTTCTTTGTCATCTTTGCGGCCTTTGTCGCACCCAGACCTGTCAGCAGGATGTCTGACTTGTACAACTTGACTGTGATGAATACCACTACCAAAGTGAACGCAAGCAGATATATCAGGCCGGCCAGGATTATGGTCATGTCTCCGAACATGAGATTGTTCATTGCCATCATCGGATGTGAGAACGGTATCGCGAATATGATCCCCTGCACTACAGTAGGCAGGCTCCCCCAGGTGGTGAACATAGTGACGAACATAGGTATCATGGCAAGGACCATGATCGGCAGGATCATCGTCTGCGATGCCTTGTAGTTCTTTGTGAAAGCGCCAAGGATCATACAGATGCCTAGGGCACAGAATATGGCCAGGAATATCATGACCGCCATTATCGCCCACTCTGTTATCCCAAGGCTGAGGCCGTAATCCTGAAGGTTCACCCCTCCCATGGGACTTGTGACCCCTCCGACATAGAATGACATTCCCACCATGTAGGCCATGCCGTAAACGAGCCCTACAATCGCCGCGGCAAGCAGTTTGCCACTTACGATGGTGGTACGCTTCATGGGCATCGTAAGGAGCGTCTCAAGCGTCTTGTTCTCCTTTTCGCTTCCCATCGAAGATATGACCATGCCTCCTATGACCATGATGATCATCATGATCACTATCGGCACCATCATGGTCTGGCTCATGATCGTTGTGGCGATATCTGTGGGAGTCACGCCTTCGTGGATCTGTCCGTTGATGTATGTCTGCGGTGAGCTTGCAAGGACGGGGCTAAGAAGGAATTCCGCAGGCGTACTCGGATCCGTAATATCCGAGACCAGCTCATACGAGATGCTGCTGGATATCCAAGGGATCAGCATTGACGACACAAGGGAAGATGTGGTCCCGAAGACCCCTTCGTTCCTGAAAACATAGTACTGGTCGATCTTTGTCCGCTCTTTGCTGTTTATCTTTTCAGTGAAATCACTTGGGATCATGAAGACGGTGACCAACCCTTTTTCAGCCATCTCTTTATTTATCTGCTCGAAGTCCCCGTATGGGCTGTCAAGCATGATGATGTATTCCAATGCTTCTTCATGGGTGGTTTCATACTGATATATGTAGAAGTCAGGCATAGAATCGATGGCGAACTCAGACCAGTATCCCCCCTCATCATCATTTATGATGCCGATCTTAGACGGGGTGGATAAGCTTTCTGTTTCGCTGCTGATCATCGTTCCGACCCCCATGAATATGAAAACCATTACCAGAACGGACACTATTGCCCCCGGCGTCAGAAGCTCCTTGAGCTCTTTCTTCGTGAGATTCAAGAGGTGATTCATCCTTTCACCGCCTTAACGAACACTTCTTCCAGGTTGGCGGCGTTATACTTTTCCTTAAGCTCCGCCGGGGTCCCTGTCAGAACGAGATTTCCTTCGTTGATCATTGCGATCCGGTCGCAGAGCATGTCCACTTCGAACATATTGTGCGATGAGAGCAGAACCGTCACCCCTTTCTTAGCGATGCCCCTGATGATCTCCCTTATCTCAAATGCGTTGATGACGTCAAGGCCGGACGTGACCTCGTCCATTATCGCTATCTTGGGGGAGGGCATGACCGCTCTCGCTATCAGGAGCCTTCTCGCCATGCCTTTGCTGTAGGTATCTACCTTTGAATCTATCCTGTCTCCGAGGTCGGCGAGCTTTATCCCTTCATCGACCATTCTCTCGAAATCTTCGCCGTCGGCGAAGAAACCGGCCATGAATCTTAGGTATGCCCTCCCGGTGAGCGTTTTGTACGCTCCTGCGTCCTCAGGAAGGTAGCTTATGACCTCCCTGACGTCGTCCGGCCTTTCCGTAACATCATGGCCGCACACTTTGATGCTCCCCGATGTCAGTCTGAGAAGCGTGGATATCATGCGGAGGGTCGTGGTCTTGCCGGAACCGTTCGGGCCGATCAGGCCGAATACCTCTCCTTCTTCCACTGAGAAACTGACGCCTTTTACCGCCTCGAACTCCCCGTATGCTTTTTTCACGTCCTTTACGATAAGTGATTCCAACTTTATTCCTCCTTTTCGCTGAATATCTCCTCTATGCTCTTTCCGAAAAAGTTTGATATTTTAAAGGCAAGTTTCAGAGAAGGGTCGTACTTTCCGTTCTCTATGGCGATCACCGTCTGCCGGGACACGTCAAGAGCCTCCGCCAATTCTTCTTGGGTGATGTTCATCATTGCCCGCATGACCCTGATGCTGTTATCCATCTTTCTGCATTCTCCTGTTAAGGATTAGGAAGGATATAGAGTATGTCATCAGCAATAATGCGGTGACCAGTTGCATCAGCATTTTCGCAAACCCCGCCACGTCTATATCCGTGTCTCTTTCGACGATCTCGATCAGGAACCATGCGGCGATAATCTGAGGCAAAGTGACCGCGAATGCATAATAGGCGGATTTGTATTGAATGTCGCGGGACATCTCGTCCTCCTTTACAGGGTATCCCCCCTTATGTCTTATGTGATAACCTAACGCTAACCCGAAGGCAGCCGCCACGGCAGTGATGGCCCCCATGAACAATACGGTTATCAACGGCATCGCAAAAAGAAAGAAGAACATGAGGGCGGCCATCTCTACTGCGGCGGCCCAGGAGTAGATTAAGAGGAGTTGCTTTTTCATGTAAAGTATACTTTACTATATGTTAATAAAACTTTACATCAAGGATGGTTTGGGAATGGGTTTGGAAAAGTTTTACTCTTGTCCTATAGCCTTGTTGATCGTTTCCTGGAGGGACTCGTATCTCTCGCGGAGCGTCTTTTCCTGGCGCTCGAGGCCTTTGATCCTTATGTCAAGGGTCTCGATCGATTCTTCGATGTCGGCTTTGATCCTTTCTTTGTCGTCCACTTTGATCAGGAGCGAGCCGGAGCTCTTGTAGACGTCGCCAGTGGCCTTAGAGAGCTCCTCCGACGTCCTCATCATCTCCTTGCGCTGAGCCTCCATCTGCAGTTTCTGGGCGGATACCGTCTGCAGCTGCTGCTGCGTCTGCTGGAACTGGACTATCTGGTTCTGTAACTGCGGGCTGATATTGTTCATCTGTTCACCTTGTTATTCTGCCTATGTCTTCGGTTATCTTTATGCATTCCAGGTATGCGTTCAGCGCCGCCCTCATCGCCGAAGCGTCGGCGGCGGTTATCTCGACCACGCCCGCGCCCTCCTCGCACCGCACGCAGGACCTGGTGCGGGGGAGTTCCCTCCCCGCTTCCGGGCCCAGCGCGGATATGATGTCCGGCGCGTCGTCCGATATTATCCTGATCTCAGCGGCGAACATATCAGTCGGACTTCAGGACCTTCTTCACGTTCGGTCTTTCCTTGAAGAAGATCTTCGATCCGCATTTCTCGCACTGGAGCCCAAGGGCGTTCACGTTCCTGATGGGTTCGTTGCACTTAGCGCATCTGTACATTTATATCATTCCGGTACCTGAGACAGGTCTTTTTTCGTTTTGGGGCTGTATGCCTCCGCCGCGAATTTCGTGTCGCAGTGTCTGCATTCCCAGATCCCGGAGCTCACTCTTTTCACGGACATGTGGTGGCAGACGGGGCACTCGTGCTTTGCTTTCTGGTGGGCCTCGATGTTCTTGACCCTGTTGCGGACGACCACGCCGTATCTGGCGCCGAACCTTCCGGCCGTACCCGCTTTTCTTGTTCTTTTTGCCATTGTATCACCCGATGATCTTTCTGATGGCCTTGCCCTTCTCCACGGCCCGGTCCAGACACAGGTTGAGTTCGTCGCGTGTGATCGAACCCCTTCCTCCTTTCTGCATGGCCCTGAAGTTCCCCTTGTCGTCGGTTGTGACGGTCAGGCGGGCGGACGAGATCATCTCTTCGTCGAAATTTGGGTCAAGTATTAAATCATTTCCTATTTTGACCGACGTGACCGATATGGGGGTGCAGGTGACCGGCAGAGGTTTGTTCTCTCCTTTCCCGTACTGCTCCCCCGGAATGACCGCCGATTTCAGGGCGAGCACCGCCGCGATATTGGAAGCGTCGAAGAGGTTGCCGTCGTAGTCCAGCGCATATATGTCGACGAAGCACATCCATACTTCCTCTCCGGGGACCATGCACAGCTGCTTGACGTCTATCATCTTGGACTCGCGGATGCCGCGGTCCACCACCCTCGCCAGTTCGATCGCGTCCTCGCCGGGCGGACCGGACTCGAAGGAGGGGTGCGCCATGGGGATTAGCTCGGCGCCCATCGTCAGGACCCCGCTGTCGGGAGTGTCGGGGAACGGGGTCCCGGGTATGATCTTCACTCCCGCGATGACCTCGGTCTTTCCCAGTTTGACCCTGGCGGAGCCGTCCGCGCTTTCTATGCAGCCGACGTCCGTGATTATTTCTCTTATATCGTCAACGCCTCTGCCGTCCTCTCTCCTGCCCTCTTTCAGGAGGTTCGTTATGTGGTTCTTCTTTATCTCGGAGATAACGTGCTCACTCATCTTCCTCATCCTCCTTTGACAGGGCGTAGCGCTTTTTCAGAGCGGCCTTCTGTATTTCGTATATCTCGTGGCAAGCGCCGAAAGCCAGGTCCAAGGCTTTATCGAACTCCTTCCGGGTCATGTTCCCGTCCATCTGAAGGAGGACTATCTCGTCCGTCGACGGAACGATAGCCATCGGAACATCGGCCTCCCCGAAGTTGTCCTCTTCTTTGTTAAGGTCGAGAAGGACATGCCCGTCGGCCTTACCGGCGGCGACCGCCGGAACTATGTCGCGCATAGGTATGCCGGCGTCGGCGAGCGCTACGGAGGCGGCCGTAAGACCGGCGCATCTCGTCCCCGCATTTGCCTGCAGTATCTCGATGTAAACGTCTATGGATGCGCGGGGGTAGAGTTCGGTGAGGACCACTTTCTCCAAAGCCTCGGCGATTATCTTCGAGATCTCTATCGATCTCCTGTCCGGGCCGGGTCTCTTCCTGTCGCTGACCGAGAACGCCTGCATGTTGTATTTGCACTGGATTATCGCTTTTGTAGGGTCCTGAAGGTGCCTGGGGTGGCACTCCCTCGGCCCATACACCGCGGCCAGCACTTTGTTCTTTCCAATCTCCAAGTATGCGGAGCCGTCAGCGTTGCTGAGCACCCCCGCTTCAATATGTACGGGCCTGTGTTCGTCGGCTTTCCTTCCGTCGATCCTCATGCCTTTTTTATCAACTAATACCATATCGGTTTGTCCGCTCATCAATATTCCTCCCCGTCATCTTCCTTCGGGAGTTTGCTTTTAATAAATTTCTCCACCCTTTCCGTGAGGTTGCTGCTCTGGGCCTCTCTTTCTATCATCCTTATGGCCTCCACCGCAATCTCTGTATTCTCATCGCCGTCTATCCAGATCCTCCCGTTCTGCCCCACGAATATGCGGCAGTCGGTGAGGTTCTTCAGCATCTGTATCATGGAACCGCTCTTCCCGATGACCCTGGAGACCTTCGAATGGGGCATCTCTATGAGCTGACCTCCCTCGATCCTCCTGAGCCCGGAATCCTTCATGGTGACCTGTATCTTCCTGCTCTCGTCCACCATCAGAATTTTCAGCAGAACGACGTTCCCCACGTTGAGGTACTTCGACGTGTCCCCGAACTCCACTTTCCACGGGACCTCGTTCACGTGAAGCGGCGCCGGGTAGGGGGCGTTTATATCCACAAGCCAGTTCGAAGGACCTATGTCCTCGATAACACCTATGACCGTCTCCCCAGTGCTGGGCATGTAGCGCCCCCCTAGAGGGATGACGCCGACGGTGTCATGATACACATTTTTAACGCCTAAGACTCCGGCGTATACTTTGCCGTCACGCATATAGGCATTGCTTCCGGCATCCATCCCGCTGTCGTCCAGCAGGTCTCCCGGAACCACAATCTCCCGTGCGGGTCTGGCGTTTCTTCTTTCCATTTTATCACTTCTCTTGAATGTTAAATAAGTTTTATCGACGCAGATCCCTTTGTCTTGTGCTTTAGTTTCTCCGTCAGTTCCGGCACCATGCCGGCGGGCAGCTCCATAAGCCCTATCCACGAGCCGTCGGCCGTCCATTCCTCTCTCTCGATGATCCCGTAATGTACCATATCGTCGAAACATCTTCCGTAATCGTCGCCTTTCAGTTTGATGGCGATCTTACTCTTCTCGAAACGTATCGGGAGGAGCGGGCGGAGGAGTTTCATCGCTTCGTCTATCTCTTTATCCAAAGGCCTGAACGGGTCAACGTGGAACTTCGCCTCTTCCAAGGCAAGCTCTATCCTTACGTACGGGTGCGGAAGTTTGGTCTGAGGGTTTATGGCGTTGGCGGCGATGTAGCTGATCACTTGGTTCCTTTTCGCCTCCAGCATCTCCTTCCGCTGTTCTGCGGTCATCTGGACCTCGCCCTTCTCGACGATCTTCTTTGCTATCTCCGATATGTCGTCGGTGCCGAATACCTCTTTGACCTTTCCCTCGGCGGGCCTGGTACCCTTCCCGGAGTTCTTGAAAACGTCCTCTACTGCCAGGTAGTCGACGAGATCGACCTTCTTCCCCTGTTTGATGAAGGTCATCACAGCCGGGTCTAAAAGTATCTCAAAGGTCTCCCCGTGACTTTCCAGTCTTGCGATTATGGCGTCGTCCAGATTGACCATGGGACCGCCGCTCAGCCCTTGCCGATCAGTTTTACGATCTCTGATTCGGCAAGTCTCCTGAATTTCTTTCCTCTCTCCACCACCCCGATCTCAACGGATCCGGCTGAAAGAGTGTCCTCGATCGCCGCGCCGAGGGCCTTCAGCCCGAGCTTGGCGGCGGCTTCGAATGTCATTCCGTCCTCGAACTCCTTCTCGAAGAGGTCCATAACCACCGGCCTTCCGGAACCGATGCTGGTCGCCTTGTATGCGACAAGGGCTCCCGAAGGGTCGGTCTCGAACAGGTGTATGCCGAGGTCGTCGACGCCGGCCACCAGCAGGGCCACTCCGAAGGGGCGGCCTCCGCCGTATTGGGTGTAGTTCTGTTTGTAGTCGCAGACGTTCTTGACAAGGAGTTCCACCGCAATGTTCTCTCCATAGGTGACCTTGTGCCTCTGCGCGTTCCTCCTGGCCTCGTCGATGAGGACCCTGGCATCGGCCACGAGACCGGATGTGGCGCACCCGATGTAATCGTCAATGTCATAGATCTTTTCTATCGAATCCGGTTCCACGAGCCTGCTGGACAGCCTCTTGTCCACCATGAGTATGATCCCATTTTTGAATTTCAGTCCGATCGTGGTCGTGCCTTTCTTTACCGCCTCGCGGGCATACTCCACCTGGAACAATCTTCCGTCAGGGGAGAATACCGTGATCCCCCTGTCATACGCCATTTGTCCTGGTTGCATTTATCAATTTCTCCTTTCTTCAAACCTCTATCGCACCCCACTATTTATTGCTTTATGAACGCGCGTTAAGGATTAACGCTTTTTTGCGGTCTTCAGTTCGGGATATCTGCGTCTGATCCCGCGGAGGGTCCCGGACGTCAGAAGGGAGGATGACGAGGGGTCGATCCGCGACATCATTCGGACCGTTTCTTCCTTTTTTTCCGGAGAGCACCTGAGTACAGCTTTTCCAGAGACGCATTGTATGACATAAGGCGGATCGGTCTGGCTGATGGATCTTAATCCTCTGATCATGGTGTCCTTCGTCATATCCTCCGATACGCTGAATGCCACGTATCTCTTTCTTCCGCTTTTGCTTTTAACGACCATCAGGAACTCCCTGTGTCACTCTTCGTCCTCTTTTTCTCTAAGGACAGGCATGAACGCCATTTCGTAAACGGCACCGCATTTTTTACAGACAGGTTTGTTCACATCCACCGTATTGCCGCATCTGCACACGAAGGTTTCGTCCTTCCTCGGTATCACCGCACCGCATGAGCAGATGTTGCCCTTCAGGAACTTTCCGCAGCGGGGGCATCTGAACCTTTCCGGCTCCCGAACCTCCATCTTCTCGTAGGAGGCACCGCAGTAAGGGCAGGAACCCGTCGGTCTTGCGCACGCGTCGTGGAAGACCCTGCCGCAGGAGCATTTGGCGATCGGGTCCTCGTCGATCTTTCCGTAGCAGATCTCGCATTTTTTATCGCTTTCCGTTTCATCCAAAAAAATTGTAGATTTCTTTCTCGATTTCCCCGTTATCTTATCCTGGAGGTTGTATTTTGCCCCCATGTAGCCTTGGAGAAGAACGACCATGGCTATTACTACAACCAACACGATAATTATACCCAGACGAAAAGCGGTGTCTCCGAAGTCCATGATAGGGTTAATAAAATTTCTCTTTTTAATACTTCTTGGTGTAAGCACGGGATGGTTTTTGTTTCTACATACGAATTTATTTTTCTTATGCATAACTACTACTATTTATAAGGTAGAATTACCGTTTAATGAAATATCAATTTACTTAAGTCAAAATCATATCTGGGTATTCTAAAAAAAAGCTAATCTCAAAATTGTATTAAGAATTTTTGATAGAGAAAAGAAACGTCATCAAAAAACGATTTACAGTATTTAAAATATTACGTAGTAAGTGCTTTAAGACAAAAGATTATACACCAACCTGTTCCAATTACCAATTGGCATAACGGAGGCAAGGATTTGACAAAATCAGCATTAGTTATCGGCGGAGGCATCGCTGGTATACAGGCGTCGTTGGATCTTGCGGACAGGGACATACACGTTTATCTTGTGGAAAAACTCCCCACGATAGGCGGTACGATGTCCCGTCTTGACAAGACGTTCCCGACGAACGACTGTTCGGCATGTATCCTCTCGCCAAAAATGGCGGACTGTATCGGACACCCGAACATAACCACCCTGACATTCCACGAAGTGATGAAAGTGGACGGCAAAGCAGGGGATTTCAAGGTCACTCTCAAGAAGAAGGCGAGATATGTCGATCCTTCGTCTTGTACCGCATGCGGCGACTGTCTCGGAAAATGTCCGTCCAAAGGGATACCCGACGAGTTCGAGTACGGTCTGACCACCAGAAGGGCCATATACATACCCCATGCGCAGGCGGTGCCGAGGGTCGCCATCATAGACGCGGCCAACTGCAGGATGATACAGAACGGCAAGTGCGGCGTGTGCGCAAAAACATGTCAAAAGAAAGCGATAAACTACGAGGACAAGGACGAAGAGCTCCAGATCGAGGTCGGCTCCATCATAGCCGCGCCCGGACTGAAGGTATGGGACGCCGCTCTCGCGACGGAATATGGCTACGGCAGGTTCAAGAACGTGGTCACCGCCCTTGAGTTTGAGAGGATAATGTGCGCGTCCGGCCCGGCAAGGGGACACATAACGGTCCCGTCGTCTGGCGAGGAGCCCAAGAAGATCGCATTCATACAGTGCTGCGGTTCAAGGTCTGAGAAGTCCGGCTGGAAGAAGTACTGTTCGTCGGTGTGCTGCATGTACGCCACAAAGGAGGCCATAATCACAAAAGAGCACCTCGACGTCCAAGAGGACATATTCTTCATGGACATAAGGTCCTACGGCAAGGAGTTCGAGGCATATATCGAGAGGGCTCAGAAGGAGTACGGGATAGGGATGCACAGATCCGCCCGCGTTTCGAATGTTGACGAGGACCCGGAGACAAAGAAGCTCACGGTCAGCTACACTGACCCCAAAGGCGACGGCGCGTCGGAAGAGTATGACATGGTCGTGCTTTCCATCGGACTCAACCCGCCGGACGGCGCGGTCGACCTCGCAAAGATCCTCGGTATAGATCTCAACGAGTACGGCTTCTGCAAAACATCGGTGTTCAACCCCCTCGAGACCACGAGAGAGGGAGTGTTCGTGACGGGCGCGTTCGCCGCACCCAAGGACATCCCCACCTCGGTGGCCGAGGCGAGCGGATCGGCGGCAAAGGCCGGCGCTTACATAGTGGACGACAAGTTCATACCCCGCGCACCGAAAGAGTATCCCGCCGAGAAGGATGTCGAAGGCAAAGAGCCCCGCATCGGAGTATGGGTATGCCACTGCGGCATTAACATAGGATCCGTGGTAGACGTCCCGGCAGTAGCGGAATATGCAAAGACGCTTCCCAACGTGGTTCTCTCGAAGCAGTCGCAGTACGCCTGCGCCCAGGACTGCCTGGAAGAGATATCCACCGCCATCAAAGAGATGGACCTCAACAGGGTTGTGGTCGCATCATGCACCCCCAGAACTCACGAACCGCTCTTCAGAGAGGCTTGCAGGGACGGCGGACTGAACAAATACCTGTTCAACATGGCGAACATCCGCGACCAGTGCTCGTGGATCCACATGCACGCGGCGGAGGCCGCCACCGTGAAATCGAAGGACCTTTTAAGAATGGCGATCGCTAAGGTCGCGCTCCTAGAGCCGCTGGTCGGTTCCGAGATAGAGGTCACCAGGTCGGCGGCGGTCATCGGCGGCGGCATAACCGGAATGACGGCGGCCCTCGACATAGCCGCACAGGGAATACCCGTGCACCTTATCGAAAAGGAGAAAGAGCTCGGAGGGTTCGCGCTCAACTTCCGCCACAAAGAGGACGGCAAGGACGTTGCCGCATTCATAAAAGAGCTGGTAGGGAAGATCGAGAGCAACAAGAAGATCACTGTGTACAAAGGAGCGACAGTCGTCGACATCCCCGGCTTCGTAGGTAACTTCAAAGTCATCCTGAACGGAGGTAAGGAGATACCCGTCGGCGCGGTGCTGTTCGCGACAGGAGCCGCTCAGTACAAACCTACAGAGTACAAATACGGCTCGGACAAGAAGGTCATGACGACCCTGGAGGTCGAGAACGCTCTGGCGAGCGACAAGTTCAGCGGAAAGGACGTAGCCTTCGTGCAGTGTGTGGGATCAAGGAACAGCGCCGTGAAATATTGTTCACGTGTGTGCTGCGCCGGAGCCCTGCGCAACGCCATCCAGATAAAGATGAAGGACCCCACGGCGAATGTCGCGATAATTCACAAAGATATCAGAACATACGGGTTCCGCGAGGAGCTCTACAACAAGGCGTCCAGTCTCGGCGTCAAGTTCCTGAGGTACTGCGCCGACGACGCGCTGCCGGACTTTGACGGAAAGACGGTGAAAGCCCACGACTCGATACTCGGAAGGGATGTGGAGATACCGGTGGACACGCTGGTTCTCGCAGCCGGATTGGCGCCCCTCCGCGAAGAGAAGGAAGAGCTCGCAAAGATGGTGAAGATCCCGATCAGCAAGGACGGGTTCTTCTTCGAGGCGCACCAGAAACTCAGGCCGGTGGACTTCGCCACCGAAGGAGTGTATGTCGCCGGTTCCGCACACTGGCCGAAGTTCATGGACGAGTGCATCGCCCAGGGCTCGGGCGCGGCGGCGAGGATGCTCACCACCATATCCAAGGACAAACTGATCTCTGAAGGCATAGTCGCCGTGTCCAACTCGGACCTGTGCGACGGATGCGGCGTGTGCGTGGGCTGCTGCGACTATAACGCAATAACCATCGTATGCGGGGACGACGGATCGCTCAGAAGCAACGTGAACCCCGGCCTCTGCAAAGGATGCGGCTCATGCGTGGCGTCCTGCCCGGCGGCGGCCATGGAGCAGAGAGGATTCAGGAACAAGCAGATAATCGCAGAGATAGACGCGTTGTTCGACAAGGCGGGAGTGTGAAGAAATGTCAGACTTTGAACCAAAGATCGTAGCATTCTGCTGCAACTGGTGCTCCTATGCCGGAGCGGACGGAGCAGGCGTGGCAAGACTGCAGATGCCCCCCAACTTCCGTATAATAAGGACGATGTGCTCGGCAAGGGTAGATCCGGAATTTATATTAAGGTCCCTCGCGAAAGGGGCGGACGGGGTCATAATACTGGGCTGCCACCCGGCGGACTGCCACTACATAGGCGGCAACTACAGAGCAAGAAGAAGAATAGCACTGATAAGAATGGTGCTTGAACAGTACGGGTTCGACCCGAGGAGACTGAAGCTCGAATGGGTCTCAGCTTCCGAGGGAGAGAAGTTCCAAAAGACCCTGACGGATTTCGTCGGCACGATCAAGGAACTCGGACCCACCCCATTGAAGGAGGAATAAGATGTCATTCTTTGACAGATTCAAGAAAAAGGACAAGGCGGCGGCGCCAAAACAGAGCGCGGCGAAGCCGGCCAAGAAAGAGAGCAAGCCCCCTGCGCAGGGAGCGGTGTGCTACCAGAAGACCCCTGAGTCGATAGAAGCGGCGCAGCTCAAGCCGGCGGACCTAGGAGATCTCCTCCCCGGAGCACCCCCCAACGGCAAGCTCAACCTGGCGATATACTGGGCGGCCGCCTGCGGAGGCTGCGACGTCTCCATCCTTGACATAAACGAGAGGATACTCACCGTCGGCGACATAGCGAACGTCGTCATGTGGCCGATTGCGGCTGACGGAAAGGAACATGACATCGCCGAGATGGAGGACGGCTCGATAACCGTATCCATAATATCCGGCGCCGTCAGGAACACCGAGAACGAACACATGGTAAAACTGCTGAGGAAGAAGTCGCTTCTGGTGGTATCGTACGGAGCGTGCGCATGCTTCGGAGGATCCCCTGCGCTTGCGAACCTCGTTCCGGGCGGGAAAGATGAGATCATCGAGTACGCGTACAACAAGGTGCCCACCACGGCGAACTTCCAGGCCGACTATCACAAGGGCGAGCCGGTGCTCCCCCAGGTAGAATACAGCGCCCCGGAGGGCGTTCTGACGCTTCCGGTCCTGTACGACACGGTCAAAACGCTTGACCAGGTCATCGACGTTGATTACTACGTTCCAGGATGCCCCCCGCTGCAGGAATCCATTTCTTACATGCTTAAAGCGGTCGCGGACTTCGCGTACAAAGGCGTAGCTCTTCCGCCCAAGGGAACCAACATCGGAGTTGTCACTAAGACGCTCTGCGAACAGTGCCCGAGGCGCAAGGAATCCAGAAGGATAACGAAGATAGTGGAGCCGCACGAGATAGACGTCGACCCCGAGCTGTGTCTGATGGACCAGGGCATACTCTGCCTCGGACCGGCCACGGTCGGAGGGTGCAACGCAAAGTGCACAAGGGTCGGGCAGCCCTGCCGCGGATGCTACGGACCAACCGTAGCGGTCCAGGAACAGGGCGCAAGCGCCCTCACCGCGATAGCGTCGCTGTTCCCCGTACTGGATGACGACGCGACGATGGGCGAGGATAAGATCATAGACATCATGTCGACGGTAAAGGACCCGCTGGGATACTTCTATGCATTCACAATGGGCAAATCTCTGATAAAGAGGTCCGTCGTAGAAAAAGGAGGTAAGTAAAATGACAGGCCCCGTAATTTGGGACGATAAAAAGAAGGCCACATCCAACAGGGTGACCATTGACCCCATAACACGTCTCGAGGGTCACGGAAAGATAGAGATCTTCCTGGACGATTCCGGTAACGTGAGCAACGCATACTGGCAGGTCCCGGAGGTCAGAGGATTCGAAAGGTTCTGCGTCGGAAGGAAGGTAGTGGAGCTCAATCAGATAACGGCAAGGCTCTGCGGCGTCTGCCCGGGAGCACACCACCTGGCCTCAACGAAAGCGATAGACGGCTGCTACAACACGAAACCTACGGAGTCGGCATTCCGCATAAGGGATCTGTTCTACCATGCGCACTTTGTGCACAGCCATATAGCGCACTTCTATGCTCTGGCTGGTCCGGACTTCGTCTGCGGACCGGCAGCGCCGGCCGCCGAGAGGAACGTTCTGGGCGTAGTGGCGCGCGTCGGACTGGAATTGGGATCGGCCGTGCTGAAAGCCCGCGCCGAGGCGCAGAAGATCCAAGGTATAATCGGAGGAAAGCCCACTCACCCCGTGATGGGTGTTCCGGGCGGAGTGAGCAAGGCCATAAGCAAAGAGGAGGCCAAGGAGATCCAGGGATACGCCGACAACCTCGTAGCGTTCGCGGAAACGTCGCTGGGAGTGTTCAAGAGCGTAGTTCTTGAGAACAAGGATTACCTGGACATAATCAAGAACCCGGACCTGTATTACAGCGAGTTATACAGCATGGGACTGGTCAACTCCAAGAACCAGCTCGAATTCCATGACGGACAGGTGAGGGTCGTCGACCCGAACGGTAAAGAGACGGACAAGTACGACCCGTACGACTACCTCGACCATATCGGAGAGGCGGTGGAACCCTGGTCATACGAGAAGTTCCCGTACCTCAGGAATCCCGGATACAAGGGACTGGTGGACGGAGTGGGAAGCGGAATGTACCGCGCAACCCCCCTCGGAAGGCTGAATGTCTCCGACAGCATCTCCACCCCGAAGGCGCAGGCCGCGTTCGAGGAGTTCAGGGCGATATTCAAGAGCCTCGGCGTGGAGGGACCGGTACACTTCAACCTGGCGACCCACTGGGCAAGGATCATCGAGATGATCTACGCTGCCGAGAAGGTCCACCAGAATGCGTACGACCCGGACATCACCGACCCGAACATAAAGCAGAAGGACATCGTCCCCGGAGGACGCGGAGTGGGATGTGTGGAGGCGCCGAGAGGAACGCTCACCCACGAGTACCACAGCGATGAGAACGGCATAGTCACAGCATGCAACCTTGTTGTCGGAACGACCAACAACAACGGCCCCATGAACATCGACACCGTGAAGATCGCTAAAGCGCTGATCAAGGACCACATGATCTCCCCAGGTCTGCTGAACATGATCGAGATGGCGTTCAGGGTATATGATCCGTGCAACTCCTGCGCGACCCACAGCCTTCCGGGCCAGATGCCCATCAAGGCGGTCATCAGGAACGCCGACGGCTCTGTGTACGATACCGTGACAAAGAACCTTTAAAAACAAACATGAGGGGGAGACCCCTCTTTATTCAATTTTTTAAATTTCATCCCGCTGAGTGTTTTATTGATCGATCTGTACTTCTCCGTGCCTCAATGCCGAAGCCGTCTCGGACGATATCGTTTGCGCATATCTTCCGCACTTAGTTCGTTTATGTCTGCCGTATGCATTTGATACTGGATGTATGGCATTTAGTATTTTTTACAATAATTTTTATGGTTTTTGATAGGACTTTGTATATGTCATCAGCTTGACTTCGAATCTTTTGCAATGCCTGGCGATAAGGATGGTGTCAAAGCTGTAATTTTACGGTGGCCGCCGATTAAATTCGGAAGTTCCGAATTTAGTCATATTCAGGCGTTTTTACTCTTATCCTCCGGCCCCATCCCCGGCGTTCGCTTCCTGCCACCATGAGACCGGAAAGCCTCCCGAGGTCCAGCCCATCGAGGAGATGCACCGTGGCATTCTCCAGATCGAGGAGATCTCCACCCATTATCGGGCCGAGGAGCGGCTCTCCTCTTATGTTCACGGGGGATCCCCCCAGCATCCTGTTGAATGCGGGCACGATGATGAAGTTCTTGGGAAGCGACCCGTACCTTTCCGAAGGGGCGTCTCTGAACCTCCCCCTGACCCAGCACGGCTCGTTCGTCTGTTTCCCGACGCCGTCCCTGAACATCACCGCAGGATGATCGTGGGCCATCACCAGCGTCTCAGACGTCATCACCTCTTCAGAGGGCCACGTATGCCCGTGCACAAACCCAGTGTCTTCGATCTTCACGCCGGATGCCGGCCGGATCCTGACATGGCCGGGAAGGAACTCCTCTATGTTCGTGTCATGGTTGCCTCTCACAACTTCAACGGAATCAAAGCGTTCAAGCAGCCTTTCGAAGAACACAGGTATCTCCCGGTACTCTTGTTTTGTGGACCCGGGTACCGAGTCCTTTACGTCTCCGAGGACCATCAGCCTGCCGGCGGAATCGTCGGCGGCTTTGATGATGGAATCGAACATGTCATCCGTGCGCGACGTAAGATGGAAACCCTTCGATCTCAAATGTGATTCAATCCCTATGTGGAGGTCCCCTATCACAAGGTACTCGTCCGCTCTGAGAGCGGGTATGCCGTGGACGGGCTGGAGGTCCATATCGTCACCTCAGGTATTCTTTGAGCACTTTCGGTATCGTTTCTATGACATCCGTTGCGGTCATCCCGTAAGACCTTTCCTCGAACGCATGCTCCCCCGCTCTCCCTGAAATGAAGGCGCCCAGCGCCGCGGCGTCGAAGCATGTCATGCCTTTTGACAGAAGTCCTGCGACGATGCCGGCCAAGACATCTCCGGTGCCCGCGCCGGTCATGCCGGGGCTGCCCGTGATGTTGCGCCTGATCCTTTCTCCGTCAGAGATCAGGTCCGTCTTCCCCTTGAGCAGAATGACGGAGTCCATCTTCTCTGCCAGCATCCCGATGGAATCGTCCGCTTTGTGCGGATCCCCGCCGAGTTTCTCGAATTCCCTGATGTGGGGGGTAAGGATGGTCCTCCCGTTAGACACAAAATCCTTTCCGAGCGCGGTAAGTCCGTCCGCATCTATGACAGCGGGAACACCGCATTTTCTGACGAATTCTCTCACGGCGTCGGCCGTATCGCCCGAAACGCCCAGACCGGGTCCGATAAGCACGGCTTCATGCTTTAGAGACAGATCCAAAAGATGTTCAAGATGTTCCCTTCTCAGCGAGTCGCCCGAAAGCTCCGAGATCATAAGCACCGGGGAGAATGAAGCGATGACGGATGAACAATTCTTTGGGACAGCCAGCCTGACGATGTCCGTTCCGACCCTCATGGCGGCGAGCGCGGACATGGCTGGTGCGCCGTAATACGGTCCGCCGCCTATTATCAGCAGTCTCCCGTTGGAGCCCTTATGGCTGTCGTCCTTAGGTATGGGGTACCTAAGCATGTCGCCCGGACCTACGTTGTCGTACGCTTCTTTCGGAATACCGATGTCCTTCACGATGATCTCTCCCGAGTTCTCAGGGTTCATCCCCTCTTTGACGTCATGGAATGTTATTGTCATGTCAGGCCTCAGGGGCAAAGAGGTCCCCAGGCCGGAAGGCACATCCACAGACACCACGTTTCCCTTGAAAGCGTTAGCAGTTTTAATAAATACGTCATAAGGAGACCTGACCTCTCCGGACATCCCCGTGCCCAGCGCACAGTCGATGATAACGTCACATCCCTTCTCATCGAACTTGGAAAAATCCTTTATCTGGCACATCAGTTCTGAGAGCATCCCTTTGATAAAGTCGGATCGTATCGTCCCCCTTGGTCTGAGAAGATAGACAGAAACATCTTCAGGACCCATCACCTTGGCGGCCGCTATCCCGTCGCCTCCGTTGTTGCCGCCGCCGCACACGAAAGCTATCCTTTTTCCCGGGAACCTTTCCGACAGCACGGAGGCGACCGCCTTGCCGGCGTTCGTCATCAGGACGGGCACGCCGATCCCCATGGCCTCGGAATTGGCGTCTATGACCGAAGAATCAAGGGAAGTGATCATTTCTTCTGGTTTTTGATCAGGATCTCTGCGATCTTCGGCAAGAGCTTGGTCTTAGGGATCTTGCCTCTTTCGACCTTTACGCAGCCGCGTTTGGCGGCCCAGTTAGAAGGATATGCCATGTTCTCGTATATTTCGTATTCAAGATCCAATATCAGCGCGCCTTTCGCTATTATATCTATGCTGGGGTCTTTCACGCAGAGGTTCTTCGGGAGTCTTCTGCCCATCGCTCTGGTCCTGCTGACGTCGAAATATTCGGGCCATATCGTGATGGCGGTATCCTTGTCATATGCCATGTTATCACGGGATTAATGGAGAAATGGGTTAAAGAGGTTGCTGGAGAAAAGATGCGGCGAACGCATCAGCTCTCTATGAGGACCGCGTTGACGGCGCCGTCCTGCCCCGGTCTCGAAGTGACGATCGCGTCCCCCATCTCGGTCTTGATCCTGGCGCCTTTGTTAACGATGTTACGCTGAACGTAGTTGGGGTCTGCAGGGTTGACCGCAACGCTGATGATCTTCGCTTTCTGGATCGTGTTGGTCTTCTTGTCTACGACATTGGCGTATTCCGCAAGGAGCATGCATGTCTTGATCCTCGCTCCGCGCCTGCGGTAATGCTTAAGGGATTGTTTGCCCACCTTCGTGAACTGCTTCTCCCTGCTGATCTCGAATTTCCTTTTACCCCTGCTGAGGACGAGCCTTCCGCCCGAGGGCTTCTTCTTTGATTTTCCCTGCCAAAGAGCCATTGTTATCGGCTTGCCAATTACGGTTCCGTATATAAACCTTTTTTTCAGTTATCCTGACTTTGTCAAAATCAAGGGACTCCGTGAACAGTGATGATGGGACCGAGGGAATCAAAGACGAAGAATGTTTAATCATTATATTGGAGAACGGTGCTATAAGCCAACTTCTTTTAAGTGCGCATCTGATGAGGGACCTCATGTCCGGAAAGAGCGACGAGAGGACAGATCGACTTTTTAAGGTGATCAGAAAGAGAAAGAGAAAGGTCGGCAAGCTGATGAACTCTGTGGACCGCGCCTTGTACATGGGGGTATCTTTAGCCTTTGCGGCGGTCCTTGCGTTCATATTCGATATGAACCTTCGGAAACTCTTCGATGCGGGCGGCGACCTTACCGGAGCCATGGACGGCATGTTCGCTCTTCTGATACCGCTTGTCTTTGCGATAATCGGGGTGTATCTCATCATTCTCGTCCTGCACCCTCACTTTAAGAAAAGGGCTATTCCGGACTCCATCAAGAGGATCGGACAGGACATAGATGCGGGGAACATGACCAGAGAGAAACTCGAAGAGTACGTTTCCGGCCTGAGAGCGGATGATGAAGAGGTCAGGGAATATATCAACACATTCGGCGTGAAGGCCGACATAGCGATGACGCTGGCAATTTCGCTGGTCGCGTTCTTTCTCGGGGCGTACGGCTACATAAGATCGTTCACGATAGGGTACGAGAGCGACCCCAACATCCTGCCGGTGTCCCTGTGCTTCATGTTCATCATATTCGCGATAGTTTACACCATACTGAAAACGATGAAGGTCATATGGGACGTCTGATAGAAATAAAAGTAAGAAGTTTCAAGGAGTTTGTGTTCACTTTCCTTTCTTTTTATCCTTCAAGTATGAGAACGCGCCGAGTATGGCGACTATTATCACCGGTATTATCCATCCCAGATAGAAGGACTCGTCTACAAAGTAGCCGAGCAGGACGTAAGCAAGGATCAGTCCGGCCACTCCGATGATGCCGTATTTCCTTAAGATCGCGCCGCCGCCAAGGAGCAGCATGAACAATATCAGTATGACGAACATCACGATAGCGCCTATTGCCCCGGACGTCAGCCCCATGAGTGACGTATCGCCAATGAAATCTTCCACGATCGGCTGTATGAGCCAGCTTACTACTATCGGCACTATCACGACCAGCAGGATGGTCATTACTATCCCGCCCACCAATGATGAACCTATACTCTTTTTTTCTGTTTTCTCTGTCATAATCATTCCTCAGTATTCTTTTTCCTGATTTATCCCATCCTTTTTATGATAGGTGCAATTTTGAACTTGGTTTCCGGTCATCTCCTCTGCCCTCAGCATGGTCTCCTTTGTTTTCCTATTCATGTGTTTCCGGATTGCCCCGCCTTTACCTGCCTCTACTATGGCGTGATATGCTTATCTTTGCCACTTTTGCAGCGGATGCGGGCTTCGATGCCGCATAACGGATTACAATCTGAGTATTTATTAAAATGCCGTTCATACAGGGAGCGGCGATGCTGGGACAAATCCCCGTATGCGGCTGATCGCCGGGCGCAAACACTCGATCTCAGGGCGACACTCTGAACAGTCTCGCCGTGACCGCACCTTCGTCCATCTCTATCAGAGCGTACATGCCGTCCTTCGCCGGCCCCGGGTTCACGAACGTCGTTCCCTCCGCGTATTTGATGCCGAAATCCTCATGGATGTGGCCGCTCAGAACAAGGATGGGCCTGAACTCCTTCACTATTTTCAGGACGGAGGTGCTGCCGACGTTCAGCCCCGAAGGGATCATATCGTTGATACCGAAAGGCGGGGCATGGACCATCAGGATCATTCCCTCTTCGGATATGGGCCTGAGCATGTTGTAGATGACCTCCTCTCCCAGTTCAAAGGGCGTGTTGAAGATCGTGGGGTTAGACCCCCCCAACCCCGCAAGATGGAACCCGTTGAGCCTGGCGGTCTTTCCGTGCATGTCCGTCGCAAAATTTGATACGGTCTCCGGAAGATCGAGGGGATCGCAGTTACCGGGTATCGCATAGACGTCCCTTCCGATAGGGCCGAGGATCCTCTCGGCTACCTCATTCGGGCCGAAGTCGGTTATATCGCCCAGCGCCAGTACGCAGTCGACGTCCTCCTCTTCGGCCGCGGCGTTGACCCAGTCTGTTACGGCCGTGTTGCCGTGTATGTCAGAAATGACAAGGAATTTCATCACTATTCTAATGTTATAAAGGATACATTAATGTTTCATTGACAGGGCCGTGATGCCGCAGATATCCTCTTTCAAATTTCCGTCAGTCTGTTTTCTTATAGACGAAACAATACGCATCTCCGTTAAGGAAGGGCACCGCATCCACCTCAAATCCCGCGTTCACGCCCGCATCGGTCAATTGTTCCTTTGTATATTTTCTGTATCCGAACTGTGTGTGAGAAAAACGCGCTAATGCCTCGTTTGAATAGAGAGTATTTACAAAGATCCCCTTTGGCTCCAGTATGCGTCCGATCTCAACCATTGTATTTTCGAGGTCTTCCCAAAAATACACAGTGTTGACGGTATACGCTTTGCTGAACGAACCGTCCGCAAAAGACACGGAGTTCATGTTCTGACAGGAAAGCGACATTTTTCCGTCTTTCATGAATCTGCGGTTGCGCCGGGAAGCCGCGCGTATCGCGCTTGCGGAGATATCGATGCCGGCGGACGCGCACTCATACCGCCTTGCCAGCACGTTAAGCATATAACCGTTCCCGCATCCCATGTCTAAAATACGGTCGGAATCGGACGGAGACAGCATACGGATGGTCTCCTCATACATGGGACGGTTCTGACGGTTCATGATAAAGCTGACCGCTCTGCCGCCGAAACCGGTCGGGTTGCTGAACTGTCTCGCGATATAGCCGTTCAAGCTCATGGGACGCCTCGGCGTTGTTATTTCTTCACCGGCAGATAAGCATGCCCCTTATGAAAACAGGCCCTTATCCCAGAGCATTCTTCGCGTCTCTGTAGATCCTCTCGGTCGGATATATGCGTACGGTCCCAGGCGCGACCGTTATGAACTCGAGTCCCGTTGTCTCCGAGAGGCGCTTGCACCCTCTGTCAAGTTCCTCGCCCTGGATTCCTATGCCGGTGTCGATCTTCACAGCATTTTTGTAACCGTAGAATTCGAAGACGCCCTTGAGGTCGTGGATGTCCATGATCTCAAAACCCTTTGTGATGTCCAGCTCGCCGGAGAATTCGCTCCAGTTCTCGGCTATCGCAGGGGTGACGAACAGCATTCCCGTATGTTTTCTGACGAGATCGCAGTATCTGGAATGCCCCCCGACGGCGACGCCGATGCAGTCGTCGCAGACATCCTCCTTCTCGTCGCGGAAGACGAAGACAGGGACGCTGAGGGTCTCGGAGGCCCATTTGGAAACATCCCAGCCTCCGTTGCCGCACATCCCGTAATATAGGGCGATCGCGTCGAAACGGTTCTGATAAAATCTCAGTTGGTCCTCTATGGTCTGGCGGAGGACCTTCGGCTCCGCGTGGAGACCGAGCTTATTCATGAATATGACTATATTGAAGCCGTTGTCGCGGTCGATCCCGTCGTAGCCGTTGTTGAAGTCCCACTCGTCAATGACGGAGAAAGGGATGCCTTTCCGCTCCAGTTTCTTCTTCAGGGTGCGCGCCGGCAGCGTATCGACAATGAACACGTTCTTCTCCTCTTTCTCATTGAGCAGGGCATATGTTATCTCGTCCTCGAGGATAGGACAGCCGATGATGCCGATGGTCCCTCTGGTCATAGGATAGAGAACGCGTTGTAGCGATATAAAGGAAGGCGAGAAGGGGGATCAGGATGCCGGCCCCTACGGACAACGGATAGGCATTCTGTTTTGAAATGTCAAGAAAAACTTTTTTATTATAATTTAGTAATTGTTTATATAATGTTCTAATAGTCACGAACCTAATTTTTTAGAATAATACTCCCTTTAAAGGTCAGGTTTTTACGGTTTGGGCGGCTCTCTATGACAACTACGATCTCTGAAAAATTATCTGCTGGCTTGGTTGAAGAGGCGTGGAGGGGGGGATTCGAACCCCCGAGTCCTTACGAACAATAGATTAGCAGTCTATCGCCTTACCAGGCTGGGCCACCTCCACCCACTGCCACCGAAGACAAGTATCTGTATTAAGCTTTCCTATAAGCGGCGCCGGTGCCCGGCACCCGGCACCTGGCAGGAGCCCTTAAGCAATGTTTATATACCAGTCATGTATGAGAGGATTCTGCGGGAATCAACCATTGCGCCCGGTCCCCGGGTGGTTTTTGACACTGCATCCCGTTGTCTGGGAAGGCCGACTTCCTAGGTAAAAAAGCTTAAATATTCCCCCGAAGTACGGGGAGTACGCGGCCCGAAATGGGCTTGCAATGATGGAGAATCAAGATCTCCGCCGCAAGGCGTGAACTCTTGAATTCTGACGTTCGATGCTACGAATGTTCCGTTAGACGGACATTCGATTGAGTGAGCCGTCCGACGGAGCAGCGGTGAAACATGGTAAACTGCCAGTTTCTTTCATCCATCCAGAGACGTGATAATGTCACAAGGATTTGACTCCGGTTGATCCTGCCGGCGGCCACCGCTATAGGAATTCGATTAAGACATGCGAGTCGAGAGTCGTCATGGACTCGGCGGACTGCTCAGTAACACGTGGACAACGTGCCCTTAGGTGGGGGATAATCTCGGGAAATTGAGAATAATACCCCATAGGTCATGGGATCTGGAATGACCCATGGCCCAAAGTTCCGGCGCCTAAGGATCGGTCTGCGGCCTATCAGGTAGTAGTGGGTGTAACGTACCTACTAGCCTACGACGGGTATGGGCCTTGAGAGAGGGAGCCCAGAGTTGGATTCTGAGACACGAATCCAGGCCCTACGGGGCGCAGCAGTCGCGAAAACTTCACAATGGGGGCAACCCCGATGAGGGAATTCCTAGTGCTAGCACATTAGTGTTAGCTTTTCTTTAGCGTAGATAACTAGAGGAATAAGGGCTGGGTAAGACGGGTGCCAGCCGCCGCGGTAATACCTGCAGCCCAAGTGGTGGTCGATATTATTGAGTCTAAAACGTTCGTAGCCGGTTTAATAAATCCTTGGGTAAATCGGGAAGCTTAACTTTCCGAATTCCGAGGAGACTGTTAAACTTGGGACCGGGAGAGGCTAGAGGTACTTCTGGGGTAGGGGTAAAATCCTGTAATCCTAGAAGGACCACCGGTGGCGAAGGCGTCTAGCTAGAACGGATCCGACGGTGAGGGACGAAGCCCTGGGGCGCAAACGGGATTAGATACCCCGGTAGTCCAGGGTGTAAACGCTGCAGACTTGGTGTTGGAGATCCTTTGGGGGTATTCAGTGCCGGAGAGAAGTTGTTAAGTCTGCTACTTGGGGAGTACGTCCGCAAGGATGAAACTTAAAGGAATTGGCGGGGGAGCACCGCAACGGGAGGAGCGTGCGGTTTAATTGGATTCAACACCGGAAAACTCACCAGGGGAGACTGTTACATGAAAGCCAGGCTAATGACTTTGCTAGATTTTCAGAGAGGTGGTGCATGGCCGTCGTCAGTTCGTACCGTAAGGCGTTCTCTTAAGTGAGATAACGAACGAGACCCTCACCAATAGTTGCTACTTCATCCTCCGGGGTGGAGGCACACTATTGGGACCGCTGGCGCTAAGTCAGAGGAAGGAGAGGTCAACGGTAGGTCAGTATGCCCCGAATCTCCTGGGCTACACGCGCGCTACAAAGGGCGGGACAATGGGCCCCGACACCGAAAGGTGAAGGCAATCTCGAAACCCGTCCGTAGTTCGGATTGAGGGTTGTAACTCACCCTCATGAAGCTGGATTCCGTAGTAATCGCGAATCAACAACTCGCGGTGAATATGCCCCTGCTCCTTGCACACACCGCCCGTCAAACCATCCGAGTTGGGTTTCAGTGAGGCTGCCTCTAATTAGGGTTGTCGAACTGAGATTTAGCAAGGAAGGTTAAGTCGTAACAAGGTATCTGTAGGGGAACCTGCAGATGGATCACCTCCTACGCAGGGTGGGGCTCAGCCCCACCCTCAAACAAAAATAAGCGTAAAATATTGCAAGGAAAATCAGTTAAGAGTGATTTTCCCGCAATTCCGAAGGCAGCTTACCATGCACTAAACGTAGCATCGAACGTCCATCCGATTTTTTTCATATTTCTCAGGTGGGCAGGGCCATGCGAAGCGCCGGCTTTTCAGGCGGCAGAGGACCGGATGCCATATGATAGAATGAGGGGCGTACCGCTGTCATAACTCTTGCAGATATGCGGCCGGCTATATTCTCGAGCGTTCACACGCGGCTTTTGCTCAAATATTCTTTTCCTTTTTTCATTAGCTTGATGAATTTTTCAGGATTTTCCGAGAGCGAAGCCTCTCTCACTTCCCTCACAGCCCCTTCGTAGATGTTCCACATGCTCTCCGCATTACCGTTCAGGTTCTGTATCTCGTGATAGAGGGAAGCGTTCTCTTTTGACAAAGGAACGCAAGCGTCCAAACATCTTTTGAATGTGGTCGAGGCTACGCCCTTCAATTCGTTGAAGGGTATGCCGCTCTCTCTGAGTGTGGTGAAGAACACAACATTGGACGCATGCGCGAGCGCCAATACGTAAGCCATAAGTTCATCGTGCCTCTCGACAGTTGTGACTATTATGTTGGATCCCTCGTCGTTAAAGAGTTCCGCTGCCTCATCCGCGGCGTTACTGCATCCGCAGTCGCAGATGACCACGCTCCGATCGAACATCGATGCGGCGGAGGGGCCGAACATCGGATGGACCGAGCAGACCTTCCTGTGCTCGGCCATCTTCCTGAGATCATCAGTGAATGAGGATTTTACGGACGCTATATCGAAGATCAGAGCATCCTTTTTACAAATGGCATCCGCCGCTTTCAGGACAGACTCTACGGATGATATCGGGACCGATATGACGACGACATCCGAATCCGCCGCATCCTCCATACTGCCCTCGGAGACGTCGACGATGTTCACAACCGCCCCCCGTCTCCTGAAGTATCTTCTCATCCATCGCCCCATCTGCCCGTTGCCGCCGATGATGGTCACTCTCTTCTGGCACCATTTTATTATCGCAGTGGACTGGAGCTCAGCGGAGCTGGCCGTCAGCACGTTGCAGATGGATTCGGAGGCGCCTTGCGGCAGCGATGAGTTCTTGGACATCGTGCGGCACCTCTCGATCTCTTTCTTCTCTGCATCCTCATCCCTGAGCGGGATTCCGAGCTCGTTTTTCATAACGCCGATCCTTTTGGCGATGTCGCTGCGCTGGATCATCAGCTTGACGATCATGGAGTCTATCACCTCGATCTCTTCCTTCATGGACTCTATGTCTTTCATCCGGTACCCCCCCTCTTCCGGCGCTTCGTTGATGATGGGCATGTTCAGATTTCCTTTATTTTTTCATCGACTGCCATTCCGAAGTGCCTTCCGCCGTTTGTTAGGTAGGCAAGTACTTCATCCCCTTTCTTTATTTCGCTGACAGCCGTGGAACCTCCACGCGTAACCAGCCTAACGGTCTCGGCGTTCTGAAGTATCGTGGTGTACTCTTTGCCGTCGTGCGATGCCGTTATGATAAGCATAGGCCTGACCTCCTCCTTGCAGCGTCCTATCGATGCCGCTTTTGTGTTCCCGTCCCTGCCGACTATGAGAACATCGTCTCCCGCGCGCAGTTCCGAGAGGTACCTCGTCTTGCCGTCCGGCACCATGATATAAGCGTGCACGGCGCCAGCGTTCACCCTGAACGGGCGCGCCGCCACGTATCCGTTCTCTTCGCTCTCCGATTGGACCAGGAATAAGCATGAGGACTGCGACCCGATAAGCATTCCTTCTCCGGGGACCATCTTTGAGCAGGTATCGATGCAGACGCGGTCCCCCGTCAGTATGTTCTTCACGCTCATAACTTCAATAGCGGTTAGCCCCAGGTCCGATGCGGTACTCACTTCCTTCAATATGTTCTTCATTGCATCCGTGTCGTCCGTATCCACGACAACGCCGTCGGTGCCTTTCTCAAGGATGTTCCGGCACAGTTCCGCATCCTCGGAGGATGAGACGCAGGCCATTATCTTCGTCCTTCCGGACGATGCGGCGATGAGGTTCTCGAAGGGGATGACCGACCAGTCGCCCGTCGAGACCACAAGCACATCTTCCCTGCCGCAGAGGTCCATGGCGTCCGCCTGATCTTCCGGGGATGCTATGCCGACCATCCTTCCCTGGATATCGCCGGACAGTATGCCGTCTTTGCTGAATATGAGTCTGACCTTCCCCAGCGATGAGAAGCTCTCGTCGCCCGGACGTACTATGAACGTACCTATCCCGCTCTCTAATCCGGATATCAGCATCCTCTTTCTTTCGTTAGCATCGTCAGGCGCATCCGCCCTCATCCATATCTCTTTCATGAGCATCACTTAAGGAGCTTTGACGCTTCTTCCACGCTCATCCCTTTCAGGACGATCCCGGATATCGCTTCGGTCATTCCGCGGGGGTTTTTGTGCTGGAATATGTTCCTTCCTATGGAAACTCCTCTTCCTCCCGCCTCCATGGAATCGTGCACCATGTTCAGTATGTCCATGTCCGAACTCATCTTCGGGCCGCCTGCGATGAGCACTGGGGCCAGCGCGCCTTTTGTAACGTCCCTGAATGAGTCAACGTCCCCTGTGTAGTTGACCTTTATCAGATCCGCGCCCAATTCCGTGGCCACCCTTGCGCAGTGGGCTACCTTCTCCGAATCGAACGGATCTTTGATGGAAGGCCCGCGTGCGTATGCCATCACCAGAAGCGGCATTCCCCATTCGGCGCAGTCCTTCGACACCTTACCTAGGTCGGACAGCATCTGAGGCTCGCTGTCCGCGCCGAGGTTCACATGCATGGACACTGCGTCCGCCCCGAGCTTCAGAGCTTCTTCCACGTTTGACACCAGCACTTTGAAGTCGGACGTGGAACCCATGATCGTGGACGCGGAAAGGTGGAGTATGAGCCCCACATCGTTCCCGGCGGTCCTGTGCCCGTATGGTATGAGGCCCTTCTGCATAAGGACGGCGGTTGCGCCGCCTGTGCTCACGGCGTTCACCGTGGTCTTCATATCTATTATGCCGCTGATAGGACCTATGGATATCCCGTGATCCATCGGCACTATGACCGCGTTCCCCGACTCTCTGTCAATTATCCTTTCCAAACGTATGTTCTTTCCAAACATCGGTATCACCGTGCTACGTGCTAACACGTAGCATAGTATATCTATTTTTCTGTCGGCGGATCACGCCGCACGTTCCCGCATCCTTTACGGGAATTCAGTGCCCAGAGGCCGTTGAATGTAGAGCATTATGGGGGTAAATAAAACACTGTTACGTTATTTTCAGAAATATTTATATATACGTACACTAATCATACAGTTAGTGTAACAGTGTTACATTACAAAGCGGAGATAAACACATGGATGAGAACCTCATATCCAAAAAAGAGCTGCTGGAGCTCAAGGGGATATCATACGGTACGCTTTACCGCTGGAAACGGAAGCGTCTGATACCTGACGAGTGGTTCATCAGAAGATCCACTTTCACGG
This sequence comes from Candidatus Methanoplasma cognatum, assembly GCA_009777615.1. Lineage (NCBI taxonomy): Archaea > Methanobacteriati > Thermoplasmatota > Thermoplasmata > Methanomassiliicoccales > Methanomassiliicoccaceae > Candidatus Methanoplasma > Candidatus Methanoplasma cognatum. The sequence goes on from WRLM01000001.1 coordinate 296,059, forward strand.
GGCAGGAGACGTTCTTCCCGCGGGACCTGATCCTGGAAAGGGTAGACAGCATACTGAACAGCAAGGAAGAGACGTCCCTCGACGACCTGGCGAAGATCCTGTCAGGGGTCCCCGCGGAGATCAACATCACTATGGATGAGATGAAGCGGAGAGGTCTGATATCGGAGGCCGCGGCGGTTGCGGCGGAACAGTTCTTTCCCGGGACGATGGACTTCGACGGAGCGCTGATTGTATTTTCTCTCGACGGACCGATTGAGGATGGAGACCTCTCCATGGAAGATGCCAAGACCATGATGCATAACATGGCGGCCGTCGATGACAGGGAAGCTTTGCGGCAGAGCACGGTCAGGCTCTATAGGAAACAGGGGGTCGCCTTCTGCGCAATACTGCCAGACGTTTCAAAAGCGTATATGGACACATCGTCCAAACTTATTTTCGAGGTCAGCATGCCGCAGATGGTCGCGGCATTCAAAGCACAGATATTGTTGAAGAAAGGAGCGGAAGATCATGAATGATTTGATCATAAACGGAAAGAGCAAGGTGTCCGGAGGGACCTTCGGAGAAGTGAGAATGGACGGCATATCGTCGGTCGAAGGCGATCTCGTATGCGATACGATGGAATTGAACGGAACATGCCGTTTCAAAGGCAATGTGCGCATCAGCGGGAGGGCGGAGATAGACGGTGTCTGCAAAGTATCAGGCGATATGGACACGGAGGACCTGGACCTGGACGGCTGCCTGACGGTAGCAGGAGGACTGACGGCGGAGAACGCAAGACTGAACGGCGCCCTGACAGTGAACGGAACGTTCAACGTCGGAACGCTGGACATGAAGTTCCACGGTTCGTCAAAGGTCAAAGAGGTAGTGGGAGGCAGGATCCGCATTTACCACGGCAAAAGCACGAGGTACTTCCGTGCGGAACTGATAGAGGGCGACGATATCGACATAGAGCGGTCCAAGATAAAGGTCGTAATAGGCGATAACGTTACGATCGGGGCGGGCTGCACTGTGGAAAGGGTCGAATACAGCGGCGGTCTGGAGATCCACCCGAAGGCAAGCGTAAAAGAGAAGATAAAGGCCGATCAGGGCAAATGAGGATCGCCCGACCAGCCATTTTTTCTCCGGAGGTGCGGCGCCGAAAGGCGCGGCACACCTCCGGAGGAGTTGTTTCATTTTATGCCGGTCACTCGATCTTCAGGATCCTCATATCCTCCGCCACGGCGGAGTTGCCCTTAAGACCGAAGGTCCCGACGAGCACGTTCAGTATGTTGGGCGAGACGAATTCCGGAAGGGTCGGACCGATCATGATGTCCTTCACGCCAAGATGCAGCAGCGACAGAAGCACCAGGCAGGCCTTCTGCTCATACCAGGAGATGTTGAACGACAGCGGAAGATCATTCACCGACAGGCCGGTGGCCTCGGCGAGCTTGAGCGCGACCACCACCAGGGAGTAGCAGTCGTTGCACTGGCCGGCGTCCAGCACCCTGGGTATGCCGCCGATGTCCCCCAATCCGAGTTTGTTGTACCTGTATTTGGCGCATCCCGCAGTTAAGATTATCGTGTCCTTCGGAAGCGCCTCCGAGAACTCGGCGTAATACTTCCTTTCCGGTCTCCTTCCGTCGCATCCGGCCATCACCACAAGCCTCTTCACCGCCCCGGAAGATATGGCGCCGAGCACTTTATCGGCCAGGCTGAGGACGGTACCGTGCGCGAATCCTATCGGGATGCTGATGTCATCTATGGACTTAGGCGGCGAACAGGTCTTCGCCAGCTTTATTATCTCGGAGAAATCCTTGCGGCCGTTCTTCTGAGGGATATGCGTTATGCCGCCGAAGCCGGCGGGTCCGGTCGTGAACAGCCTCTTTGAATATGATCCAGGGGGAGGAACCAGGCAGTTCGTGGTGACGAGTATCGGTCCGTTGAAGGAATCGAACTCTTCTTTCTGCATGTGCCATGCGTTGCCGTAATTCCCGACCAGATTGTCGTACTTCTTGAACCGCGGATATGCGTTCGCGGGAAGCATCTCTCCGTGGGTGTACACGTCCACGCCGCTGCCCTTTGTCTGCTCGAGCAGTTCCTCCAGGTCCTTCAGGTCATGGCCGGTGATGAGTATCCCCGGATTGTTCCGGACCCTGAGGCTCACTTCCGTTATCTCCGGAACGCCGTAGGTCTCGGTATTCGCCTTATCCAGAAGCGCCATGCACTTCACTCCGGCGGCTCCGCATTCCAGAACGATCGGCAGCAGCTCTTCCGAAGACAGATCCTCGGACAGAGAGATGAGGCCTTTGATCATGAAGTCCTCTACTTCCGCATCCTTGTACCCCAGGACCCTGGCGTGATAGTAATAAGCGCCCAGCCCCTTCAGTCCGTAGAGCAGCAGTTCTTTCAGAGAGCGGAGGTCCTCGTTCGGCGAAAGCTGATCGATGCCGACGGTCTTCGCCTTGAGCGCCTTTTCCGAATAGTCGTAGTCGGCGCAGTCCGCGCCGTACTTTGTCTTCTTGATCCATCCTCTTGTATCGTCGATGAGCTCTTTGGAACGGTCGATCATCTTTACGAAGTATCCGCTGTCAAAGTTAACGTTCGTAAGCGTCGAGAACAATGAGACCGTGATGTGCTCTATCTGCTTGTCCACTTTCTTTCCGTCGTCTTTCGCCTTCTTCGCCGCGATCGCGAGACCTTCCAGCGAATAGATCAGGAGGTCCTGCAGATCCGCGGTCTCCGGGGTCTTGCCGCAGACGCCCTTTTTGGTGCACCCGGCGGCCTTTATTGTTTCTTCACATTGTCTGCAATTCATTGTATCACCATTATTTACTTTTGATACTAAGTATGAATATGATACTAAATTATAAATAGCGGAGAGTTTCTAAAAGTATATCATGAACCATGACTGCACACTGTACAAAACGATGGATTATCTGGCCAAGAGATGGACCATTCTGATACTTCTTGAACTGCGCAAAGGGGAGCAGGAATGGAAAAGGTTCTCGGCGATACGCGAATCCATGAAGGACATCACCCCCAAAGTATTATCGGAGCGGCTGAAGGATCTTGAGGCGGAGGGGCTCGTCTCCAAGAGGGTCGATGCTTCGGCGTTCCCGATAAAAAGCGAGTACAGGCTGACCGAGGCGGGGGAAGAGCTGGTGGAAGCGGTCAAGCAGATAAAATATTGGGCTCTTAAATGGAAGATACGCAACGAGATCTGCCTGCGGCAGGACTGCCGCAGCTGCGGCCTCTGACCCGGACGCGGCCTCGCTCTGACTGCGGTGATGCAGGGTTTTGTCCGAATAAGATATATTACAGAAACACGTATCTCACCCTATGGAGAAGATATACAAACCGAACATAGGATGGATATTCTGGGCACATCTGATCCTGATTATATTGATAGTGGCGATATTCGCGATATGGACGCTGGTGGTCGGGTCCACAGGAGGACTGCTTATCCCGATACTGGCGGTGTTCCTGCTGATAGTGTTAGTTTCCCTGCTTGTCGTGGCAAAGACGGTGTACACACTGGACGATGAAAGGATATTGATCCGCGGAGCCCTCAAAACGTATGACATACCGTACGGGTCGGTAAAGAAGATAATCAGTACCAACAAAGGCCTGATAAGCGAGGGCATGTTCGTCCTTTCTACGGACAGGATATGCATTTTCTACGGCGAGGAAGGCAAGGTCTCGATATCCCCAATAGATAAACCGGATGCCCTGAGTGTTCTCAGGTCGAACTGCCCCGGCGCGGAGTACGAAGAGGATCTCAAGGTCAAAGCGGAGAAAGAACAGAAGGCCGAAGAGCAGACTTTCCAGATGGAACAGGCAACCGAAGGGCCGCCCGAGGAAAAGGAATACGTATACAACAGATACAGGCTGCAGCAATAACGCAAAGGCCCGAAACAAGAAATAAGGATTTGGAGGTCAGCGGGGCGGGTATGCCCCCATGAC